>JADFSH010000188.1 GCA_022560875.1 Planctomycetota bacterium | reverse complement strand
CCTACATGATGTTCATGATCCGGGAACTCACGGCAGTCTTCCTCGGAGCCTACCTCATCGTTCTGCTGATCATGCTGGCGAAGCTCGGCGGGGGAGAGGAGACCTTCAGTGAGTGGCTCATAACGCTGAGGAGCCCGCTCTGGATAGGGTTGCACCTCATCGCCCTGGTTGCGTCGCTCTGGCATTCGATCACGTGGTTCAACCTGACCCCCCGGGCCATGCCGTTCTTCATCGGGGAGAAGCGACTGGCCGATCCGCTGGTGGCGACCGCGATGGGCTACGGCCCCTGGCTGGTCATCAGCCTGGTCATTTTGTGGGGGGTGCTGCGATGAGCCGATCGAACGAGGCATTCTGGTGGTCGCTGTTTTCGGCAGGCGGCGTGATGAGCGCGCTGTTCCTTCCCGCGATCATTCTCGTCACCGGATTCGTGATGCCCACGAGTGACGCCGCCCGCGCGGTCGAGCAATACGAGCAGATTTCCTCCGTCGTCGGGTGGTGGCCGGTGAGCATCGTCCTGCTCGGGGTCATAAGCCTCAGTATGTTCCACTGCGTGCATCGCATCCGCCACGTTCTCATGGACTTCGGCCTGCGCAACTTCGATCTCCTCCTCAAGATAATCTGCTACGGAGGGGCCTTCGCCGGCACCGTGACCACGGCGCTCCTGCTGTGGAAGCTGTGAGAGTCGGGAACAGATTGCTCATTACAGTTTTTTAGGTGACACGGACAGCGACCAACGGGAGTCGTCCGTGAAGCTTGCCAGCACCGCTTCCAACCACACGGACGACACCGCCCCCCGCGCCTCGGAGTGATATCGCCGCTACGAGACCCTTTGCTACCTTGTGCATCACTCTGCGACAGGAGAGAAACCTTACAAATGTAAGCATTGAGTCTCGAACGCCACGAAAAGTGGTTGTCCGAGTGCTTGCAAGCACAGCTTCCAATCGCATTGACGACACCGCTTCCCCGCATCGGAGTGATATCGCCACCACGAGACCCTTTAGAGACTATCTCAAAACCCTTTGAATGGTCGATACTCCCTTTGGTCATGGATGACCGGAAAGGAGTGCCAGGATGGCCAAACGACGAAAAAAACGAGGAGCCAAGCCGCTGCCGACGATCTGGCAGTGCCCCGACGACCTCTGGGACTGCATCATTCACCCCATTCTCGACGAGCATGACCCGCCGGCGAAGACAGGAAGGCCGCGTATCGATCTCCGCGCCGCCCTGGACGGCATCATCTACATTCTTCGCACCGGGGCGCAATGGGAGGCGTTGCCACGCGAGTTCGGCGATGACAGCAGCGTCCATCGCACCTTTCAGCGCTGGGTGAACATGGGACTCTTCGACCGCATCCTTGCCACGCTGCTGTACCGCGCCGATGATCTCGGCGAGATCCAGTGGCAATGGCAGTCGGCCGACGGCGTGATGGGCAAGGCGCGAAAAGGGGGGACAAGATCGGTCGGAACCCCACGGATCGCGGCAAAAACGGCACGAAGCGCTCTGTGTTGAGCGATGGCAAAGGCGGACCGCTGGCGGTGGTGATTGCCGGGGCGAACGTACACGACACGATGCTTTTGCAGGATACGCTGGAGGCGGTGTTCATCGAGCCGCCGTGTCCGATCCATGAACTGATCCAGCATCTTTGTCTGGACAAGGGCTATGACAATCCGACGGGCCACGCGGCGGCGGAAGTGTATGGTTATGTGCCGCACATCCGCCGCATCGGTGAAGAGAGACGGGCGGGAGCAACGCACGGCGAGAAGCCCCGGCGTTGGGTCGTGGAACGTCTGATCGCCTGGCTGAACGGCTGCCGCTCGATCCTCGTGCGTTGGTCGAAGCGGTCATGCAATTACCTCGCAATGATCAAGCTGCAATGCATCCTTCTGTGGTACCGCCGCCTGCATCAATACGGGTTTTGAGATAGTCTCTAAGCAGTCCCAAACGGCAGCCTTGGCCCGCTTTCAGATCGATTACGCCTCTTCATTTTGCTTCACCATTTCCCTCGGCAACTCCATCCCGCATTCCGGGCAGCGCGGCTCGGAGAGTTTCTTGATGTTGTAACCGCATTGCGGACATTGCTTCCGGGGCAACGGAGTGAGCCAGAAGATCAGCCTTTGCTGCATCACCGCTAAAAGCAACGCGGCAATGAAGTATCCCCCAGAAGTCGGAAGATGATTCACGATCAGATCCGTCCAAGTAGACGTGTTGCGAGGAATGAAACCTCTATTTATATAAAAAGGAATGACGACAATACCTTCGATGAGCAGTTTCGCGAGGGGAATCATTCCCAACACAATGAGAAACAGCACCATCAGGCGATACGCAATCATCAGGGAGTATCGCTTTTTCAGGACGTATTCCAGATCCGGATACATTATTCCCTCCGACCAAATTCAAACTATTCCCGATACTTACTGTTCGAACAACCCCAGCGGGGTCATCATTCCCTTCTCCTGGAAGTGCGTCAGGGCATCATCCACGGATGAAAAAATCTTCGTCGCGGTCTCGGTGATGAACGGGCTGGGATTTTTCTTGGGTTTCCAGACCACGTAGACCTCTTTCGTGTGCTCCCAGGCGTGTTGAAGCTCCCGTTCCACACCGCTGGACAAGCCCGGCACGCCCCCCGGAAGTTCGGGAATCAGCGAGCAGATCATGTCCGCCTGATCGATGAGCCTGAAGTCGCGCATGTAAATCTGCCCGTCGATGTCTCCGGCGATATCCAGCACCTCCCGCACCGACACCCGGAACGGCTCGGCCCCCACCTGCCCACCGAAAGCATGCGGCTCGATCATAAGCCAGTCCTTTCCTTCTGCGGACGCGGCCAGGGCATTATCGAGAAGTAGTTTTTCATCCACATCGCCGGGATCGAACGCAATGAAATGTCTCGCCAGTTCGGCGCGAAAATGATCGATCTCCTCAAGCACCTCCGGCATGTCCACCACGTGGCTCATGGGAAAGCTTGGATAGACCTTCTTCAACTCGGGCATCGTCACCAGGCGACGACACGATTCGATGGTTTCTACGTGCCTGCCTCGACTGAGAATATAAAAACGATTGGGGACCCCCATCGCCTGAGCCAGCAGTTCCGTGGCGAGAATCTCCTCCTCCCGCCAGACCATGCAATCCTTCAGGGTCGCGTCGATCTCATGTTCGGCGTGCAGGCGATGATGTACCATCTCGATGTTGTCCACGAGACAGATGAGCATGTCGGGGGCGAACTTGCGCATGAGATCGAAATCAAACGCGCTGAACAATCCGTGACGCCAGCGAAATGTCGCGTGGGTGTTGATAATGACGTCGGGGTGGTCCTGCACCGGCAATGTCTCGGAGATGATGTCTTTGAAGACCGCTCGACGCAGGCTTGTGAGGCGGCTCAGGGGAAGGTCGAGCACCCGCCCGGAGCGGATATCCGGGGATTCCTCGTACATCATGTCGCCCACGTTGAAGATTTCGATCCGCCCGCCGCTTTCGCCGTGCAGATCGGCCACCGCCTCCAGATAAGGCTTCTTGTTCATGCCGATCTGTCCGGTCACGACGACTCGCATCTGTTTGCTCCTGAGGGTCTGATCCCCACTCCGGCGGGAAGAACTCGCAAAAGAGTATACGATACGACCCCTGTGTGCATTGAAATGACATTGCTCGTCAGGCTTGAATGTCAGTGAAACAAATCACATGCTGTTGAAATGGATTATCTGCGTGGTCCCGGAGCCGGCGCGTCCCGACTTCAGTCGCGCCCAGAAACACTGGTCCGCTCTCGCGGATCTTGACGGCTTTTGCGGGCAGATCGGGGGCTGGGGCAAAAATGATCCGATGGAGGCGTGCATCCTCGGTCTGTGGGAGAATGAGGATTCGTATCTACGATTCATGAGCGAAGCCCACGATTCGATCGCAGAGGCGAGCGGCCAGGCTGAAATGTATGACTCGATCACGATTACGCTGTTCGAGTTCATGTTCGATATCCCAGGTCGGCTCGAATCAATGACTGATGCGATTGGCGAGGGGTCGCTACTGCGTACGGCAAACTGCAAAGTGAACACGAAACGCAAGGCTCATTTCATTCACATGCAGCAGGAAGTCTGGAATCCCGGCATGAAGGATTCGGGGGGGCTGGAGGCCGGATTGTTCGGGCGCGGGCGGGATGACCCGGATCGATTTCTCACCGCCACCATCTGGCAGGATATCGCGTCTCATCAATCTTTTGCCGATCACAAGGTTCCTGAACTGTTCGAGAAGGCTGAAGTGTTTTTGGATCTTAAGTCTATCTCGGGGCACGTCATCGCGATTGATTCGTCGTGGTGCGTTCGTCCAGGTCGTCGCCCGTCTTGCGGATCTTCCGCTTGAGTCGTGGCAAGCGGAAGCGTCTCAACCACGCCGCCCGGGCGCGGGGAGCGCCTTTTCGACTCGCTCGATAGTTCCGATACATTTTCCAGAACATGAGGACCGCCAAGAGAAGCATGATCAATCCGAAAAGGCGAAGAAAGGTCTGCGCCGTGTCTTCCGTGCCGAGCCCTTTCTCAATCAGCATTCCCAGGCCCAGTTGAAGCGGGACGGTGAGCAGGACGCAACTCGCGGTGGCCAAGGCAAACTTCCAGAAAGGCATGTGCAGCATTCCCGCCACCGTGATCGCCGAGGCGCGGCTGCCGGGTATGAATCGGGCGAAAACGATCATCCAGGCTCCGTGACGGTCCAACTGGTGCTTGGCTTGAAGCAAACGCCGGGGATGAACCATCCGGCGAAACCCTCTTTTATGCAGCAGGAGAGTGCCGTAGCGGGAAATGATCCAGAACCAGAGAAAGTCGGCTAATACAACCCCTAAATAGGCTGACAACATCGTCGGCCACAGCGGAAACTCCTCCCGGGCGATGAGGATGCCGGCGGGAATGACGACAAAATCCTCACCCAGCGGTATTCCGAATCCCGAAAGCATGAGCAGAGCGAATACCGCGATGGGACCGTAAATGTCCAAGTTGGATAAGACAAATTCCTGCATGGCAGTTTCGAATTCAGGCTTCAGTTCACTACATCGTAGGCCGTCGTGTCTACTTCTTATTCCTCATCGTCTCTATGGCGTTTCAGCCTCGACCACCGACTGGAAACCTTATTTCTTCTGGAGATCGTTTTCAGACTGGATTTCGCCCCACGCTCGCTTTCGGGTCGTAGTGATCGGCCTCAACATTACTCGTTGTACGTCAGGGATTGA
>JADFSH010000187.1 GCA_022560875.1 Planctomycetota bacterium | reverse complement strand
AGCGCGTCAGGCAGCTTCACGCGATTGAGCGGGAGATGCTGCTGGGGCGGCTCAGGATGGATGCCCTGATGCGGCTGGGGGAACTGACGGCAGAAGTGCCGGCGGCGAGCGCGGATGAAATTCGCGCTGCCGAGGTCATGCGGAAGGCGTGTGTTGATTTACTCCGCTATGGCGGGTCGAACACAGAGAATCGTCATTCGCAGCAGGGGGAGCCGAGGGGAGGCGGGCCGAGGTCACGCCGTTATCACCGGGAATCAATCACGCCCGCCAGTGAGGCGGAGGTTCTCGAAGCCCTGGAGCGGTTGGGGGAAGAAAGAGAAGAGTATCCGCAGATTACGCAGATGGGGTTGGGAGAGAGTAAGAGTGGGAATGACAACGGGTACGAGCCCTACGAGCCCCGAGCGCGAGCGAGCGGGTCCGTTGAGCCCATGCCCCCGAAAGTGACCCCGCCCCCGGAAATGACCACGCCCTCGCCCTCAGATATGCCATCGGAAGCACCACCGGAATCACATTTGTCTATTGACTCAATCTCACTCAACGGACCCGGCGCTTGCGCTTCGGGCTCGTTACTCGGAGGACCCGGCGTATCCGGGGGGCGCGCTTCGGGCTCGTATTCGCAACCGGCCCGCGACCCGCTCCATCAACCCCGACCTCCCCCCCACAATGCCCTACTCCCTACTCACTAATCCCTAACTCTAATTCCCTCCCCATCATCGGCCATCCGCCAATGCGTTTGTGAGGTCATATGGTTGATCGTGTTTCCAACTACTCACCCGCCATGATCTGCTCGGCGGCGAGAGTGTTGTTCGCCTCGATTTGCGCGCGGATTGCGGCCTCGTCCTGAGCGACGCCCTTGGCCTCGAAATCACCCAGAACTTTGCGAACGACATCATCATCGCCAGGTTCCTCCAGATCTGACTGTACCACCTCCGCGACATACGCCTCGATGGCATCACCCTCCAGCCCCAGCAGCTCTGCGGCCCACTTGCCCAGCAGCTTGTTTCGGCGCATCTCGACCTTGAATCGGAATTCCGAATCGTGTTTGATCTTTTGTTCCCACGCCCTTTGTCGTTCATCAAAGCCCGTCATGGTCGCTCCTTCGTAATGTGTGCTTATAAAAACAAGGGTGAACGATGGGCATTGTACTGTGGGTGAGGCAATTGGACAGCAGGGTCGCCGGGGTGATGAAATTCCGGTGCCGGGGTCAGAGCGGAGCGATGGTCACGCCGGAGTGGTGAAGTGAGTTGAATTGATTTATGCAGTACAGGTTGGCATGGTCTTCGGACAGACCTCAGGCCATGGCACCGGGCACCAGGTGGATCACCGTCAGCCCGACGCGCACGAATATCAGTCCCTTTCGCAACGACGGTACGGATTAGTGGTACGAAGAGAGAACAAGTTATCGCGGCAAGCTTTATGACCACGGCTCAGGAAGGAATCGGGCCGGCTGCGTATGTTCAGAAGGGTTCTTCCACCCGTATCAAGATTCCATTATCATGAGTAACCCCCTTGACTTGATTGGAGAAAGCAGAATGAAGACGACTCTCACCCAGTTCGCCGCTTTGACGCTCCTGAGCGCTGTCCCCTTGGCCATTCCCTCAAATGTCCTCGCGGGAGATGGTGCGGACTGGCCGCAATGGCGTGGTCCCGACCGGACCGGAGTTTCGGTCGAAACCGGCTGGAGTACGGTGGGCAAGTCGCTCTGGGCCAAGCCGCTCGGATTCGGTCATTCGTCATTTGCCGTGTCCAATGGTCGTCTCTACACCATGGGCTACGACCTTGAGCGGAAGCTGGATGTGGTCTATTGCCTCGACGCTGCGACGGGTGAAGAACAATGGACCCACACCTACCCCGCGGAATTCTGGAACGAAGGGCATGATGGCGGCACCACGACCACGCCGAGCGTCGATGGAAACACCATCTTCACCAGCAATCGCGAAGGCAAACTTTTTTCACTCCGCGCCGATACGGGCAGCGTGATTTGGTCGCACGACCTCCAGGCCGAACTTGAAGTGAAGCCGCCCCGCTGGGGTTTCGCCGGTTCGCCGGTCGTGGTCGGCGAATCCGTCATCATGAATGTGGGCAAGGTCGCCGCTTTCGAGAAGGCGACCGGCAAGCTGAACTGGGTCACTGAAAAGGGATATGGCAACGCCTACTCCACCCCCATTGAGTATGACTTCAATGGCACCCCCAGCATGCTCGTGCTGAACGGCCTGGGCCTCGCGGTGATCGATCAGGCCGATGGCAGCGAAATCACCTTCTTCGACTGGACGAAGAATCCGGAACAAGCCGTCTACGGCGCAACCCCCGTGGTGGTGGGCGATCGCATTTTCATCTCCGCCGCGGCGGGAGGCGGCTGCGTCATGCTTCAACCCACCGATGACGACACCTTGAAGGCGGTCTGGGAAAATCGCATGATGCGAACCCAAAACACCGGGTGCGTGCTTTATGAAGATCATCTCTACGGGTTCGACTCCTCGATCCTCAAATGCATCGACCTGGATGGGAATGAGAAATGGCGTCAGCGCGGCATCGGACACGGGGCGATGGTGGTCGTCGGCGGGCGACTCCTTATCATCGGGGCCAAAGGCGAACTGATCATTGCCGAAGCCAACCCCGAGAAGTACATCGAGCTGTCACGCGAAAAAGTGCTCGAGGGCGGAGCGTTCTGGTCAACGCCCGTACTCAGTAATGGCCTGGTGTATGCCCGCAACAGTCTCGGCGACATGGTTTGTCATGACTATCGCGCGAGTGGCGGCACGGTTTCAAAGACAGAAGTGGCCACGACCGGGGATCTGCCCGACGCGGCATCCCTTCTGGCCAGACATGTCAAAGCCAGCGGCGGGGCAGCCGCCCTGGAAGGACTGAAGGCGGCCCACTTCACCGGCAAGGGTGAACGTCATGGCGGCCCGATCGAACACTGTGACGCCACGCTGTCCTGGTCCGCTGACGGTGCGTTCGTGTGGCGGTTCTCCACCGGCTTCGAGTTCGGCTTCAATCCCGAGCTTGGCTGGAACGTGTCCCAGCAGGGCGCCACCGTGCTTGAGGAAAACGCCATCAACAACATACGTGAGGCGGGCGATCTGCATCGCGTGCTCGCGCCGAACTGGGGTTACGAAACGCTGGAAACGATCGATACCCGGGTGTTCGACGATCGTCAGTGTTACACCGTCGCCGCGACCAAACCGGACGGGGCCGAGCGAACCTTATACTTTGAAACGGAAACGGGCTTGCTGGCCGGACAGGAGGGTGAAGATACCTCCCTGTGGGTGTACAACGATTATCGCGAGATAGACGGCGTGACGCTGCCGATGTCATGGTCGTTCTTCGCATCGGACAGCGGATCGATGACGCTGGCGAACTTCAGTGAGGTTTCACTGAACAACGTCGATTCCGAGAATTTACAGCCGCCCCTGTTGATCCGGATGCAGACCCGCACCGAAGAGGAAAAGGAGCAGGCCAACGTTGCCCTCCGCGCCAAGTACAGCGATTTCATCGGCAACTTCAAGCTGTCCACCGGCAGCTTGACCGGAACGCCGATCATCATCCAGATCGCCGAGGGCGGATTGCAGTTCAGCTTCGGCGGTCAGTCCCCCAGCTATCTCACCGAACCCGATGATGAAGGTCGCCTCTACGACATGACCAATAGTAAAATCTACATCCAGATCGACCGCGACGATTCCGGCGCGATCACCCTCATGCGGGTGTTCGCCAACGGCAACGAGTTCGGCAAGCTGGAGCGGGTGGCGGAGGAAGATTGACACACTCATGCTGACTTAATTGCACGGAAGTAGCTATATGAAAACCCGCGTGAATCTTCACGCGGGTTTTTTTATGTCCTGGAATCCGGACATGAATCGCCGGATGCTATCGCCATCTTATTTTCCTGCATTCCTGATACAACTATAAATGGACTGTCCCTATTTACCCCCTCCTTTTCTTACTCAAACTGGGATTCCGATGTTCCGATCTCTCAAACCCACACTCTGGACAACCCGTCAAACCACCCTTATCGACTGGATATCCGCACTCAGGACATTCTCCGCGTAGCTTTCGAGCACCACTTATGGTCCATGCTGATCGATGATTAGACACGGCTACGTAAACTCCCAATATCACGGTGATCAGAGAGACAACGATACAATTTGCCGGGTATATACTGACTTGAATACGACTAACATCGACTCCCGGGGGGAGCCACTGAGCATATTCGATGAAACCGACTGGGATTATCCACAATCCGCCGCTGTCCCATAGATAATATTCACCATCATGGTGAAAATTTTCAATACGCCCAGGTACAACCCACAGTAACAACAACGCGAAGCAATAGATCAAACAAACAACTACTGTCGATGGAAGTATTCGACGTCTGTTATCTAGTGAGTTTTTTGGTAATCCATTGTTCATGATAATTGATGATCATTAAGGACAGTCACCATTTATCGATCCGCTCTTCGAGCAGTAGCCGTTTTCGGGGGTTTGCGGAGTCGTACATGGGAAGATCCTGGTCCGGGGGACGGGCCGTAGGGCGTCAGTTCAGACCATTATAGGCATACGCCCCCTTATTGTTGCCGGTGGAGTCGTTCTTGAATTCGACGAGCCGGTTCAGATGCACACCGTCATACTCCACACCCGTTCATTCTTCATCGATATTTTTTATTGTGCTGTTGCCTTACTCTTCAAGGAAGGCATCGAGATCATAGAGCGCGACGTGTGATCTTGTGATGGTACCGCGGTTCCAGGGGCCGACGATCGCGGCGATCCAGCGTCCGTCGGGGCTGGTGTCGAACATCGCGCATCCTCCCCCCGGGGGTTGAATCATGCCGAACGTCAGGCCAGTATCCGCCTCGAACAGCAGCAGGGGCTGAATCCGGGATTCAAGAAAAAGAAAGGCCTTGCGACCTTCGTGATAAGCCGTACCGATCGATGAAATATACGCAATCATGTCGACCGTCTTGATCACCTGTAGGGTATGGGTATCCCGGATCTCGTAGCCTTCCCATCGTATGTTGGACTTGGCCACGAGCAGACGATTTCCGTCAATGGCCTTGACAAAGAGGCCGGAAGGCACGGCAGCATCGTGGACGATGACATTGCGATCAAGATCGACCGAGATCAAATTTTGCTCTTCGTTTGCGTGGTAGGCCATGAACAACGTCAGCTGGTCGGTAACGGAAAGCAGCGGTCGGAGGTACCGTCTCGTGTT
>JADFSH010000186.1 GCA_022560875.1 Planctomycetota bacterium | reverse complement strand
CATTGCTTGACAGCTCGTAGCAGGTCGTCAGAGCTGGGGCCGGTGAAGAACTCGTTCGCGATTTCACCGAGAATCACCGCGAACATGCCTTGATCACTATCACCCTCTGAGGTAGTCCTGACGCCGTTCCAGTCGCGCTTTGCACGGAAAGCGCAACTGACTGTCAGGAGGCTCCTAATGGCATGGAAAAACGGCGAATCGGCGATCAATACACACCGAACTTCCAACGGGCGGAAGGCGGGCAGGAAGAAGCCGAAGCGTCGGCTTCCGCCGGAAGTACTCTCACCCGAGGAGATCGCGGCCATGATGGATGCCTGCGCGGACACGCCTGCCGGCATCCGCAACCGGGCATTGATCACAGTCCTTTATAGGGCGGGTCTGCGGATCAACGAAGCCCTTGCACTTCGCCCCAAAGACCTCGATTCCCGGAATGGAGCGATTCGTGTGCTTTTCGCCAAGGGTGGGCGGTCACGGACCGTGGGAATGGACGGCCAGGCTTTCGACGTTCTTTGCCAATGGTTGGAGATTCGGGCTGATCACGGTATTAACGGGAAAGATACGGTCTTCTGCATGCTCGACGGCCGCCCCCTCGTAGATAGCTACATCCGCGTCCTCTTCCCCCGTCTTGGCCGTCAAGCCGGGATCGCCAAACGCGTGCATGCCCATGGCTTCCGACACACGCATGCCGCCGAACTGCGGGCCGAGGGAATCGATATCGGGATCATCTCGAAGCAGCTCGGGCATCGGACAATCGCGACCACGGCGCGGTATCTGGATCACATCGCGCCGTATGCAGTCATCGAAGCCTTGCACGGTCGTACGTGGTAAACGCCGATGCACCACTCCCGCAGCGGTGTTTTTTGTGCTAAATGGCGAAAAATCTCAGATTCAAACGAGGACACTACCTGGCCGGGCCTGCAAATTGACATCGCGCCCCCGATCTCGGACAATGTTAGTAACTTCACTCATTCGGGCGTTCGGGCTTGCCCTTGAGCGCCTGGTTCTTTGTTGACCTTGCCCGAATCGGTTTCACTGATGCCTTCACGGACGGTAATCTTCGCGGGGCACGACGGGTTGGGAACATTAAATTTGGAGTGCGAAACGATGCCCCAGCCCATACGTGACGCCAGAGCCAAATTGTACGTGAATGGAAACTGGATAAACTATTTTACCTTAGTCGGAGACAACAAAACCGACTCTTGGGATGGAAATATTCAGCCGTGGCAGGGTCTTGACTTCAATACTGAAGACCTCCATGTCGATGATATTCACCAGTTGGATTTTGAGTACAAGAAAGGGCGTCGGATACGGGAATATATCCGTATTACGAAAGTCGAGCCGGGGCGCATTTACTTCGAGGGTGTCAATCCATTACCCGAGGCAACCGTCGAGTGAACCCCAGGGCCACTGCGCTGGCCATGACTGCCAGCGATTTGATATAATCAGATCCACACGGACGGGAATCTTCACGGACCACGGGACGGCTGGGAGTTTTCAATCAATATGTACACGACACTGGCAGTCGTCAGAATGAATCATCCCAAGGAAGGCCAGTACACCATTCTGAGCGTTCATCAGACGCCGGATGAAGCTCAGGTTGAGTGGAACAAGCACTCGGAACAAGACGATGTAGTGATCGACCTTGTGGACGAGAAAGCGAAGCCTGGCGATGTCGGTAAAATGACGGATGATCGTCCTCCCAGAAATTACCGGGATAGAGAGGACATTGAGTACGATGTCTGATCGACCGGAAGGCCACGGAACTCGGATAGCCACTGCGCCGGCCATGACTGCCGGCTTTTTGCTATAATCAGGCTCTCACGGACGGGGACTCTCACGGGGCCACGGGACGGCCCGGAAAGAGCATCACCGTGATCAAGTACGCCATCACCATTGAGACTCACCGCAAGGGAGATCTCTGGAAAGAAACCATACTCAACCTACACGAGAGTGAGGTCGAGGCGGAAGTCGCCTTCAATGAACTGGACGACGATCTGCGCAAGAAAGCGCACCTCGTGAGACTCACCGGTGATGGTTGGGAGGTCGGCGAGACCGTTCGGGACGCAATGCAGAATCCGAAGCCTGGCACGTACATCGAATACTTGATCTGAGGCGGTGCAGAAAGCTGAGGAATTGAGGGGTCTAGCGCGGAAGTTACTGGCGAGTCTGAGGCGACGTGAGGTAGACGTAGACGTACTCGGAGGAATTATCTTCACCCCCCGGCCCCCCATCGCAACCGGATTTGTGCAGTTGCTTCTCAAGCTCTCGTGCCTCTTGATGGTTCTCGCACCGAACAACTCTGTGGGGCTGGTTGTGCGGCAATTGATGCTCGTCAAAGAGCCGCTGCGTGGGATCGGTTGTAATGCCCGCGTAGAACGCGTAATTCGGGGCGTTCTGTTCGCTCATGAATATGATCAGGTCTATGGCTGCCTCCTCATACTCCTGCGCGTCGAGTTTGGGTTCCATGGTTCCGGTCCTCCAGAAAGTGGTAAAATGGAACTGGAGGCATTGTCATGGAAGACAAGAACAAGAGCAAGCCGGGTCGAAGCCAGAGACGCTGTTAATCGACTCTGGAAATCGAAAAGGGGTCCGGGATTCACGAAGGGGTCTCTGAACTGAATCGCTCTCCATGTGTCCCCCGTGTCCCCCCGGTCTCCCCTTGTCGGAACAATGAAGCGACCTATTCAGCCATACAACCAGTCATGGACGTGGTTGGCGATGACTCGGAGACGGTTGTCGTAAAGGTTGTCGTAATTTCGTTGGCTTATGCGTTGGGATTGGCCGGATCGGGCTTGAAGTAGGCGTAGACGTAATCCCCGGATCCCTCTTCATCCTCGACCTTGCCCTCGCGGTCTCTTTTGAGAAAGTAGTGTTTGAGTTGATTTGCTGCTTCGGTGTCTTTTAACCGGACAATTCTTTTATGATCCTGAGTAATCTCGTCAAAAGCCCTGTGATCGTTTTCTGATACGAGGCCAACGCACAGGACCAATTCAGATTTTTCACTGAACCCGTCGGCCCACACGAACAGGTCAAGTGAGGCTCCCGAGTATGTCATCGCGTTGTGGTTGAGTGCCATTATCCCGGTCCTCCAGCAAAGAGTATTCGCGTACTCTGTTTCGTTGTGAAATCAACCAAACAGGACTCCACTCTCTTACGGCCACGGATACTGGTCGCCCTTACTCACATTTGTACGCCAGTAAAGGGGTTGAAGGTTGTCTAGGTCGTCCGAGCCACCAAGAGCAACCGGCTTGATGTGGTCTATTTCCCAACCAAATTTTGAATCACGCCTTCCGTGTTTAACGCGAGATATCATGTGTCCAACGATATCCTGTCGCCACTCTTCTGACTCAAATCCAGCCTTGTTGGTATGTCGCCCTTTCTCCCAAACGGCCTGCACCAAATCCCCGTCGGCGTCCTCGAAGCGGTAGTCCATTGTCCCTATTCTCCGACATTGGGAAGAATGAGCGTGGAGGCATTGTCATGGAAGACAAGAACAAGAGCAAGCCGGGGCCGAAAGCCGACCATGATGACGAGTACGGGCGAGTCTGATGGCCATGATAGCGGCTATGATTGACTCGGCTAGGGCATCGAGGCCCTGATGGCCTTGGTTAGATGAATCATGCCGCGAGCCAACTCGAAAATCAGTTCTTCTTCTGGCTCCATTGTTTCACTCCTTGGGTCGCCAATGCGGATAATCATTTGTTCGAACGCTTCCAGGGCCTTTTTGAACTGTGAATCGCTGTCGGGTGGCACTTCGTCAAACATGGCTGTTCCTCCACTTATGAACTGGAGGCATTGTCATGGAAGACAAGAACAAGAGCAAGCCGGGGCCGAAAGCCGACCACGAAGACAAGTAAGCCATCCCGTCAGGCCTGAGAGGCACGGGCTTATTTTCTGATACACTGGATGGACACGGACGGGATCTTCATGGGCCACGGCGGGCCGGACAATCACGATCTGATCGGGAGAAACGGCCATGCTCAAGCAGAAGACGAACCTCGTATTTCTGGTGTGCATCCTCACCGTTGCTGCTGGCACTCAGGCCGAGAAGCTGAAGATCGCAACCTTCAACTGCGAATTTCTGACCCGACCAAAGGTGCATATCAAGTTCGGTGAGGATTTTCGCTTCGATGGTTGGACCGATACATTTCGAGACCAGCAGTTTGCCATCGCCGCTGAGGCCGTGGCAGAGGTAATCGCTGACATCGACGCCGATATCATCGCCTTGACTGAAGTGGGCAAAGAGGCAGACGTTGAAGAACTCCGACTTGCCGTAGCGAATCAGGGTGTTGATTACCCGCACATGGCTTTCGGCAAGTCAACCGACACCTCCACCAGACAGAACGTGGCGATTCTGTCCAAGCTTCCCCTTTTCGGTGTCTTGCAGCAGATCCCAGGCCGCGAGTCGTATGACAAGGAACTTGATGACCCTGAAACGGAAGCTGACACTGGGATCAGCAAGGGAATGGTCGCGGAGTTTGAGTTCGAGGGTGAAACCTTCACGCTCTACGTTCTGCATCTGAAATCTGAAGCTGGCGGGCATGAGGCTGATGCTCAGCGTGTGGCCCAGGCATCTATCGTTCGCCGACATTATCTCCCCGAATTGCACGACGGCCAGCACATCATCGTAGCAGGTGATTTGAATGATTATCGAGGGCAACCGGCAATCCGTCGCATTCGCGGTCGTGATGATATTTTCGCCGACCTCATTCAGACTGGGCTTGCCAAGTACTTCGATGATGATGAACTGGACACACGATGGACGTATGAATTTATGGGCCAGCGGAACCAGATCGACCACATTCTCCTGTCCCTGTCGATCAAGGACGTGACCGATGACATTGCCGCTGAGGTATTTGACCACGGCAATCCGCTGGCATCAGATCATCGCGCCCTTGTTGTGACGCTGGATCTGGATTAGGAGACTTATTTCGTATCCCGTCAGAGGGACGCCCGATGAGGCCGGGCGGCTTCCGGGGGATCGTGCCCGTAACGCGAGCCGGTTCGTCAGTCTGCCCGGAACAAGTCCCGAGAGGGTCAATTGGGGTGGATTCCGAGTACCCACCTGCTGAGTCGCCCGGTTTTTTGTTGACCAAGCAGGATTCGAGTACCGCATCGTGTATGCTGGAGCAGACGGATCAGTTTGGATCAGTCAAATGGGAAATGCCGGGTTGAATCTGTCCGTATTATATTATTTCCATTTCCCTCCTGCACATGAATGACGAAGTCGCGACGGCAATACAATAAATACGA
>JADFSH010000043.1 GCA_022560875.1 Planctomycetota bacterium | reverse complement strand
CGATCCGAAGACGAGCACGAGTGCCGCGGGATATCGCGTGGCGGCCCCCGAGCAGGCGTGTCCCAAGTGCGCCAAGGAATTGTGCAGCGCCTATGGCGTGGCCACCGGGCTGGCGGTCCCCACCGAAGACAAACCCCTGGCGATGAACAGTTCATCCAAGTTCGATCTGGGTCGTAACTTCGCCAACAAGCTCTGGAACGCCGTGCGCTTCGCGCTGGGCAACCTGACCGAAGGCGAGGTTGATACTCCCCCGATGCGTGAGTGGAAGGACACCCTGCCCCTTGCCGACCGCTGGATCATCACCCGTCTGCACCGCACCCAGCGTACGGTGGAGGACGCGGTGGCGAATTACCAGTTCAGCGTCTATGCCGAGACTATGTACGACTTCATCTGGCGTGATTTCTGCGATTGGTACCTTGAAGCGATCAAGCCCACCGTGAAAGAAAACCCGATTCAGCAGCAGGTGCTGCGGACGGTGCTCAATGCGATCTTGCGTCTGCTGCACCCGATCTGCCCGTTTGTCACCGAAGCCCTGTGGCCTCATGTCCAGGCGGCGGGCAGCGCGGGGATGGATGGCATCACCCTGCCCCCCAACGAGGTGCTGGCCCGGGCCGACTGGCCGGAGATTGATGATTCGACAGAAGACGGGGAAGCGGTGAAACTTTTTGAGCGGGCCCGCAGTCTGTCCGAGGCGATTCGCACGATTCGAGGCGAGAAACAGATATCTCCAAAGAAGAAAATCGATCTTCATGCTTCGAAACCCCTGATTACGCTCATAAACGCAGCCGACGGGATTGTCCAGACCGCCACCGGCCTGGGATCAGTGACAGAGTCAACAGATCGTCCTAAAGATGCCCTGACGCTGTCCTTTGAAGGCGAGCAACTCTACCTGACGGGCCTGTCTGAGACCATAAACGTCGCGGAAGAGCACATCCGACAGAAAAAACTTGTCGAAGAATTGCAAAAAGCTGTCGCGGGCTACCGCAACAAGCTGCAAAATGATAACTATGTGAAGAGGGCCCCCCCGAATGTGGTCCAGGAAACGAGGGAGCGTATGGCCCAGGCCCAGCGCGATCTCATCGCGGCGGAGAAAGTTCTAGAATCACTCCCGACATAATCGATCAGATCGGATCGCTGAACCTGAAAGGAGTATCAGTTGCCACGAGCTTTAACATTCGGAGCATTACTGATTGCATTGATCGTGCTTCTGGCGACACCGGTTGCCTGCTCAACCCAGGACCCCGGTGTGCAGACTTCCGCCAAGCCTGCTCTGGGTTCGCGAACCGCGCCGGGTGATGATCTTTTGGGGGAGGCAAAGTCAGCTCGCAGACCGGGGGAGATCACTTCCGTCGAATATCTATCAACGCCGTGGATGTTCGACAGTTCCTCGGGTCTCCACCGGGGTCTGAAGCTCACCTCACCGAATTATGAGATTTACACCACCAAGACGACGAAGTCGTTCATCGATCGCCTGCCGCTGTTTTATGAGGCGGCCCTGGCGAACTACACTTCCGCGCTGGCGACCCTTCCCTATCCCGAAGAGCGGCTGATCACGTTTCTGTTCAGCGATCGCAAGCAATGGATGGACAAGACCCGGGCGGTGCTTCCCGATCAGGCGAGCGCGTTTCGCAATCTCGGTCGGGGCGGATTCACAACGCGCGGCACCGCGGTGCTCTACTACATCGACTATTGGCGCAGTCGGCGTCATCATGACACGCTGGCCATTGCCGCTCACGAGGGATGGCATCAATACACGCAAAGCACGTTTCACAACAGCCTCCCCGTCTGGCTCGAAGAGGGCGTTGCCACCTACATGGAAGGGTTCCGGAACCGTCGCGGGATGACAATTTTCTCACCGGCGGACAATTACGAGCGCCGCGGCGCGTTGCGTGAAGCATATTTCAAGGCCAAAAACAATCCCGAAAAATTTCACCTGATCCCCCTCGACACGCTGGTGACAAAGACCCCCCAGGAATTTCTCAAAATCGACAAGTCGATTCTGCTCACCTATTACGCACAGGTCTGGGCGCTGGTGCGATTCCTCTCCGAAGGTGAGGATGGCAGGTATCGCCCGGGGCTTGAGCAGATTCTGATGGATGCCGCCAATGGCAATCTGGTGAAACACATGCGGAAGTTCGGCGGCAAGACCGCCTGGCTCAAATCGGATTCCTCCGCCCTGCTGGGCCGGCGTGTGATTTCCGCGTATTTCACCGATGACTTTGAGCAATTCGAGCGCAGCTATCTTGCGTATGTCGAGGAGATCGCCAACGCCGGCCGGGGCGAACGCTCCCGATTCTGACTCGACGAGGCCACTGTCGATCGTTGAATACGCTATCCTGCCTCTCTCATGCGAATCGGGATACTCTCAGACTCACACGGACGAGTGAAGATAACGGCCCGCGCCGTGAGCACCCTGCTTGAGCGCGGGGCCGAGTTGCTCATTCATCTGGGAGACTTTGAAACCGAGCAGGTTATCGACGAACTGGTCGGCCACGAGTGTCGCATCGTCTTCGGCAACTGCGACTGGGACATCAAAGGCCTGACCCGCTACGCTCAGGCGATGGATGTGCGGGTGGACCATCCCCTGGGCCGGCTTGAGGTGGATGACAAGATCGTCGCTTTCACACACGGGCACATCGGTCGCATCATGGATCAGGCACTCGAAGACGGCGTTGATTACCTGCTTCATGGTCATAGCCACGAATTGCGGGACGAATGCATCGGTTCCACCCGGATTATCAATCCCGGAGCCCTCTTTCGCGCATCCCGTTATACTGTCGCCATCCTCGACCCCGGCCTTGATGCCCTGGAATTCATTGATATCCCTCCCCCCTGATTCGCCCCTGACCATGAACAATGGTGAGAACAACCCGACCGACGGCAACTCATCCATCGAAGTCCGTCTTGCCAATGACTCGGATCATGCGGCGCTGCGGGAATTGTTTCAGGAGGGCGTGATCGAGGGACAGGTTCCCTATAACGACACCGGAGCGGATATCGACAATTTGCAGGAGGGGTATTTCAACGATGAAGGCAGCAGCGCGTTCTGGGTGGCCATACACAAAGATAAAGTCATCGGCATGATCGGGGTGCAGAAAACTGCCGACAACTCCGCTGAGATCCGACGCCTGAGAGTTCGCAAAGATCATCGCCGGCGGGGAGTCGGGACCCGGCTTCTGGAATGTGCGTTGAACTTTTGTCGAGAACACGGCTATCTCAAGATCGTTCTCGATGTGCGGATCGAACGGGGACCGGCCATCACGATGTTCGAGAAGTTCGGATTCGTTCTCTCCCGGACGCGTGATATAGGCGGCAGGAAAATGTTGGACTTCTATCTGGATCTCTATCGCGAGCCGCAGTCGTGAACCGGTCCTGAACTGTCTGGATTTATTCCCTGGGTTCTACACGGGGTTCCCGGGGAGATAGTGGTAGCTTCGTTTCCTCAGCTTCGAGGATTACTTCGATCTTCGACAAGCCTTCCATGCCTGATCGACTCTTGATTTTATTCAGCTTTCTCAGCAAATACCGGATCTCTTCGTTCATTTGAACATTTGATCCCAGGGGAAGGAACCTGTACATGCTGCTGTCAGGCGCGATGACGAGATCCTGAAAACTCATCCCCGTCGAAAAAGACGGCCGCAGCGTACCACGCATCCTGCCTCTGCGACTCTCACCGATGAGAGTCGCTTGCCGCATCCGCCGGGAATCAAAGGCTTCGAGCGTGACGGTAAGCTCTATCGTTTCCCCCGCCTGGATGACGGTCAGCTCAATTTCCGATCCCGGCTCCAGCTCACGCAGGGTCTGAAAGATGATCGGACGGGTCACCGGCGTCTCGCCGTTGAGGCTGAGCAGAATGTCATACTGCCGAATTCCGGCACGATGAGCGGGAAGGCCTTCATAAAGTCCGGCAATCATGACTGTGGCTCCGGCCTCCAGATGCAGATGATCTTCCAGGGCGGGGCTTGTCGGTTCGGTATGAATGCCGAACATGACATTGGGGCGTCGAAATTCCCCCATTCGCTTCAGCACTTCTTCGTGCATGCGGGTAGTCCAATGCTCGCCCGGCCCGAACTCTTCAAATAGTTCAGTGGTTGCCTTGATGCGAAACAGGACCTTGTCATTGAGACGTTGGGAGAGAAGATGACGAACCTGAATCTCATTGCCGTACTCGTCGGTCAGGGTCATCTTGCCGTCTTTGAAGTGAATCCGTTCCTGGGGAATGGAAATGCCGTCAATTTCAGCCCTGATGATCTGCTTTTTCTCGGCATCCATCAGAATCTTCTCGCCATTGCTGAAAAAATACCAAATGTTTGTCGAGATAACGTCTCCGTCGGTCAAGGCAATCCGGCCTTTGACTGTGACCTGGTGCCTGGGGGTTTCATCAGGCTTCACCGGGTCAGCGTCCTGCCTGACGGCCCCGAAACTGACGGTAAATATCGCGACCAGAACCAGGCCTGAAATCAACCGACCAAGCGACTTCCGTTTTGCATTCATCAGGTTAATCAGGTTTCGTTTCATGATCAGACCCTCGATCCTCTCATTCCTTCACGCTGAACATTACATGCCATCGGGCTCGGGCTGATACTGAATAAGCATGGGCTGTCCATGCTCATCACGCCCGGCAATCTCAAAGAGATCGGTAACCTGCAGGCGAATCATGACCTGCCTCAGACAGATCAATTCGTACCCCTGACCGGAGGAATTCTTTTCAGAGGAGACGATAACCCGGGTGGGAATTTCGCCGACGACTTCGCCGGATTCCTGTCCGAGTCTGAGATACTCATCAAAGGCGGCATCCGGAGTGAGAAAGCCCGCGGGAATAATGTTTGGATTCGGGGAACCATTCATGTTCATCCCCATCCGATTGGAGAACGCCGCCAGGGCAATGATCGCCGCGACCGCCCAACCGCTCCAGGAACTGGCCCGTGACATGTGCCGGGTGCCGGTCGCTTCCCTCTGGCGCAGCAATTCGATCTGCTCGATGGGGGCGGAGACATCTATGGCAATCTCCACCGCCGCGTTCATGGCGCGACTGAGCACCAACTGATCACGCTGTGATTCCGCCAGATCCCGCCAGATGCCAGGGTTCTTTTCCGCCAATGCCACGAGTTCAATCCACTGAGAGTCCGTGGCATCGCCGTCAATGACATGAGAGATCAAGATGTCCACTCGTGCTTCGTTCATGACGCGCTCCTCATGTGAGCAATTTCACTTTCGATCATGGCTCGGTCGCCTTTTTGGAGAAGCCGTAAGATTTCCCCTCCTCACGGGCAAGTTCTCTCAGCATGCGTCGAGCCCGGGATATCCGGGTGTCGATGGTCGCTTCGGGTAGTTCGAGCACCGCGGCAATCTGCTTTGAACGCATGCCATGGAGTGCCCGAAGCATCAGCGGCTCACGATAATCATCCGGCAGGTTGGCAACCAAGGAAAGAATGCGGCGTGATTCCTCATCACGCACGATGGATTCATCAATCGCAGGTTCGACTTTTTCCTGTTCCGGAATACCCACCAGCCTGAGCTGGGGCCGGGAATGTCGGGTACGTGCCGAAGCCCGTGCGGCATTGATTGCTACCGTTCGCAGCCAGGCTCGGACATGTCTGGGATCGCGGACGGTCGAAATTTTGCTCACCAGTGACATCGCAACTTCCTGAAGCAGGTCTTCCAGATCATCCTCCCGGGGTTTGTAGGCCAAAATGACCGCTGCCACCCAGCGCCGATGGAGGATCCAAATGGCACTGATCGCCTCTCGGTCGCCGGCAATGGCCGACGCGGATAGCACATGCTCATCCGGGATTTCGGTCGGTCGCAGCTTCAAAGCAGCCTCCATGGCTCAAGATAAGATGCCCAGAATCGGCAATTCTGACGATTATCAAAGAAAAAGTGCCCAGATTGAACCCATTCGCCCTGATTCGCCCGATTCTAGCGTATCAACCCCGTGGGGAGCGTTAGGTGATACCAGTCTCAAATCGCAGATTCGAGGCATCCGCCAGGCAAAACCAAAGGTATAATAAACTGGGTTGCGCGAGTCTTATCGCCCGTTCGACTGCCCCATTACGGGTGATTCGCGCTACGCCCCTGTGTTCGTCTGTGGAGGATGAAGCTCTCCTCCTTTACCTTCTCTTCGTTTTCTATCTTCACATTCCCACACTCTCCACTACAGACGAACAAACAGACGGGGCGGGTAAGGCTACCCGCCCCGCATTTTTTAAATATGCCACCGTTCAGCCGACCCGAAGCACGCTGGTAAGTGAACTTATGAAGCGCGCTTGAGTACCCGTACGTTCTGGTTCTTGATCCCGTCGAGATGCTGTTTGATGCCGGAGACCGCCGACTGAAATCGGGAGAAGCAAGTCCGAAGCACTTCCTGATCGGTAGTCGGGCATCCGGCCTCGGCGAGGAGAAACGTGATCACCTGGCTGACGTGCTCATGAAACTCAGCTTTCGGGGGGATTGTCGCCACTTGCTTGCTCAGCCTGGAGACACATTCGGCAATTTCTTCACGGGAAGCTCGCGTGCTCTCGATCAGTTTTTCACCCAGCTTGACGGCGAAACGTTTTCCCATAGTGTCCCGAGCCACCTGCAGATACAAAAAGAACGTGGAAGCTTCAGCCAGGGTATCATCGACCGGTTCCGGGAATATCGTACGAACGATGGGACAGAACTGGGGCATCGAATAGGCAGCCGCATTCAACTTCGTTTTATTGACCAGCAGACTCATGACCATCTCCTTCCCATCCGTTTTCCACAGCAGCTCCGATCAATCGGGCCAACGTGGACTGTCGCCCCCTGAAGAGTGATATTCTCATAACCAAATCGACCTGTCAGAGGCTCCGGTCAAGGCTGAAACCTGACATCCGTTTCGTGGGGCGTCAAATTTGCTCGAATTCTCAGCCGATCTCAGGTCTGCAATGACCGTATGCGGTGACAAGGGAGTCCCCATCGGCAGGAAACGGCACATTCCCGGTCTCTGTACTCAAACTAAAATAGAAAAGGCTCAGTAACAAGGAAATCCCCTGCTGGCCGCCGATGCAGGGACGACTTTCCCGGTTGTTCCGGTTGGGCAGGAATTGAGAAAAGTTCGCTGACTTATCGCCCCAAATGTAAGCAGAATCACAGATCACGGTGGATAGGTTGTCCATCCGGGAGAAATTTCCGAAAATTCTCCGTTTGATGATTCATCGAACGAGTGGGGATTTCTCCCGACGGGAGATGTATCACTCACAACCAGTGAATGGAAGCAAAAAAAGCGGACAGGGCGGGATTCGAACCCGCGGTAGAGCTTTCGCCCTACGCCGGTTTAGCAAACCGGTGCCTTCAGCCGCTCGGCCACCTGTCCGGACACGTGAATCATTGTACCGCCTTTTCGACACGTCAACCGGTTCGCGGCTGGGGCATGATTCGTGCCTGACCACCCCTGATCGAATGGCCCCCGGAATCGCCTCCGGCTCGATGGGCACTATGCCTTGAGCGTTTTTAGGCAATCCGGGAGCGGATCGCAAAATCGTTTTCCGATAAATGTTCAGGAAATGCCTATTTTTTCAGTATTAAAAGCTTGTCGAGTATGGACGGGGCGTGTACATTCACGCGCTGAAAGGGCATTTCGCCCCGCCACGACTTCGAAAGGATTCACTTGATGGCTAAGAAAAAAAAGAAAACCACCACCAAAAAACGCAAGACCACACGCTCCACTGAAGTCAAAGCCCGCACCAAGAGCCAGATCTTCGGCGACATTTCCGAAAGCACCGGACTCTCTCGAACAGAGGTCGCGGGAGTGTTTGACGAGATGACGACCATGATCAAGAAAGATCTCGGGCGAAGCGGTCCGGGCATGTTCACCGTCCCCGGTCTCATGAAGATCAAAAAGGTTCACAAGCCGCGCCGGTTGGCACGCAAGGGAATCAATCCCTTCACGGGTGAGGAGATGATGTTCAAGGCGAAACCAGCCCACAATGTGGTCAAGGTTCGCGCCCTGAAGAACCTCAAGGATATGGTCTGAATTCCGAAAGAATCATGACGCGAGTGAGGCGTCGCTTCAACGCCAACAATCATTGAACCGCTGAATCTTTTCGATTCAGCGGTTTTTTTCTTGCCCCCGCAACGGCACGCCTTCCGTAACAAGCCGAAACACTTTTTTGTCCGCGGCGGAATAGGTATTCCCGACCCGTGTCTTATTGTCTGATTCCTCACCAGTGTTCACCATGAGGATGACCACAACCCCTGACCCCAGACAGGAGGCACCGCCATGAAACGACGCAAGATAACGCACTTGTTCCGATCTCAATGTTCACGACAATTCAGATTGCCATGCCTGCTGATCGCGCTCGGCATGTTCATGTTCATCGCCACCGATGCCCGTGCCGCTCACGATGATGATGCGCGGGCCCGACCTGCGATCGTTTGCGACCTGCACCCTTCCGGGGGTTGCGGCCCATCGTGTGAGCACTACCAGCCCCGACGAAGTTACGCCCAGAGGCAATACGACCGTGGTTATAACCGAGGCAGTCAGGATGGGTGGGAGTATGGCCTTTACGATGGTCGCTACTGTCGCCGCTTCTGTGACCGACCTCCCTACCGGGTTCGGCGTTACAACCGCAATTATGTGGATGGCTATCTCGACGGCTTTGCTGAAGCCTACGAAGATGGATACCGTCGGGGGAGCAAACCGTCACGTCGATCGCGATCATGGCGGCGCTGGTGGTAACCTTTCCGCAGATATTTCGTACCTTCGATTCGCCCGGCCAGCCTGACCGGGCGTTTTTTCGCCAATTGGTTACGCTGTATCTCATGACGAAGACGCACACGCTGCCCCCCGATCGCAGTCATCTGTCCACGGAGCGTCGTCATGAGGCATCCGTGAATCTGGATGCCATGGATATTCAGTCCTGCGTCGAGTTGATGGCCGACGATCACCGTGATGTCGCCCGGGTCGTGAAGGATGCCTCCCCCGATCTTGCCCTCTTCATCGAGGATCTGGTCGCAAATCTGCGTCGAGACGGCAGATTGATCTATCTCGGGGCCGGAACCTCCGGACGACTCGGCGTGCTCGACGCCGCGGAATGCCCCCCCACCTTCCAGTCTGATCAACACCAAGTCATTGGCATCATCGCGGGGGGCGACGCCTCCCTGAGGCGATCCTCCGAAGCAATGGAGGATGACCCCGACGGCGCCCGAGAGCAACTTGAAGACCTGGATCTTACTGAGCACGATACCGTCCTCGGCATCGCAGCCGGAGGCACCACCCCGTACGTTCTCGGGGCCATTCGCATCGCCAAGGAATATAACGCCACCACCGGCCTGCTCACCTGCGCCCCGCAAGCCCGGTCTCCCGAATCATGCGATCATGTCATCCTGCTCGATACCGGCCCGGAACTGCTCACGGGATCAACCCGCCTCAAGGCGGGATCGGCCACCAAACTCGCCCTGAACATCATCACCACCACCGCCTTTGTTCGGCTTGGCAAGGTCTACAGCAACCTCATGGTGGACTTGCGGGCCACCAACGACAAACTCACCGATCGGGCGATTCGGATCCTTCGTGAACTCTGCCCTGAACTATCGCGCGAGACCGCGGCGGATGGACTGGAGCACGCCCAGGGTAATCTCAAAGCCGCAATCATCATGCAGAAACGCGTCGTGAACTTCGAAGAAGCGCAGGCATTAATCCTTGAGCATCACGGCCACCTTCGCCCCATTCTCACTCCCTGATGCCAACCCCGGACTGCTCGCGCCCCATCTCGCTGGAGACATTCATGTCCTTCAGCAAGTGTTCGCAGAGAAATTCCCAGCGTTTGATCATCGCCCCTTTGCCCAAACCGTGGGCCTTGGTGGGATAAAGCATCATCTCAAAACGCTTGTCCGCCTTCTGCAACGCATCGACGAGTTGCATGACATTGGTGGGATGAACGTTGTCATCCACCATGCCGTGCATCAACAGCAGCTTGCCCTTAAGCTGATCGACGTAGGTGAGCACGGAGCCCTCGTCGTAGCCTTCGAGGTTCTCCTGGGGGGTGCGCATGAAACGCTCGGTATAAATGGTGTCGTATTGTCGCCAGTCAACCACGGTCCCCCCCGCTGCGGCGACATGAAAAACCTCCGGGTACTTCATGATCGACAGCGCCGCCATGTATCCACCGTAGGAATGGCCGAACACGCCCACACGGTCGCCATCGATATAGGGTCGTGCGGTGAGATAACGGACCCCGGCGACCTGATCCTTGATATCGACATCGCCCAGACGAAGGTAGGTGGCGGACTCAAAGGCTTTCCCTCTTCCAGTGGTACCCCGATTGTCCAGCATGGCGATGATGACGCCGAACTCGGTCTCGGGATACGCCGCGCGGTATCTCGCCCGGATGCGTTTGGAAAGCGGGCCGCCGTAGACATCGAGGACGAGGGGATACGACCGGTTCGGATCGAAATTCGACGGCTTATAGAGCACCCCATAGAGATCCGTGCCGTCTTCGGCTTTAAAGGTGAACTGCTCGGGGGCGGTGATGCCTTCGGATTGGGCCAGGCTCAGGTCGCTCTCACCAAGCGTAACGATGGATTTGTCCTGAACATTGTGCAACGTCGTGGAGGGCGGAATTTCGATTGTCTCGGCGCGATCGAGAAACCACTTGCCATCCTTGGAAAAGGTGATGGTGTGGCTGATGCCCGGTTCGGTGATCCGGGTCGGGTTGCTGCCGTCGATCCCCACGCTATGCAGGTGGGTGAACAGGGGATTTGCCGTGTCGCTGTAGGCGGTGTAATAGATCAGCCCGCTGGTTTCATCCACATGGCTGATGGAATTTGCCGGATAACTGCCATACGTCAGGGTTCGGATCAGCGTGCCGTCGAGATTGCGCAGCTCGTATTGCTTGAAACCGGTTTTTTCCGTTTCCCAGATGAAGCGCTCGCCGTCTTCGAGAAAACGCATCTCGGGGCTGTTGGTCTGCCAGGTATCCTGGGTTTCCGTCACCACCACCCGGGATTCACCGGTCTCGGGATCAGCCGCGACCAGTTCGAGTACGTTTTGTCGGCGGTTGGTCCGATTGAAGAGCAGCACTTCCCCGTTGGGCGAGAAGCGAACCCGGTAGATGTAATTCTCGGGATCATCCCCGACGTCAATCTTGACGTACTCGCCGCTTTTCAAATGGTATATCCAGAGACTGGCGATCGGGTTCGGCTCGCCGGGTTTGGGATAGCCCTCGATGAGGGCGGTGGTGCGTATGGTATTGAGGCTGCCGATGAGGTAAAAATCCTCGACTTTCGTCTCGTCGAGTTCGTAATACGCCAGCCGGGTCGAATCCGGGGACCAGAACATGGCGTCGTTCTGGCGTAGTTCCTCGCCGTACACCCAACTTGCTTTGCCGAATCGGTGCTTGCGGGTGCCCTCGGTGGTCACGTCGATCGTTCCTCCCAGATCATCGGTCCGTTCCAGCACGACGTTCCAGTCCACGCTTCTGGCGTTCCAGTTGCCATCGGGCGAAGGCTCGATATCGCGCTGCCGGCCTCGTAGCCGCCGACGCGGATTGCTTTCGTCTGCTTCTTTCTTTTCCTCTTCCGTCTGCTCATACTCGGTGATGGTGCCGGTCATGAGATCGAGGCAGTATCGCTGCTCCCCTCGGGTATAGAGAAGCTCCTTACCATCTTCGGACCACTTCAGCTTGCTGAGCGTGCCTCCGGTGACAAGCTTGCTCAGGTTCTCGCGCACGAACGTATAACGCTCATAGCCGGGCTGCTCATCGAGACGGTCTGCCGCATGGGTCGCCGCCGTGATGAAACAAAGCAGACCAAATACCGTGATACGTTTCGTCAGCGTTTTCATGAACGATTACTCCCGCGCGGCGACCGGAAAGCTCACCAGCGATCGGTGGCCGTCCTGGTCATAGGCGCGCACGCCAAAAAACCAATTGTCCTTGGAAAGATCGATCGTATGCTCGGTCGTGTCGCCCACGTCGATGACCGTCTCCCAGAAGGGCGATGCCGTCTCCCGATAGACGATCTCATAACCCGCAACATCCGGCTCCGGCGCGCGGTCCCACCGGATCGTCGTTTCAATGGTCAAATTCGCCACGATAAGCCGGGCATTGGGCGGCGCGGATGGGGCGTTGGCCAGCGAGTACAGCGCCGCCCCATTGAGACGGGTCACGTCGGCAAGATACTCCTCATCGACGTATGCCGCCACATCGCCATACCGTTCGCCATCCACCATCCGTACATTCTGGTGCTGGCGATCGTAATTCTCGTGAAGCTCCGTAAATCGAACCGCGGCAAAGCCGTGTTGATTGAAGGGGGTGTGATCACCGCCCCGCAGAAATCGATCCGCACGGTAAATCAGCCAGGGTTTGACCGAAGTGTCATACCGCTCGGAAATGTCCTTGATATAGCGGGCAAGCTGGCGGGAGGGGGAATCATTTTCACGGCTCAACCTGCGGATGCCTCGGATCTGTCTCTCATCCAGACCTTGGGGGATGCCCTCGCTGAAGACCCGAACGCGATCCCGCTCGACCCGGCCCCCCGGCCCGGTGGGATCACCCATGATGTCGTTGCTGAGCGCCCCGCGAACATCCCAGCCTTTTTCGATGGCGGTCTGGACAAACCAGTTGGCCCCGAACAGCCCCTGCTCCTCCCCCGCGGTCATGAGGAACACGGTGGTGGCCTCACAGGGGCGGGTGGAGAATACCCGGGCGAGCTCCAGCACCGCGGCGGTGCCGGATCCGTCATCGTTGGCCCCGGGGGCGTCGCCCTCGGAATCCATCGCATCGCCGTTTCGGGAATCGTAATGACCCAGCACCACGAACATTCGCCCCCGGGATTCCGGCATTGTGCCGGGGATGATCATCACCACGTTGACGATCTCGATTTCCTCGGTGATGCGGCGTCCCTGGGGGGGCTGGGTATATCGCATCAGTTCCACGGTGATATCCGACCGTCCGGAAGCGTCAGCCAGTACCTGAAACTGATCGCGCAGCCACCTTCGGGCCGCTCCGATCCCGCGCTCATCCGAGACGGTGTCGGAGAGGGTGTGGCGGGTGCCGAAGGCATCGAGCTTGTTGATGGTCTTGCGAAGCTGCGCGGGTGAGACGGCCTGAATGACCTCCTCGACATCAAGCGCCTTCTCGGGAACCTCGAACCCCCCGGACACCCCGGACACCCCAGAACTGAGCATCGTGGCAACAAGGGCAATGATGAACGTATTCATTAGTCAAATCCTCTCCAGGCCGTTCGGGCCTGCTTACTTCCTGTCCAGCTTATCGCGAGCCGACTCTCGCTGCGGCTTGAAATTCCCGCATTCTCGCGTCAATCTGCTCTTTCGTGAGACGGGCCAACGTATCGAGCCCGAACGATTCGAGGGTGAAACTCGCGGTGACGGTTCCCCAGGCCAGCGCAGTCTGGATCGAGCGAAAATCTGTTTTTCCCGTCGAAGCGATGTAGCCCATCATGCCTCCCGCGAAACTATCGCCCGCCCCCGTGGGATCGACAACCTGATGATGCTCGGCGGGATACGCGGGCAGGGTGGCCACGCCATCCTTGTGGACCAGGATCGCCCCGTGAGCGCCTTTCTTAACCACCACGAAGGACGGCCCCATTTCAAGGATCTTGCGTCCCGCACTGATCGCGTTATTGATCTCGGTGAGCTGCTCGGCTTCCGAGTCGTTGATGACAAGACCATCCAGTTTCTGAAACAGCGTCAGCAGTTCATCGCGTGCGATATTGATCCACAGGTCCATCGAGTCGGCGACGGCAAGCTTGGCCTCCGGAAAATGACTGAGAAGCTGCAACTGCACGGCGGGATGCGTATTGGCAAGAAAGATGTACTGACTGTCGCGATAGGCGTCGGGAATGGCCGGGGGGGCCTCTTCCAACACCCCCAATTCAGTGAAGAGGGTTTCCCGGTCGTTCATGTTCTCGTGATAGCGACCGCCCCAGGCAAAGGTCTTGGATTCCGGTCGCTCCTCCAGCCCCTCCAGGCAGATATTTTTAAACCCGGAGAGGGTGGTCCGATGTTCTTCCGGCCAGTCGCCTCCCACCGCGGCCACGATGCGGACCGGGGTTTGCAATGATGCCGCCGCCGCAAAATAGGAGCAGGAACCTCCCATGACCTTCTCGGCCTTCGCGCTGGGGGTATGGATGGTGTCGATTCCGATGGTTCCGGTGACGAGCAATGTCATAGGGCGATTATAGCGACTGATGAAAGATAATGAGACTCGCGTATCAGGGAGGGTAATGAGGGTGTAGATGACGCCCGACCAGTTCCAACAGGCCGCGCAAGACCACAGTGATCGCGTTCACTCCTACACAGTCTGGACCGGTGAGACTTATTGATTGAGCGACTACTGCCCCACGACCCGTTTGACCGCTTCGATCATCCTGCCGGGTCTCAGGCCCGCGGCCATGCCGAGTTCGATCGCCTCTTCGAGATCGTAACCCCGGTGACGGTGCAGGTATGCCGCCCACATGCCGCCGACTCGGTTTGATGAGGCGCAATGAATGAGCACCCTTCCCTCGGCCTCGTCGATGATCGCGGCGAGGCGATCGATGTCATCGGTGGAAAAGGTGGAAGGCACCATGGGGATCGACTCGTAGCGCATGCCCAGCGACTTCACCAGAACCGGCTCATCAAAGGAAACGCGACTGGCCTGCTGCTCGGCGGGAAGCAGGTTGACGATCACCGCCACGCCCCTTTGCGAGACAGAAGCCAACCCGATCTCGGTGGGAATCCCGGCAAAATAGAAATCGCCATCCTGAAAGACATTGTTGAACTGCTCTGACAACTCAGGGTTGGGTTCGGCCTTCCCGATCTGGATTGTCTTCCGGGATCCGGCACAACCCTGCAGCACCAGGACTGCGAAGACCATCGCCACGATTCCTGTCTTGTGGGTCATAACGCGCCTTTCTATCCTGAATCAGGAGCCATCGACAGGTCGGAATCTTATTCGTTTCCCGCCAGTCCTTCAATCATCGGCATCGGGCCCGTACTCGTTGATCCGGTCGATCAGTCGCCGCACCAGCCCCAGGTGACTCCGGGTATGGGTGAAGATGATGCGGGGGAGGTCGAGGTGATCCTCTTCTTCGGGAAGCGCGGCGGACTGCTCGATGCGACCTTCCCGGACGAGCGAGGCGAAATCCGCGTTGAGGCTGGCGAGTTGCTCCTCACTCACCCGTTGCTGAACGCGGATCACCAGCTTCTCGCGGACATATCGGCTGGAATGGTAATTTCGATAGAACCCCAAGACGTGGTCTGCGGCTTCCTGCGGCGAGGAAGCAATGAAATAAAGACTCTGGTCTTCGGAGCTGATCCAATTATTGTCGAGCAGATTCTTCTGGACATACTTTTCCCAGTGTTCCCAGTACCCGCCTCCCCCGCCTTCGATCAGCACCACGGGGATGATATTGCTCTTGCCGGTCTGGATGAGGACGAGGGTTTCAAATAGTTCATCCTGGGTGCCGTAACCTCCGGGAAACGACGCTACCGCATGAGCGTGGGTCAGAAACATGAGCTTGCGGGTGAAGAAGTAGCGAAAGTTGATGAGCTTGGGGTCGTTTTCGATGACTTCGTTGGCGGTGGTCTCGAAGGGCAGACGAATGGAGAGGCCGAAACTGGCGGCACGCTTGGGCCCTTCGTGCCCGGCCTTCATGATGCCGTCGCCGGCCCCGGTGATGCACATCCACCCCGCCTGACCCATCACGCGACCGAATTCCCGCGCGGCAATGTAATCCGGGTGATCATCCGGCGTGCGGGCCGATCCGAAGATGCTGATCTTGCGGCTCTCGGTGTACTCATTGAAAATGCGATACGCGTACCACATCTCCTTGAGGGAGCTGTTGATGAGCTTGAGCTGGCCGGTGTCATGCGTATCGGCGCTCATGCGGAGACAGGTCTGGACCATCTGAGTGATGAGCGAGCCATCAAAGGATTCGGGATCGCCCCCGGTGAGGCGGACGAGTTGTTCGATGGCCTCCTGGACCTGCGATTCCTTGACGTGCAATGCTGATTCCATGAGGGTTTCCTATCGGCCGAAAGCAAACGTCCGGCGACTGTTATCACGCGGAGAAGGCGATTCCAAGACATATTAGCCTCGGGTGAACACGCCCGGGGCGAGCGGCTGACGATAGCCGATTACCTCCGTTACCTCGAACATCCCACAATTTGCATTGGTCTGATTCTTCCACCCTTCGTCTGGTGGCCTTGGATTGCAAGCATTCTGTGGCTTCGGTGGCCGTTCCCCCCGGTGTGTTCACCGGGGGCTAAGTTGTGGCTGCGATTGCCGCTCCCCCCGGTGTGTTCACCGGGGGCTAAAAATGCGGGACATCAATGAACTTCCAGTAGCGGGCGGGCCAGCCTGCTTCCAGGTTGTGCCGCTCTATGTATTCGATACGGTTGCCCACGGATTGGTCGTCGTAGCAGTATCGTTTATCATAGCCGTCTGTCCAGATCGGTCTCCCCGGGCGCAGGCCCCATCGCACCGCGTCCTTGGCGCACTTGGCGATCTTTGGAATGCCCACCTCGGATGCCATGACCACGAAATGAACATGCCAGCGTTGCACGGTCAGGGCGAGAAACCGTTGGCTGAGTCGCTCAGTTAATGACTTGCCAATCATCTCCCCGATACGAAAGAGATCCTGGCATTCAAACAGAAATGCCGGGTGCTTCATGCGTTTTTGATCGCCTTCTTCGAGGATCGGGTTCGGCGGATAGGTCACATTATCCTCGACCCAGCCCCGCATATCGCCACGCAGCCATGATCCATAGGTGGTCATGGTGAACAGTGTGGCCAGATGATCCCCCATGACAGATGCCTCCGAAAGAAATCAGCATAGCCGATTGTTCCCTCCCGGTGTGTGAGAACAACCAAATTAGCCCCCGGTGAATACACCGGGGGCGAACCGCTACCGACAGCCAATGGCCCCTGCAACCTCTATAAACACTCAAATTGCATTAACCCGCTTCTTTGTTGTGCGATTGGTGACTTTGGTTTTGAGGCGTATTTTGGCTGCGGTTGCTCATCCCCCCGGTGTGTTCACCGGGGGCTAAGGAAGCGTCATCAACTCAAACAGCCGCCCCAATGATTCCTCTCCCTCCATGCTCATAATCAGCGATCGCAACTCGTTGCACTTCTCCTCCCCCACCACGCCCTTGCCCAGCGCGTTGAACTTCACGGCGATCTCCTCTTCCGTCATGGGATCGCGGGGATCGCCCTTGGGGACATCCACGCGTTGCTGAAACGACTCGCCGGAACTCAGGGTGATCGTCACCTGGCTGGGCTGGAACTCGGGGAACAGACTTTCAAACTCCTCATTCGGCACGACCAGGATCTTGTCCATCACCGGAATCAGGGCCGGGTCGTCGATACGCTCCTGCTTGAACTGCAGGGGCGTCACCATGCCGTCCACCAGGCCCACCGCCAGTGAATACGGCAGCGAATGATCCGCCGTCTCCTTGCTGGTGGGGCGATACTTGGCCGGATCGCCGAGAATGTCCGCGGCCCGGGCGATGACCTCAACCTTGATCTCGGCCACGTCATCCGGATCGACATCGTGCTGCTTGACGATCTTCATCATTGCCGTGAGCGGGGCGTGGGAGAGGGCTTCGATGGGAAAGCTCTTCATGCCGCACTTGAGGATCTTGTAGTTATCGTTGGGAGTGGTCGGCAGATATTCGGTCAACATTTCCAGGTTGAACTTCCCCCCGAACTTCTCGAAACAGTGCACCAGTCCTTCCTTGCCTTCGATGACATGCTCGGGTCCGGAATACCCCCGCGCCGCAAGCATGGCCGCCTCGACCCCGGCCCGGGTGGCCATGGGATCGACGGTGTTCTTCATGTTGGTGAGCTTGCCTGCGGTGACCGCCCCGAGGCACATGGATGGCGATGCGCTGATGCCGATCGCCTGCTGGATCTGCTCGGGGGAGAGCCCCATCATCCGCCCCGCAACAATCGGGGAGGCAAAGCATGTCAGGGCGGCGTGATGCCAGCCGTATTCCCTGATGCCGGGGTCTCCGAACTCGGCGAGACGCATTTCGATTTCGTGGCCGATGATCGTGCCGAGGATAAGGGCCTTTCCCGCCCCGATTTTCGCCGCCTCGCTTCCGGGGGCCGCCATCTCGCAGATCGAGAGGGCGGCGGGAATGATGTCCGTCGGATGGGACGGGTCGGCCTTCCAGTAAATGTCGTTGTAGTCCATGGCCCGGATGCAGAGGGCGTTGAGGAGTGCCGCCATGACGGGGTCGGTCCGATGGCCCGAGCCGATGATCGTGCAATCGGGATTGCCCCCCAATGACTTCGCGTAGTCGAGCATTATCTGGACGTCATGCTGCTGCGACCCGCCGAGGGCGCAGCCGAAGCTGTCAAAGAGAAACAGCTTGGCGGCACCGATCGCCTCCGGAGAAAGGGAATCCCAGGTCAGCTTCGTCGCCCACTCGGCGAGGGTGTAGGAGATGAAATCCGTGTGTTTCTTCGAGGTGTCGTGGCCGGCCATGAGGGTCTCGCGTTCAGGAAAAAGAAAAGCCCACGGATGGCGATACGTGGGCTTTGATTGTAACAGGCACCCGCAAACTTATCCCGACCGCAGCCTTACAGCTTCCGCGCCACTTCCTCCGCAACTTCCAGCGTCGAGTTGGGGTTGTTGTCGCGGCCCTTCACATCGTACGTCCCCACCGTGTTTTCCTTGATCACCGTGGACACGGCGTTGTCCAGGCGGCTCGCAAGGTCCGCTTCCCCCAGCCAGTCGAACATGAGCTTGACGGTCAGGAGCATGGCGATGGGGTTGACGACGTACTGCCCGTCGTACTTGGGGGCCGAGCCGTGCGTGGGCTCGAAGACGGCGTAGTCGTCGCCGATGTTCGCCGCGCTCGCGAAGCCTAAACCCCCGACGAGCCCGGCGCAGAGGTCGGAGATGATGTCGCCGAACATGTTTTCCGCCACCAGCACATCGTAGTTCTGGGGATTCTTGATCATCCACATGCAGATCGCATCGATGTTCGCCTCCCACGGCTCGACCCCCGGAAACTCCTTGGCCACGTCCCGGAACACCCGCGTCATCAGGCCGCCGGTCTCGCGGAGGACGTTGGGCTTTTCGCAAAGCGTCACGGACTTGCGGCCGTGCTTCTTCGCATACGCGAACGCCTGGCGGCAGATCGACTCGCACCCCTGCTTGCTCATGATCCGGGTGGACAGGGCGACGTTCTCCAGCCCCTTTTCCTTCCACTTGATCATCTTGGGGTTGTCGCACATAGCTTCATAAACTTTTTCGGGCAGGGGGAACCACTCGACCCCGCCGTACATGCCCTCGGTGTTCTCCCGAAAGACCACCAGGTCGATGTCATCGCGATAGTTCAGCGGATTGCCGGGATAGGCCCGGCATGGCCGCAGATTGGTATGCAGATTGAAGAGCTGGCGGAGCTTCACGATGGGGCTGAAGTAGACCAGGCCTTTGCCTTGGAGTTCCGGGGCGAGTTCCTCGTTGGCCTCATCGCGGGGCTTGCTGGTGATGGCCCCGAACAGGGCGCAATCGGTCTGCTTGAGGATGTCGATCGTCCGCGGGGGCAGCGGATCGCCTTCCCTGCACCAGAACTCCCACCCGATGTCGGCGGGGATGTACTCGGCGTCGAACTTCAACGCGTCCAACACGATCTTCGCCGCTTCCATCACGTCCTTTCCGACCCCGTCTCCGGGCATCCAGGCGATTTTGTAGGTGGCCATCGGGTTCTCCAGGGGTTGGCGCAATGTGGGCGGGACTATACCCCAACCGAAGCGAGCAGGCAGGCGGAATCGACCCGGTTTCTGAAGGATTCGCAGGAAAGCCGGGGACACTGAGCTTGCCTTGGAAATCATGCAGATCACTGTTGATGTATCGCATCGCGTTCGTGTATTATGGCATCACCATATACTGATGGAGGTTTCTTGTGGGCAACCGTGATTACCGAAGCTGGTTTTCATGCGGAATCCTGATCGCAACGATCACGATAGCCGTCTCTGCATACGGGCAGGATGACCCCGACCAGATAATTCCTTCCACCGGTGACACTTTTCCCGCATTTGCGTCCATCGACGATCACATGATCCAGTTCATGAAGTTGCACAAGGTGCCCGGTGCCGCTTTGTGTATCGCCAAGGGCGGTAAGGTCGTCTACACCCGCGGATTCGGGTACGCAGACATCAAGCAGAATCGCCTCGTACAGCCCGACTCGCTGTTCCGCATCGCCGATCTCTCCAAGCCACTGACCGCGGCAGCGGTCCTCCAACTTGCCCAACGCCGCCGCATCAACCTCAAGTCCAATCCATTCGTAATTCTGGGTTATGTCCGGCAGATCCGGCGGCCCGACGCCGATCCGCGGTTGCGCGACATCACCATTCTGCACCTTCTGCAGCATACCGCCGGTTGGGCGGTGGCCCTATCCTTCGATCCGCTCCATGAGCCGGAGCGAATCGCCAAGGCGATGAAAATCTCCTCCCCACCATCCGCCGACGCGATCGTCGAGTTCATGCTCACGCAGCCCTTGCAGTTCGAACCCGGAAGCCGCTACGCCGACTCGAACTTCGGCTACTTCCTATTGGGGCGCATCATAGAAAAGCGCAGCGGCCAGACGTACGAGCAATACGTGAAGAAGCACGTGCTCGAGCCGCTTGGTGTGACCAGCATGCGTCTGGCGGGTTCTCTGCCCAGCGAGCGAGCACTCGAGGAGGTTCGGTATTACGACACGAAATCGGAAAGCGGTCCCGCCCTGCAGGATTCGTCGTCAAGTGTACCGACGCCCTACATCGTGGACATGAGCGTGATGGGTGCCAGTGAAGGCTGGATCGCTTCGGCGGAGGATCTCGTGAAGTTCACCGCCTCGCTCACGAATCCGAAAGACGACCGCATCCTCAATCTTGGCATGCTCCGTAGGATGTACTCCCCGCCGGACGGACCACCCGGCCATAATCCCAACGGCAAGCCCAAGCCATGGTTCTACGGCTGCGGTTGGTATGTGCGTCCCCAGCGTGAATTACGATTCCATAACTGGCATCTCGCCGACATGAGCGGCAGTTCGGCGCTACTGGTGCATCTCTCCAACGACTTGAGTTGGGCGGTCCTCTTCAACATCGATCGCAGCGGTACCAACGGAAGCGTTCTCGACGTGCTGATCGATAAGACCATGTACCGGGCGGTGGCGGGGGTAACCATCTGGCCGGATTGAGTTGAATGGGCCGGCAATCCCGACCGGACACCCATGACGAGCCAATACAATGACGCCGAGCGGAGTGGCGTGGGGCTGATTGCTGTTAAGAGTGGGAGTGATGTACGATGACATTGCCGGGCGAGAATTGGGAGGCGATGCTCATGCGACGCTTACGACCGGCACTGCTGTTGACCGTCATTGGATCATTGCAGGGCTGCGTCGGCACGACATCGAATCTTTCAATACCCGTAACCGGGGAAGCGTTGCCAGACTTGCAACCCTTCGACGATCTGTTGACGTCGTTTCTCGTGACGCACAACACACTGGGGGCATCCGTCTGCATCGCGCGCGAGGGACGCATCATTTACGCCCGGGGATTCGGAATCGCCGACACAAGGATTGCCAAGCCCGTCGAGCCGCATGCCTTGTTTCGCATCGCCAGCGTGTCCAAGCCCATTACCGCCGCGGCGGTCATGCGGTTGATCCAGAACTGCAAGCTCAAGCTGGATGACAATCCCTTCATCGTGCTGGGCTACGCAGACCGACTACGCGATGATGATGTCGATCCTCGCATCCGGGCGATAACGATCGATCATCTCCTGCATCACACCGCCGGTTGGGATCGCGATCAGACCTACGATCCCATGTTTCAATACTCGCGAATCTCTCGGGCGATGAATGTTCCCTCGCCCCCTCCGCACACGGCGATCATCGAATTCATGCTCACTCAGCCGCTGCAGTCCAAACCGGGGTCGGTCTACGCCTACTCTAACTTCGGGTATTGCCTGCTCGGCCGCGTCATCGAGAAAAGGACGGATCAGACCTACGAGCAGTACGTCCAACAGAAGATACTCGCCCCGCTGAAAATAACATCCATGCGTATCGGCGGATCATTACCCGAAGACCGGGTCGATTTTGAGGTACGTTATTACGACGTCCACGACGCGACGGGGTCGCCGGTTTTCGAGCCGGGGCGAACCGTACCGCGCCCCTACGTGGGCGATCACGAGATAATGGATTCGCACGGGGCGTGGATCGCCACGGCGACCGACCTCGTAAAGATCGCCATCGCCCTCAACACCCCCGACAATCGGCTGCTCAACCGGCGGAGCCTGCAAATAATGTTTAGCCCGCCGGAAGGTGCGCCGGGACATGAGCCCAATGGCGATGTCAAGGCATGGTTCTACGGGTGCGGCTGGAACGTGCGTCCGATCAAGGATCGCTTATACAACAACTGGCATATGGGCCTCATCAATGGCTCTTCCACCCTGCTCGTGCGCCGCTATGACGACCTGGCGTGGGCGGTCCTGTTCAATTGCGATCGCAGCGCCGTCAATGGCGAACCGCTGGCGGGACTTATCGACCCGCTCATGCACAGAGCGGCAGCAAAGGTCAAAGTATGGCCCAGATGATGCGTCATATCCGAAGAAGCCCGCAGCATTGGCCGAAGAATAAACGATTTCAACCCAGCCGCTGCCTCACCTGCGCCTCCGCACCGCCCGCGACGATGAGTTCCTGGGCCACCGCGCTGAGGGGGGCGAATGCGAACGTCTTCCCGTCACAGGAAATCATGGATCCTGCGAAGTCGATCTCCAGATTCGGGCCGACGATCGTGGCGGCATTTGAATCCGAGTATCTTGCTTCAAGATGCTCCACCAGCTCCGGGCACTCAAGCACCAGAAAGGCGTTGTTGAAGGCGTTGCGTTTGTAGGTCTCGCTGAACGACCAGGCGATCACGCAGGGGATGCCCCGCAGCTTGAGACAGGTCGCCGCCTGTTCGCGGCTTGAGCCGGTGCCGAAGTTCCGTCCGGCCACGATGATATCGCCCTTCCGGCATATGCCGTCGAACTCCGGGTCGTAGTTCGCCATCGCCGCGGCGGCCATCTCCGCTTCGGTCACATCATCACGATAGGTGAGCTTGCCCGAATAGATGCCGTCGGTGTTGAGATTATCCAAGGGCAGCCACAGACTGCGTCCGGCGATCGACTTCGGAAAACCCTCCATG
>JADFSH010000185.1 GCA_022560875.1 Planctomycetota bacterium | reverse complement strand
GGGGCGAGCGTGTCAGTGATGGTCTCCAAAGTCTCATCGAGCGGATCGTTCGGGTCGGGCTGGATGATGTGGACCGGGGCATCCCAGACCGAGGTCGTGTTGTCTGCGTTGAAGATGATCTGTCCGGAAAAGCCGTTCTCCGGCACCTGAATCTTCTTTCCAGCACCAGTGAACGATCCGGCGATGCTGACGGTCGCGCTGAAGTCTTCGGCGACATGTAGAACGGCCGTCGAGCTTGGTCCGAGATCGTTGGTGTTGATCGAGCCGCTGAACTCGCGTGTCCGTAACGCGTTGATCATGCCAGGCCCGTTGTTCAAGCGCGTGTTGATATTCGCATGCACGGAATCTGCGAGCAGTTGACTGATATCGTATTTGCAGTCAATTGTGATCGGGTTGGCGGCGGTGCCGACCGAGCCGTCAATTGCTGTAATAAACCCGATTCTTCCATTGACGGCAGTCAAATTGCCGAGAATGCTGCCTGCTACATTTGTTCCGGCCTTAATTACGGTTATACCGCGACTCGGGTTGTCGCTTGTCGTCGCGACGATGTTGCCCGTCACGTCTCGTCCGGCGAAAAGAATCCCAATGGCCTCAACAGTGATTGTGCCGATGTCCTCTGTCACGTCAACGAGGGTAAGGATGGTCTCTCCCGTGCCGGTCTGCAGGATATTGCCGACTGAGCGAATATCCAGAACCCGGATAATGACGGGGGAGCCCGCCGGAGGACCATCCACGTCAATGATAAGATTGTCTACAACGTCGTTCGCGTTTCCATGAATCTCGTAAAATGTATTGCCGAACGGATTGTAAAGCCCGAACACCGTTACATTGAAGTGACCATTGCCTAGATCTTGAATGTTGTAGTTGTTTACCATCGGAATGGCGAGGCCATCGTCGCCTGTAACGGTAACAACTCCACGCGCGGCGGGGGAGAGCGCTGCTATCGCAATGAGCAGCGTGGATAACATCTTGAACATCTTCTTCTCCTTCTAAATGAGCCAATAATGAAGGCGCTCAACAACAACGTTGCTGCGCCAGGTGTCGGCACAATGGATGTGATCCGAATTCCATCAAATATTGTCGAGGAAGAACGCGAGCTGATACGATCGTCAAAATCGTAGCCGGCGATATCAAATGTGCTGTTGTAGCTCGAACCACGTATGACCCTTAAGTTCGTCCCGAAAAGAGGGTGCGGTTCTTCCGTCCATTCTGATGTCCCGCCCGAAACGTCTAGCAAACCCCACGGACTCTGGATGCCGGGATAAGAGCCGACATCCAGGGGAAGCTGAATGCCGGTGACGCTTGCAAAACCCAGGCCCGCCGCGTTCGTCTGACCCCCCGCGCCAGGAAGGCCGACGGTGAGCGGCACATCACTCATGCCCGGGTGCATCCACCACCCGCCGGCGCCGCCGTTGAGGTTTGGGTCGTAGTACCCGCCCTTCATCCACTCATCGAGCGTGGGAATCCAGAACCTCGCGCCGGGCGAGTGCGTCAACTGGTCGTTGAGCGAGAAATCAGGATTGCTCGTGAAGGTGCTGGTGTCGTACGCACCGCTCTGGAAGGCCTGGGCGGTCAGCGCCTTGTCGTTGTGCAGCCAGTTGGCGTAGCGGGCCGCCATTCGCCAGGTCATGTCGGCGGGATAGCGTTCCGCGCCGGGGGCGATCGAGAGCTGTAATGTGCCGTCGGGCCTCTGGTCAAACTGGATGAATGTACCGGTCAGGTCGAATATACCCAGTCCGTCAAGCGCATCGCCCGCGAACGGCTGATACGCCTGTGCGAACTCGAACCATTGCTCGACCGTGACCTCGGTCTGCGTCATGCGGTAGCGGTAATTCACCGAACCGCGACCGGCGTTGAGGGCCGTGGGAATATCGTTCCACGCCGGATTCCCCGGATCCCCGATCGTCACCCACTGAAAGTCGTAATCCGGCACGATGCCCGCCGTGGCGGGAGACGGCAACATGAGGGAAACAATGAGCATCAATGTTGCAATGACCGGAGTTGGGCTATGAAGCGATAAGAAACTCCCGATCGCTTGCTTACTTCCTTGCCCTTGTCTCCTTCTGCGTGGCAGGAAACAAACCGCCCCAACTAATAACAACGAAAGCGGCCCCGGTGCCGGGACGGTGGATGCAATCCGGAAGCCGCCTGCTAGTGATGGTCCACTGGAACCTGGAAAACTCGAAGTAATCGAGTAAATCAAGTCATATTCCGAACTGCCAAACGGAGGTGCTCCCAGGGGGGCCCCGGTCAGAATCCGACTCGAAGGGATCTCTGGAAAATCCCAGTCCTCAACCCATTCCAGAGAACCCCCCGACACATCCCACAAACCCCACGGCGACTGCACATCCGCATACGCCCCCAGCGGTATGAACCGCTGCGGATCATGCAGGTAATTGGGATCCTCGATCGGAGGCAGCACGAGACCCGCGCTGGTCTGGCCGATACCCGGCAGCCCGGCAGTCAGTGCTTCATTGGTGCCATTGGGGTAGTCCCACCAACCTCCCTGCCCTGCTCCGAATCGGTTCGTGTCGTAGTGGGCCGCCTTCATCCATTCATCGAGGGTGGGAATCCAGAATCTCGCCCCCGGCAGATGAGTGGCCTCATCCGTGCGCCTCGAATTAAAGGGGCCTTGAAATCCCCATGTACTTGTGTCGTACGCCCCGGTCTCCAGTGCCTCCAGGGTCGGGGCCTTGTCATTGTGCAGCCAGTTGGTGTAGCGGGCGGCATTGAGCCAGGTCAATCCGAGTACCGGCACTCGTTCGACATTCGGAATGTCCGGGCGCAGCATGTAACGCACGCCCGGCCCAGACCAGGAGAAGTCCTGAACGATGCCGCTGGAGATGACTCCGGAAAAATTATATGGATCACCGAGGGCTTCAAAAGTGTTGACGAACTCCAGCCACTGGGCGCTGGTGATCTCCAACCTGCTCATGCGATATTGGTAGTCAACCGAACCACGCCCGGCGAGCCGGTCAAACGGCCCGCCGCTGTAAGCGACGTTGCCAACCGCCCCGATCGTCACCCACTGAAAGTCGTAATCCGGCACGATGCCCGCCGCGGCGGGGCGGGAGGATAAGGTGACTGAAATAAGCAGCGCGAGCACAGGCAGTGCGGGGCGCAGGGCAGACCGATTCCGTTCGGCACTGAACATCGAGAAATCCTTTCTCTTGGGTTTTCCATCATTCAAGGCTGATTGCATCCCGGTCCCCATCCTGAATAGCTCCCTCGGTGTGCCTCCGGCACCCGAAAAAGATGGTCCAACAGTCGAAGTGGATGAAGCGTGCATCACGATCTTATCGGACGCCAGCCTGAATCCTCTAGAAACCCTCAGATTCAGTCCGAAGGCGGATACGAGATTCAAGGATCATGCGGATTGGTCACTCCGGACGAAAAGAGGACCGGTCGCTCGCGCTCGCGGCTCGTAACAGGCGGAATGGGAACCCTGAAAGATGCCGGGAGCCCGTCCCGATGGCCCGCAGCAGAGGACTTCAACCCACACAGATTCCTGAAGGGCCACTTGTTCAAGGCCTAATATCCATACATGCCCCGCATGGCCCGATTCATCATCGCGGCGATCGAAGACCTCTATCGTCAGTTACAATACGCACCTGCGGAAACCCGCATCAAGCAGATGAACGCGGCTGAGCAGTTGGTGGAGGACATCGATCCGGTTCGAAACTATCCGGAGGACTTCATCATCTTTCGGGTGACGGGCTATCGTCCGCGATTCCAGGAGGACGCCATGCTGGTGGGCGAGGCGTTGCTCCCGGACCTGATCAATCTCGTTCAGCATCTGAGCGACAGCCTCGAACTGCCCAGCGATTTTAACGGTCGCCAACCGACGTTGCTGACCGACGCCGCACTGCGACTGAACATTTCCACCAAGACCATCCAGCGCTATCGCAAGCGAGGGCTGGTCTGCCATTACGTGATTTTTCCCGATAAGGTCAAGCGCCTGGTGTGTTTCGAGGATGCGATCAATCGGTTCGTCATTCGAAATCGTCAGCAATTGCATCGGGCCTCGCATTTTTCCCGGGTCGAGGAAACAGTCGAGCAGAAGATCATTACCGAAGCGACGACCCTGAGCAAGAAGAAGGCGTTGTCGTTGAATGAAGTGGCGCTTCGTTTGGCGAAGAAGCACGCCCGGGCGCACGAGACCGTGAGATTGATTCTGAAGCGACATGACCGCCTCGCCCCCAAGCCGATCTTCAACGAACGCGGACCGTTGACCCAAAGGGACATACGACTGATTTTTCGGGCCTGGTGTTTCGGTATTCCCGTGGCGGTACTGGCCAGACGATTCGGCAAGGGCGGCCCCGCCATTCACCGGGCGATCAATCGGCGGCGGCGCGAGCTGCTGCTCGGGCTTGATCTGTCGTACATCGAATTGCCGACATTCGACCTGGATGATGCGGAATCGGTGATCCTCGCCGCCCCGAATGTGGTGTCGAATCTTGATGATGTCATCGTCGGCGACGAAGTCCTGACCTTGATCGCCCAGGCGCATCGGGCGGGAATCCCGGATGAAACGGTCGAGGACAGCCTGATTGCCGGCTACAACTTTCTCAAGCGACGCGCATCAGAGCGGGTGAGCACGCTTCCCGAGTCTCCCAACTCACGCCTGCTCGATTTGATCGAAACCGATCTGCGCTGGGCCGCCATGCTCAAGTGCAGGCTTGTCTCCCTGGCTCTTCCCACCGTTTTGAAGGTCATCGAGCAGACGCTTCACCGGAAGCTGATTCAACTGCCGGCTGATGAGATCATCCATCTGCTGAACCTCGGCAGCGAGGTGGCGAGCCGGGCCATGGAATCACTCAATCCTTCCGAACGAGGCCAGAGACTGGAACGGGTCTGCACCCAGGCGATGGGAAGGGCGATGGCTGCTTTGTATGTGGATACACCTTTGGGAAGGGCGGCCGCTCGCCATGAGCCGGGCTCGATCGTCATGCCCTCCATTTACGTGAATTGTAGTCCCTGGCAATCATGGCTCAGCCCAAAGCAAAGCTACCTCGGACGGCTCGAATCATTGAATAAAGACGACGTCAGGCTGATCCGGTTGCGTTATGGTCTTGACGGCGGACGTCCCCATGCGTTGGGGGAATTGTCTGAACTTTCGGGGATGTCCATCCAACGGGTGACACGTCGTATTCAGCGTCTGGAGCGCCGTCTCCGGAATGCCTCACGAGAATCGGTGGATGGAAAAATTGGTCGAGCACAAGGCTCGACCAATTTGGATTGAGATCACAAACGATTGAAATTTTGGCGGCGTC
>JADFSH010000184.1 GCA_022560875.1 Planctomycetota bacterium | reverse complement strand
CACGAAGGATGGATACTTCCAAAAGTCACGTACTCGATTGCTGATTCTGGTGTCGTTGCAAAAGAGCCAATGGTCCAAGACATTCCTTTGACTGAGTACGTGAATTCTGTACTCGACCGGGTGGCGTGCTTTGTGGAAGATATGACAACCTACAGCCTGAAGACCCGCATGCCGACAGAGATTACACTCACAGAGAATCCAGTCGCGGAACGCTCGGGTAGCGCACCTGAGAGATTCCGGATTACTCTCGCTTCCGGTGGCTTGGCACCGTGGCAGATCAGGTATCTTGAGGTGTCGTTCGAAGAGAGATGACAAAATAAAGTGGTGCCTGTCCCTACTTTTCCTACTTTTCCCTGAGACCTCAAGTAGTCTTCATTGATCTGTACTGAGAACTACAAATCGGATGCCGATGAAAGACGGAGGAGCGACCATGAGTTCGCGTCACTGGCGCACACGGATGATGCGACTAGAGCGGCGACTGCCCATCACTGAACCCGTATGCCCAGGCTGCAACTACCCCGAGGTGATTCTGTGCGGGTCCGTGTTGACCGTGGGCGATGAGCCGATCCCGCAATGCCCTGTCTGCGGCCGACATGTCACAAGCGACGGTACGCCGCTGGCGGCAAGCGTGAAACACATCATTCTTCCACTCCAAGGTTCTGAAGAATTGAGAGCGATTTCACCTTGATTGCTCACGCTTCCTGAGGTAGTCCTGATGCCGTTCCAGTCGCGCTTTGCACGGAAAGCGCAACTTAAAGCCAGCCGCGTCCGGGGCGTCAGGAGGCATGTAATGGCATGGAAAAACGGCGAATCGGCGATCATTACACACCGAACTTCCAACGGGCGGAACCCCCGGAAAGTGGCCAAGAAGAAGCCCAAGCGCCGGCTCCCGCCGGAGGTGCTCTCGCCCGAGGAGATCGCGGCCATGATGGATGCCTGCGCGGACACGCCTGCCGGCATCCGCAACCGGGCATTGATCACAGTCCTTTATAGAGCGGGTCTGCGGATCAACGAAGCATTGGAATTGCGACCCAAGGACCTCGATCCCCGGAACGGAGCTATACGAGTCCTCTTCGCCAAGGGGGGACGGTCGCGGACCGTGGGTATGGACGGCCAGGCGTTTGACGCACTTGGCCAATGGCTTGAGATCCGTGCTGCCCACGGCATAAACGGGCTAGATCCGGTCTTTTGCTTGCTGAACGGCCAGCCTCTCCAAGATGGCTACATCCGAGTGCTTTTCCCTCGCTTGGGTCGTCAAGCAGGGATTGCCAAACGAGTGCATGCCCACGGGTTACGTCACACCCATGCCTCCGAATTGCGGGCCGAGGGCGTCGATATCGGGATCATCTCCAAGCAGCTTGGGCATCGGACGATCGCGACGACGGCTCGGTATCTGGATCACATCGCACCGTATGCAGTGATTGAGGCGCTCCACAGTCGTAGGTGGTAAGCCACTCCCGCCAGTCTAACCTCCCGGCAACTCGGCAGCAGGGCATCAACCGGTGTTTGGAAGTAGTATGGCGTCCATGACGGACATGCCCGAGAAGATCGGCCCTTACACAATCACCCGCGAGATCGGACGCGGGGGGATGGGGATCGTCTTTCTCGCCCGCGATACGAAGCTCGACCGTGAGGTTGCCATCAAGTGCCTGCCGGATGAGTTGGCCGAGGACGCCGACCGCCTGGCCCGCTTCGAGCGCGAGGCGAAGCTGCTGGCATCGCTGAACCATCCGCACATCGCCACTATTTTTGGCATTGAAGAAACGGACGGGAATCAATACATCATCCTCGAATACGTAGAGGGCGAAACCCTGGCCGAGCGGCTTCAGCGCGGGGCGATCCCCGTTGACGAAGCCCTGCCCATCGCCAAGCAGATCGCCGAGGCGATAGAAGCCGCACATGAGAAAGGCGTGATCCACCGCGATCTCAAGCCCGCGAACATAAAGTTCACCGCGGATGGCGAGGTGAAGATCCTCGACTTTGGATTGGCCAAGTCGATTGAGACGCGGTCGTTTACCGATACCGAGATTGCCAACTCCCCCACCATCGTCAGGGAGTCGCCCACCCTCGCCGGGGTCATACTGGGGACCGCGGGTTATCTGTCTCCCGAGCAGGCGCGAGGGCGGCCGGTGGACACCCGCACGGACATCTTCGCATTCGGCTGCGTCCTCTACGAAATGCTCGCGGGGAAGGCGTTGTTCGCGGGTGAAACCGTATCCGACTCGATCGGCTCGACCCTCCACCGACAGCCCGATTTCCAAATGCTGCCGACAGAGACGCCGCACTCAATCCGCACCATGCTGCGACGCTGTCTCGTCAAAGAATTCAAACAACGTCTGCAGTCGATCGGCGATGTGCGAGTCGAGATCGAGGAGGCGCTCTCCGGGGAAGCGACGGAGGAAGGGGGTGGGGATCATCGGGTCGCAGTCCTTCAGCCCGCCTGGCGACGCAATATGCACACCGGGGTGACGGCGATTTTTCTTCTGGTGAGCTTCGTGCTGGGCTACCTCTGGCTGACTCAGGTTCCACTCGACGGGGGCGCCATGCGATTCGAGATACCACCGCCCGAGTCGATCCACTTCGAGTTCCCCATCGGCGCGTTGGCCGAGGCTGACTTGGCTTCGCAATTCTGCATTTCACCGACTGACCGCATGATCGTCGCGTGGGCGGGTCGGGCGGTGGGCGATCCTGACGATGCCCCCTCCGCGGTGTGCGTCCACGACTTGCGCACCGGCTTGACCAATCGCCTCGCGGGCTCGGAAGGCGCTAAATTCATCACGTTCTCACCAGACGGGAAGCAGATTGCGTTTGCCTGGCGGGATCCGGATTCGCCACGCGAGGAGTATCGTCGCGTCGGGGTGGGCGGCGGCCCCGTGGTTCGCATTCTCGCCAAGGAGCCCCACAACGCATTCGCTGTGAACGAATTCTTGGCCTGGGCCTCGACGGACGAGATTTTGCTCGCCAAGGTCGCACCCTTCAGGCTTCACACAGTGTCCGTGAACACCGGCGACGTGCGTGAGGTCGGCGAGGTCTCCGGCATGGAAGATGTGCTTTCCATCGGCACACCGATCTTCGGGTATGACGACACCATCTTCGTGGTAGGGACTGAAATCAGCGGTACATCGTCCTTCGTGATCGATCTCCAGTCGATGACGGCGACCCGGATTATTCGCGGTGGCGGTAGCGTCTACCCGATCGCACCCGATCGAATCGCCTTCGCTCAGGACCACACGCTCTTCGTGGCACCATACGACGCCGCGACGAAGTCCATCTCGGGCCCGGTCCAGCCGGTCCTGAACGAGCTCGTCTCGGAGGTGGCGTTCTCGATTTCCGCCACTGGCGATCTCCTGGCGGTGCTCGGCGAGATGGGGGACGAAAATCAACGCCAGATCTACGCCATGGGTCGCGATGGTGTGGGTGAGTCGCTGTTCACGCACAGACGCCCCTTCACCGGCAACGTCGACGTTTCGCCCGACGGCTCGACCATCGCGGTGAATATTTTCGAAGGCGCGAATGACGGCGGCTTCGGAGGTTATTTGATTGACCGGGCCACCGGCGCGATCGGCGCGATCAGCTTCGGTGACGAGCGTACCTCTATTGTCACACAATACGCACACGATGGGCGGCTGGCCGTCCTGCGCATGGTGAACTTCAACTTCCTCGAACTGGTGCTCCTCGATCCCGATGGTGACGCGGAGCCGTTCGTGGTGCTGCCCGAGTCCGACGAGCGCGGCGGCCAGATGGGCTTCGCCATGACCCGCGACGGTCGCCACGTGCTGTTCAAATACCTTCCCAACGAGGAGGGGCGCGAGCCCGGCATCTACATGGTCGATATCTCGCTACCCGAAGCCGAGCGACAGGCCATTAAGATCGCGGGGACCCCCGCGAACGGGAACCCCGCCTCGATCTCCCCCGACGGTCGATGGATCGCCTATTCCACGAACGCATCGGGGCGCTTTCAGGTCGTGGTGCAGGCGTTCGACCCGGAACATCCCGAGGCCCGGGTCCGAGCGATCCGGGTTTCGACCGACGGCGGAAGCAAGGAATTCTGGTCCATTGACGGAACGGAACTGCTCTACCTCAATCTCGAAAGTGATCTGCTCAGCGCCGCCGTTACAATCGAAAACGACCAGATATCCTTCGCCCCACCGGAAGTTGTGCTGACGAGAGAGCAAACGCGGATTCACAAGACGGTCGGATTCTACCACATCACCGAAATGCCGAACGAGGATCGATTCCTCTTCATCCGGGAGCCGGAAGCCCAGGAGGCCAGGATCCGCTACGAGTACATCATGAACTGGACCTCGACGCTCGAACCTGCATCATCATCAGAGTCAGGCAGCCAGGTGAACCCATGAACCAGATCGGCCCCTACATCATTCAGCGCGAGATCGGACGCGGCGGGATGGGCGTGGTGTATCTCCAAAGTGTTATCCCTCGACTGGTAGGTGTTCGCGCCAGTTGCGCTTTGACTGAAAAGCGCAACTTAAGGCCAACCGCATCCGGGGCCTTTGGAGGCATGTCATGGCTTGGAAAAACGGCGAATCAGCGATCAATACACACCCGGTTTCCAACGGGCGGAAGAAGGCAACGAAGAAACCGAAGCGTCGGTTTCCGCCCGAAGTGCTCTCACCCGAGGAGATCGCGGCCATGATGGGTGCCTGCTCAGACACGCCTACCGGCATCCGCAATCGAGCATTGATCACCGTCCTCTATCGTGCGGGTCTGCGGATCAACGAGGCTCTGGCCCTGCGACCCAAGGATCTCGACCCCCGGAACGGGGCGATCCGGGTTCTGTTCGCCAAGGGGGGACGATCCCGGACCGTGGGGATGGACGGCCAGGCGTTCGACGCACTTGGCCAATGGCTTGAGATCCGGGCCGCTCATGGTATCAACGGGCGTGCTCCGGTCTTTTGTTTGCTCGATGGCAAGCCCCTCCAAGATGGCTACATCCGCGTGCTCTTTCCCCGTCTGGGCCGACAGGCCGGGATTGATAAGCGCGTTCACGCCCACGGTTTCCGGCATACCCACGCTGCTGAGCTACGGGCTGAAGGGGTTGATATTGGAATCATCTCGAAGCAGCTTGGGCACAGATCGATTGCGACGACGGCGAGGTACTTGGATCACATTGCACCGTGGAGCGTCGTGCATGCAATGCAGAATCGCACATGGAATTGACCTTCGGAAACCATTGAGATCATCCGGTTCAAATCCAGTCACCCCGATTCAGCAAGCTCGGCGGGTTCGGCAAGTGCTTAAGCTGTCAATGTTTACGAGATATTTCAATTGTGTCTCGTCATCATGGGAATGACCGTGAGAAATTGAACCATGCTCCGCTTTCACACCTGCTC
>JADFSH010000042.1 GCA_022560875.1 Planctomycetota bacterium | reverse complement strand
CAGTGCCGCAAGAATTTTCTCAGGCGTGATCGGCAGATCCTTGATCCAGACTCCCGTGGCGTTGGCGATGGCATGGGCCACTGCCCCCATCACGGGTAGGGTGCTGCCCTCACCAACCTCCTTGGCCCCGAAGGGACCGCGCTCCTCGTAGGAATCGACCAGCCCGCTGAAGATTTCCGGAGCGTCCTTGATCGTCATCATCAGGTAGCCGTGAAGGTTGGGATTCAGGAGTTGGCCCTTCTCATCGAACTGGACATCCTCCATGATCGCCTCGCCGGTGCTCATCACGACGGCGCCCTCGACCTGGCCGTGGACGGCCTGGGGATTGATCGGGGTGCCGCAGTCGTGGTAATCGGTGAAGCGGTCGATGGTGACCTTACCGGTTTCGAGATCGACGGAGAGTTCGCAGATCGCGCTGCCGTAGGAATAGGCGGGGCTGGTGCCGACGGTCGCGCCCTTGTAATCGCCGCCGAGGCCGTCAGGGGGTTTGTAGCAGCCGGTTCCTACGAGCGGGCCGTTGTCGTTGAAGTATTTCCGGGCGACTTCCTCCCACGCGACGCTGTTTGATTCGTCACCCCGGACGAACATCCTGGCGTTCCGCGCCTCGACGAGACTTTCATCGCAGCCCAGCATCGACGCGGCATAGGGTTTCATGTTTTTAAGCACCGCCTCCCCCGCCCGCGAGACGGCGTGGCCGCCCATGAGGGTGATTCGCGAGGAATACGCCCCGAGGTCGATCGGTGAAATATCGCTGTCCTCGCTGCGCATACGCAGGCGGGATACGGGAATACCCAATGATTCGGCGCACATCTGCACCAGCACGGTGTCACTGCCCTGGCCAATTTCCGCAGCCCCGATCATCAACACTGCGGCCATGCCATCCTCGGTAACCTTCACCACCGCGTTGGAGTGGGGGAAGATCGATTTCTTCTGGAAGTGCTCGCGCGGCTTTTCGTGGGAAAGCTGCACCTGTCCGCGATAGATGCAGTAGCCGGCCCCGGAGACAAACCCACCACAGCCGATGCCGATGCCCTTGCCCTTCGGGAGCCGATTGTACTTCTCGTCCCACGCCGCCTTTTTTGCCACCGCGTCGAGGGTGGCGCGGAACTCACAGCTTCCTACATCCAGGTCGTTGACGGTCATGGTGTCGGGAACCATCGAGTTGCGGCGGCGAATCTCCACCGGGTCGATGCCCAGGTCGTCGGCGATCATGCTCAGCAGGCACTCGAAGGCAAAGCGGGGTTGGGGAACCCCGTGGCCGCGCATCGCCCCGCAGGCAGGTTTGTTGGTCATCACCCGGTATCCGTCGTAACGGTAGTTGGGAATCTTGTAGAGGGTGGGGATCATGCTCCCGGCGTAGTACGCCGTGGCTACGCCAAAGGACGAGTACGCCCCGCCGTCAAGATAAATCTCGCTTTTGAACGCTTTGATTTTCCCTTCCTCATCGACCCCGAGCTTGAAGTTCATGTGCTGCTTGTGACGGCCGCGCCCGTAGGCGAACATTTCCTCGCGGCTGTAGACCATCTTGACCGGGCGTCCGATTTCCTTACTGAGCAGCGCCGAGCAGAAATCCAAAGGCGTGGTCGCCGCCTTGCCCCCGAAGCCGCCACCCACCGTAGGGCGAATCACTCGGATCCGCCCCAGCGGCATGTGCAAAACGTGGGCCATCATGTACTGCACGTAATGGGGCACCTGCGTGGAGGAATACAGCACCAGCGTGCCGTCATGCTCCCACGTCGCCACCGACGCATGAGGCTCCATCGGGCACTGATAAATGTGATTGCCGGTGAAGGTCTCCTCACGGACATAGTGCGATTCGGCAAACGCCTTGTCCACATCGCCGAAGTTCTGTTCGACGTGGGTGTTGATGTTTCGCTTGTAGCGATCATGAATCAGCGGCGCGCCTTCGGCGATCGCGGCCATCGGATCAAGCACCGCGGAAAGTTCCTCATACTCGATTTCGATCAAAGCAATCGCCCGCTCGGCTGTCTTTTCATCGACCGCCGCCACCGCCGCCACCGGATCACCGACGTGGCGTACCTTGTCCTTGCACAGCACCTCCTCGTCGTACCGCGCCGGGGAAACGCCATGCAGGGTATCGGTCACATCGTTCCCGGTCAGGATCGCCAGCACCCCCGGCAGGGCGCGAGCCCTGGAGACATCCAGTTTCCTGATGATGCCGTGGGCGACCGTCGAGCCGAGCAGCTTGCCGTGGGCCATGTTGTGCAGATGGACATCCGCAGTATAGATCGCCCGCCCCGTGACCTTGTCCGCGGCATCGATGCGGGGGATCGAGACGCCCACCGTTTCGTGCTTCGTTCTGGTAGGGGTTTCGTCCTTTTTCACACACCCACCCCCCTCGCGATAGTTGCCGCATCGCCGCACCCCCCGCATGATCCCCGTGTAGCCCGTACATCGACAGAGATTGCCCGCGAGGGCCTCCTTGATCGCCTCGTCGGAGGGATCGGGATTCTCCTTGAGCAGAGCCGCAGATGACATCACCATGCCGGGGGTACAGAAACCACATTGGATCGCCCCTTCGCCGACAAAGGATTTCTGCAGGGGGGTGAGTTCGCCATTTTCCGCGATGCCCTCGATGGTGGTGATTTCCTTTCCATCAAGGCTCGAAGCCAGGAGCAGGCAACTGTTCATGGGCACCCCATCTATGTGGACGGTGCAGGCCCCGCAATCCCCGACATTGCAGCCTTTTTTCGTCCCCGTGAGGCGAAGCGCATCGCGCAACACGTCAAGCAGCGTCTCATCATGGCCGATGGCAATGGTGTGGTCCTGCCCGTTGATATGGAGGGTTCTCGCCTTGATCATGCTCCGCCCCCTTCCACCCGCCGCGCGGCTTTCAGCAACGCCCGCTTCGTGAGGATCCCCACCAACTCTCGGCGGTACTGTGCCGAGCCCCGGATGTCGGAAATCGGCTCGGCCGCTTCCATCGCAACGTTCGCGGCTGCACTCAATGCAGATTCATCAAGCCTCCGCCCCGCAAGCAGTTTGTCAACCGACTCGACCAGCCTGGGCATCGGCGCGACTGCGCCCAGGACCAGTCTTGCCTCGCGCACGGTCATGTCAGATTCGAACTCCACTCCCGCCGCCACACTCGCCACCGCGATGGCGTTGCCCTCGCGCAAAGCGAACCGCTCGTAGGCGGCGCCGAAGCATTCCGGGGGCGGAGGCGGAGGCACAAGGATTGCAGTGAGAATTTCATCCGACTGCAATGACGTCTCACGTGGACCGAGGAGCAATTCTTCCAGGGGCATGGTCCGCTTGCCGCCGGGTGACCATATCTCCAGACGCGTCTTCAGCACCATCAGGGCCGGAGGAAGATCGGCGCAGGGAACCGCCCCGGCGATATTGCCCCCCACTGTCGCGACATTGCGGACCTGTAGCGCCGCCATGCGGCTGGAAGCGTCATGCAGAATCACATAACCGCCTTTGAGAAACGACGAATGTTCCAATTCTCCAATCGTCGTCATGGCTCCGATACGAAGACCGTCATTCGAACTCATCATGCCACGGAGTTGATTGATTCCGCCGAGTGTGATGACATGATGAACATTCAGGCGACCGGTCTTCAAATCGACCAGTACATCGGTTCCCCCGGCCAGCAACCGGGCATCAGGGGCATATCGGCTCAATAGCGCCGAGGCATCATCCAGGGAAGCGGCTTCGTGCAGTTCAACATCTGGCAGATACATGTCCGCCTTTCCCGATTCAGGGTCAACTCGGAGTGTCGGTCGCCTCTTCCTCTCCGTTCGGCATCCCGCTCTGGCCGAGAAGACCGGTGAGAAATTGCTCCGATATCAGATTGGCCAGCCCGTGGGGCGAGCGACCAGCGCTCGGGTTGTACCAGCGATAGAGCCAGTTCAACATGCCGAACAGGCACATGGTGGCCACATGACACTCGATCTTGTTCGTCGGCTCACACTTGAGCGCGATTCGGTCCACAATGTTCCTAGTCTGCTCGTAATACTCATGACGGATATGACGAAGTTCCTCATAGGCGGGACCGGAGAGCGATTCCAGTTCATGGGAACACACCTTCAGGGCCGGCATGTTGGCCGCGAAATAGGAAACGTGGGACCGCACCATCAGGCGCAATTGCTTGACTGGGTCTTCGACTCCGTACAACTTCTCCTTCAGGTTGTTGAGCAGGGAATTGAAAGCGCGAAACTGAATGAGGAACAGCAGTCGTTCCTTGCTCTCAAAGTAGTGATAGATGCCCGCGAGACTGACATCGGCGGCCTTGGCCACTGCCCGCATGGTGGCCTTTTCGTATCCATCACGGGCGATGACGCGGGTCGCCGCCTCCAGTATGTGATTGAGGCGATCGTCATAAGTCTCTCGTGGCTCGATAGTTCGGCTCATGACATCCGTCCCGGACCCGAACGGTTGTTCGGTATTTTTTGAGAGCATATCAATACTCCGTCTGAAAAACCACTCCACGCCGGGTCCACTATGTACCAGGGAATGGTGTGAGTCAAGGTGGATATCTCAATAACTAGTTGACAGTTTAGTATTATGACTCATAATTGAGAGGCCTAAATTGTATCTGGTTGTCGTAAAATAACGATATTTTTGTCTTTTTATCATATATATCCGAACGTACGTTCGATCGAATATCGATAGTAAAGTATCGGTCACCAGCCCCCGCCACGGAGATTCTCAGATGAGCCACTTCGAACAACGTGACCCGGACTCCTTTGGCTTTCAGGAAATCGAGTACCGCAAAGAGGGGTGGGTCGCCCATATCACCATCAACCGGCCTCACAACTTCAATGCCTACTCCACCCCCGCCCTGTGTGAACTCGCCAAGGCCTTTCAGGATGCCTCCTGGGACGACCGCATCGCAGCCGTCGTCTTTTCCGGTTCGGGTCACAGAGCCTTTTGCACCGGAGGGGATGTCAAGGAGTATCAGGCCCTCTACACCCAGAAACCTCGCGATTATTGGAAGTACATGTGCCGCTTCAAGGAATATATCGAAGCAATTACCAACTGTGCCAAACCCGTCATCGCGCGCCTCAACGGCATGGCGGTCGGCGGAGGCAACGAATCCCAGCTTGCCTGCGACCTCGGGGTGATGGGCGAACACGCCTTTATTGCCCAAGTTGGCACTAGCGTCGGCTCCGTCGCCTGCGGCGGCTCGACCCAATGGCTGCCCATAACCGTCGGTGATCGCAAGGCCAGGGGCCTTCTTTTCCTCAACCAGCGCTATCCCGCTTTCACCTCGTTCTCCATGGGACTCGTCAATGCTGTCGTTCCCACCGTCAAGGGGCCGGATGGCGATTTTGTAACCCGCTTCACCAATGACCGCACATATCTCGCGGACTGGAACACCGATCCTTGGGACAATCCATTTGAATGCCGTGCCACTCCGGAGGACATCAAGAAGGCCACCAAGGACAAGGATGGGTACTCGATCGACTTATCCCTCATGGACGAGGTCATCGCCGATCTCTGCGATCAGCTCGTCCATAAATTCTTTGAATGCACCCGCTACACCAAGACCCAGGTCAACTTCTGGAAGGATCTCGCCTGGCATTCGACCGTCGGTCACGCCCGCGATTGGCTCGCCACGCATTACACGAGCCTTGAGCCCTACGAGGGTATGACGGCTTTCGTCGAGAAGCGCAAGGCCGACTATGTGGGCATGCGCGAGCGCGCCTCCGATCCGGCCGGGTCCAGTGAATTCCTTTGGGGTCCCTATTCCAAGCAATGCCCGGAATGCGGCGCCAAGGGCATGCCCTCTCAGTTCGAACATTGCGGCAAGTGCGGCGCTGTCCTCGCCGCGCTCATAAGCACCTAGCTCTGCCAAAGAGACGACACATGGTCACCCAGCATCGGAGACGAGCATTGGTCACAGGGGGCAGCAGCGGTATCGGCCGCGCGATTGCTGAATCCCTCGCCCTTGACGGCTGCGACGTCGGCATCTTCTACCTCGGTGAGCCGGATGAGGGCCGACCGGTCGTGAAGGCGATTGAATCCCATGGTGGCCGGGGATGGATGCACATTGGTGATGTGTCGGATTCAGGCCAGGCCCAGGCCGCGGTGGATTCGTTCATCGCCGAGTTCGGAGGGATCGACATTCTCATCAACAACGCGGGCATCTTCCGCGATCACGTGATCTGGAAGATGTCCGATGAGGAGTGGCGTTCCGTCATCGACGTTGATCTCACCGGGGTGTTCAATTTCTCGCGCGCCGTTGCGCCCACCATGCGAAGCAATGGCGGGGGCGCGATCGTCAACATCTCCTCCATCAATGGCCTGCGGGGCAAGTTCGGCCAATCGAATTATTCCGCGGCCAAGGCGGGCGTGATCGGCCTGACCAAAACGCTCGCCCGGGAACTGGCTCGCTCCAACACCACCGTCAACGCCGTTGCCCCGGGTCTCATCGACACCCCGATTCTCGATGCCATGCCCGAAACTGAGAGAAAAAAGGCTGTGGAGGAAATCCTCCTCGGGCGCATCGGCACCGCTCAGGACGTCGCCGATCTCGTCGTCTTTCTCTGCAGCGATCGTGCGCGGTTCATCACCGGCGAGGTGATTCGCGTGGACGGCGGGCAGTACATTTAGAAAGGACGGATGCTCATGAGTCAGTATGAATATTTCAGGCTGGATATTACCGACGGCATCGCCTCGATCACTATGGATCGCCCGCCCTACAACGTGCTGAACAACCCGATGATGGCGGAGTTCAATACCTTGCTGAAAACCGTCGTTTCGGATTCAAACCTGTCCACCATTGTCATCGGAGCGGTGGGAAAAGCGTTCAGCGCCGGGGTGGATGTCGGGAATCACGTCGCAGACAAGGTCGCAGACATGCTCGATCTGTTTCACGGCATCTTCCGCAAGCTGGCTTCTACCGATGCTCTGACCATCGCCGCCGTCAACGGCGCGGCTCTTGGGGGCGGCTGCGAACTCGCGTGCTTCTGTGACATTGTGCTGGCTTCGGAAAAGGCAAAGTTCGGGCAGCCGGAGGTGCAGGTGGGTGTCTTCCCCCCGGTCGCCGCATCGATCCTCCCGCTTCAGATCGGACTCCGCAAAGCCATCGAGTTGAACGCCCTGGGTCAGACTATCAACGCCGGGGAAGCGCTGCGGATCGGCCTGGCCAGCCACGTTTATCCAGTGGATGTTTTTGAAGAACACGTCCAGGCGTATCTCGACAACATTCGCAAGCTTTCTCGCCCCGTCGTACGTCTGGCCAAGAAAGCCACCTCGCTGGTCGCTCGGGGTCAGATCATGGCACATCTCGAGCAGGCTGAACGCCTCTATCTCAATGAACTCATGTCATTGTCGGACGCCCACGAGGGTATCGCGGCATTTGTGGAAAAGCGGGATCCGGAATGGTGCCACGCGTAATCAATCACACACCCTGCAAATTGACTTGCAAATCATTCAAAGGACCGAATCGATGAAAGCAGCGGTATTTCACGGGCCTGAGTTGGGTATGACCATCGAGAACATTCCCGTTCCCGGCGTCGGACCCGATCAGATTCTCGTCAAGGTTGCCGCATGCGGCGCCTGCCATACGGACCTGCATTACATCGAGCACGGCGTGCCGACCTTCAAGAAACCACCCATCGTGCTCGGCCACGAGGCGTCGGGCATTGTCAAGGAGATCGGACCCGAGGTCACCAACGTCACCGTCGGCCAGCGCGTGCTCATTCCCGCAGTACTGACCTGCGGCAAGTGCCGGTTCTGCCGGATGGGACGCGAGAACATCTGCAGCGACATGAAAATGCTGGGCAATCATTTCGACGGCGCTTATGCCGAGTTCGTGGCGGTTCCCGCCAAGGACGTGTTGAATCTCCCCGAGGGGATCCCGCTGGAGGACGCCTCCATCATCGCCGACGCCCTTTCCACCCCCTACCACGCGGTGAAGAACCGCGCAAAAGTCCGTCCCGGCGATACCGTCGTGGTCTTCGGCTGCGGCGGGGTGGGCATCAACGCGGTGCAGTTCGCCACTGTCGCGGGTGGATATGTCATCGCAGTGGATGTCAACGACCGCAAACTCCAGTGGGCCACTGAGTTCGGGGCGGCCCAGACCATCAACGCCTCCTCGGTCGAAAATGTGAGCAAGGAAATCAAGAAGCTCACCGACGGCGGGGCGGACATCGCCATCGAGGTGATTGGCAACCCCCGCACCATCGAACAGGCCTTTGAGTCGGTGCGTATCGGCGGTCGCCTCTGCGTGGTCGGTTACACCCAAGAAAAGATCTCCATTGTCGCCGGCAAGATCATGTTCAAGGAACTGGAGATCGTCGGCTCCCTGGGTTGCCCGCCGGGTGAATACGTGCCCCTCATCCGCATGGTGGAGCAGGGACGGATTGACGTTTCCCGCCTTGTAACTCACCGGTTCGAGCTCGATCAGATCCAGGGTGCGTTCGACGTGATGAAAAAGGGCGAGTCGCTCCGTTCGATAGTCATTCCCTGAATCCGGAGATTTTCCGAGTGCCAAGCACCGCGATCAAACGAGTCGAGATTCAGGCGCAAAATCGCCTTCGTACCCTGATGCGCGATTATTTTCTCAATCTCGATGCTGCGGCGAAAGATCCGGATCGACAAGTGGCATGGTGCACTTCGGTCGGCCCCTGCGAAATCCTCACCGCCTTTGGATTCGAGGTGTTCTTTCCGGAGAATCACGGTGCGCTGCTCGGAGCGAGAAAGGTCAGCCCGGAGTATATCCCCCGTGCCATCGGCATCGGATACGGATCCGAATCCTGCTCCTACATGAACAGCGACATCGGCGCGGCTCTGGCCGGTGAAAGTCCGCTTCAGGAGATTTACGGCATTGATGGCCCCCCCACTCCCGATGTACTTGCCTACAGCACGAATCAGTGCCGCGAAGTGCAGGACTGGTTCAGCTTTTTCGGGAAGAGAAACGATGCCGCCGTTTTCGGCATCTGCCCGCCCTCGCACCTTGGAGAAGTGGGAGATCATCACGTGGACTTTGTCCGGGGGTTGCTGGCGCGGTTTATCAAACAGATCGAAAGTCGGTTTGATAAAAGACTGGACTGGGCGGCGCTGGAGGAGATCGTCGCCCTTTCCAGCCGCGCCAGCACACTCTGGAAAGTAATTCTCGATACCGCCATCGCAAAGCCCTCGCCCATCACTTTCTGGGATGGCCTGATCCACATGTCCCCGGTCATTCTGATGCGGGGGTCTCAGGCCGCGGTTGAATATTACGAACAACTGCTGACGGAGATGCGGAAGCGAATCGACAAAAGCGTCGGGGCGGTGCCCGATGAGCAATGGAGGCTGTACTGGGAAGGCATGCCGGTGTGGCCGAAGATCCGGGAGTTGTCGGAAAAGTTTTTCGATCTCCGGACGGTGATCGCCGCCAGCACCTATTGCAATTCATGGGCATTTGAACCCTATGACGGCGGGGATCCGCTGGCGTGGATGGCGAAAACCAGCATCGAAATTTTCATCAATCGCGATGAACGCTTCAAGCAGGAATTCCTGCTGGACATGTTCAATCGCTTCTCCATTGATGGCGCCATTTTCCATAACGCCCGCACCTGCCCCAACAACACAAACTCCCGCTTCGGCATGGCTCAGCGTTTGCGCGATGAGTTGGATCTGCCCGTGCTCGTCATCGACGGCGATCTTTGCGATGGTCGCTTCTTCTCCACCGCCCAGACGATGACCAACATCGAGGCATTCATCGAGCAACTGGAGGATCGACGCTCATGAGCGCTGCCCTCTTCGTCGGCATCGATGCGGGTTCGTCGGCGACCAAGTGCGTGGTCCTCGACGCCGAGGAGACGCTGATCGGCCATCACGTGATCTCTTCGGGCTTCAGCTATCCGGAGGCGGCGGAGATCGTACTGGAGCAATCGCTGTTTCAGGCCGAGGGCTTGCGGGAGGACATCACCCAGTGCGTTTCCACCGGCTACGGGCGCGAGCAGATCGACTTTGCGCATCGCCACATCACGGAGATCACCTGCCATGCCCGCGGGGCGCGGCAGTGGTACCCCGAGGTGCGCAACATCATCGACATCGGGGGACAGGACACGAAGATCATCCGCCTCAACGAACGGGGCCGCATGGCCGATTATCGAATGAACGCCAAGTGTGCCGCGGGAACCGGAACCTTTCTCGAGTCCATTGCCATGCGTCTGGGCATACCCTTGGCCGACATCGACGAGCTGGCGATGCGCTCGAAGACCCCGATGGTGCTCAACAGCTACTGCACGGTATTCGCGGGCACGGAGGTGCTGGAGTGCATCAAGGCGGGTAAGCCGCGCGATGACATCTCCATGGGCCTGTTCCGGTCGATCGCGTCGCGCATCTACGAGATGATCTCGGCTCACGACGGGCCGGTGGCGGCGACGGGGGGCGTGGTGGCCCACTGCCGCGCGATGGTCCGGGCCCTGGAGGAGCGTCTGGAGACAAAGGTGCTGCTGCCCCCGCATCCGCAGCTTGCCGGCGCGTACGGCGCGGCCCTGCTGGCGCGGGAGTATCTCACTCGACCCGTCCAAACCTCCCGCGCAGCGGAATCCATCACGGAGTGTAAGGGCTGATGCTGCGCGAAGGTCATCTCGGCGTTCATCCTCCCGGCGCGCTGGGGGTGGGATTCTTCATCCACGCCGGTGCCGAGTGCTTCATTGGTCGCACGGGCGACGGCATCACCCAGCTCCTGAAAGAGGCCGGCACCATCCGTATTGAAGAAGACGGTGTCTTGCGCAGCGTGCCTCTGACCAATCGCATCTTCACGAACCTGCTCGAAGCCGACGCCCGCGACGCGCTACCCGAACTGCTGTTTGTCTGCTGCAACCCCGATCAACTCGGCTTCTTCACCGAGGAGATGACCCGCTTCCTGGAAATTCTCGTCCAGCGAAACCGACTTGTCTCCATGCGTGACATGCGGGAGAACGTCCCCATCCTTCTGATCCTGCCCAACGGGATACTTACCGAGCAGACGATCCAGAACTACGCTGAACAGCTTAACGAGGCGGTGCTGACCGATCGCCTGCCGGGCGTCACCGATGAGATGATCGAGCTTCTCCTGGACCGTGTCGTGCGCGGCATCTCTCTCCAGGCCGGCGGACGACGGGGAAGCGGGACCGAAACGGTCTACCTGCTGGAGAAGAAAGGTTCGCTCGTCTTCGCCGGGGGCGGGGAATATGAGCGAGAGCGCATCGAAAATATTCTCACCGCCCACGATTTCACCCACACCCACATCCGCGGCGTGCCGGGAACCCGCATCGAGTTCGACAAGGCGATGATCTCCATCGTGCTCAACGTCGGCGGTCTGATCCACACCGTCAAGCCCGACGGCGAGTTGATCGATCTGCGCATGGGCGATCTGTGCAAGGATCCAACGAAGGAAGAGTTCATTCATGAAGTGACCCGCCCCGTCTTCGACGTGGGGCGCGCCATCGGTGCCTATCCGGAAGATGCCGAATATGAAGAAACCTGGGCCGGGCATCGCGCAATCATCATGAAGTTCGCCGGCCACGTCACAAGCTCGCTCAAGACCTTTCGCGACGAGTTGGATCGGGGCTTCAAGAGCGTCAAACTGTTCTCCAATGAGGAATGGCTGCTCACGCCGCTCTGTCGGTACGCCGCAATTGCCGGAATGCAAGCGGAGGAGCGACAGTTCAAGTCCCTTCGTCGTGGTGTCCAACAAGCGATGGCCCGGGCCATCCGGCATCGTGACGACGTGTCCGCAAAAAACGGTTCGAGGAGACGAAACATGAAACTGGCGGCACAACGAAATATCGGTATCGACCTGTATGACGCGGGACCGGATGATCTCGTCCTCATCGGCACATTTCTGGACAACGATCACTTGATCAAGCTGGAGGTGAACGTTCATATCCCGGATGAGCAGATTACACGCAGCGAACTGGACATGATCCGAGTGCCGTTTCCGGTGTGTCGTGAAGTCGAATCGGTCGCCGAACGTCTGGTCGGCCTGCAAATAGAGCGCGGCGTGCTCAATGAGATCAACCGGCGGGTCGGCGGACATGCGGGCTGCTCGCATATCAAGGAGTTGGCGACGAACATCGTTCATTTCGTTGCCTCGTATCTCATCCGCAAACGGGCCGGCATCGACATGTTCTCCTCCGAGTACACTCGCAAGCAGCCGGAGGAGCAGTTTGTTCTCACCAAGGACCTCCTCCGCGACACCTGCCTTGCCTATAGCCAGACCACTGCGCAGGGACTTGATGAAAGCCTGGGCATCCGAAGGATCGGCGAAGAACACACGAATCCAACTCCAGTCGGCGAGTTCGAATCGTCGCTCGGGCAAGTGCTGAAGAATCGCGAGCAGAAGTGGAACGACAAGGTGTATATCCGACATCGCTCGGGAAACCGGGACTTTGCCGTCACCTGGAGCGAGTTCGCCGATTCGGTATTCCGTATCGCACGGCATCTCATCGCCCAAGGCACAAAGCCCGACGACCGGATCGGCATGATTTGTGAGAACCGTATCGAAATGTTCACGTTTGAAATGGCGGCGATGTCCATCGGCGCGGTGTCGGTGCCGATCTTTGCGGGGTATCCTCCTCCGCAGATCGCCTATGTGCTTTGCCACGCCCGGCCCCGGCTGGTTGTGGTTTCGGGTCAGCACCAGCTTGAGAAGATCGAGCGCGGCCGCCACCATGGGATTGAAACCTATTACTGCATGGACTTTGACGAGCGGGCCGCCGCTTGGGGCGCCGTTGACTTTGCCGAACTGACCGCCCCGGGCGGAGCGAGCGCCGAGGAGTTGGAAGAGCGTCTGCACGCGATGGGATCCGACGACCTCTGTATGGTCATGTACACATCCGGAACCACCGGACCGCCCAAGGGCGTCAAGCTCACCCACGGCAATCTCATATCCCAGCAGAAGGCGATGTCGCTACTCTGGGATGTCGGCGAAAACGACGTCTTCATGAGCTATCTGCCTTGGCATCACAGCTTCGGGGGGTTGTTCGAGCGATTCATGACCCTCTATCAGGGATGCGAGTTGTGCCTCGACGATTCACGAGGCCGCGACATCGATCGCATGATCGAGAACTGGAAGGCGTTTGGTCCCACCGTGTTTTTCAGCGTGCCGCGTGTCCATGACATGCTCCTGACGCGCTGCCTGGAGAATCCGGCTGATGAAGCGATCGTGTTCGGCAATCGCCTGCGGATGGTATTCACCGCCGGGGCTTCGCTCCCTGCGCATGTCGAGCGCCTCTATCGCCTTCACGATATACCCGTACTGGAAGGCTGGGGGCTGACGGAAACATCCCCCTGCGTCACCGCCACTCGCAAGGATCTCGGTTGGCGCAGCGGGTACGTAGGCTTTCCCATCCCTGGCGTCACGGTGCGGGTGGGTAGTGACCAGGAAATCCTCGTCAAAGGGCCAAACGTCATGCAAGGATATCTTGATGATGAAGAGGCCACGACCCGCGTTCTCAATGAAGAGGGATGGTTCCATACTGGCGACCTCGGTGAATTCACCCGGGTCGGTCTGCGCATCTTCGGGCGCAAGGACGGAGCTTTTAAACTCACAACCGGCGAGAAGGTTCATCCCCAGCGAATCGAGAACATCCTCGTCAATGAATCACCCTACATCGGGACCGCGCTCGTCGTGGGCAGCGGCAAAGACTATGTCGGCGTTTTGATCTTCCCTGATTTTGTCCGCCTTCGGGAATGGGCGGCGGAGGCGGGCATCGATGAAGCCGAGATGACGACTCAGGACGCGTTCCACGAGTTGTTCGCCTCCGAGTTGGCCCGCATCAACGCCCTCATCGAGGTGAAGTACCAGCGAATCAAGCGGGCGGTGATCGCCGATCGCGATCCCTCGCTGGAGCGGGGAGAGTTGACCCCGTCATCCAAGATCGTGCACCAGCGGGTGTGCGATTCCTTCAAACGCGAACTGGAAAGCTTGTTCTGGCCCGAGAAGCTGGCCGGGGTGATCGAGGTTTTTCAACCCCAGTTGCAGGGAGTCTCAGCAAGCCATGCGTAACGGATTTCCCCATATCGTCATCGCGGGCGCGGCCCGCACCCCCGTCGGCATCAAGTGCGGCACGCTGAGCCACTCGACCGCTGAAGACCTCGCGGTCATCGCTTCGGAGGAAGCCATCACGCGCAGCGGCATCGACAAGAACGACATCGATGCCGCGATCGGAGCCAACGTCTATCAGTTCACCGCCCCTGACACCCAGGACATCTACTTTCCGCGCAATGTCGCGCTGCGCTGCGGACTCAAGACCGAAACCCCCGCCCTCATGGTCCAGCGGATATGCGGCTCGGGGTTGCAGACCGTGGTGAACGGATTCCAACAGATCGCCCTCCCCGAGGCGGTGGACGACACGAACGTCGCGCTGTGCTTCGGGGCGGAGGTGATGTCACGGGCTCCTCGGATCATGCGCTCTCCCCGCTGCAGCGGCACGAACTTCTGGGAGTTTCGCGAGGATGGCGAGATTGAGGACTCGATGCTCGCCTCCCTGAACCACGATCTCGCCAACACGACAATGATGAGAACTGCCGACGAGTACGGCCATAAGCTGGGCGTGACCCGCGATGAATGCGATGCGTTCGCGGTGCTTTCGCACCAGCGGGCGAGAAGAGCCAATCGCGAGAGCCATCTCAACGGGGGCGATGCCTTGCAGGGTATGTTCGCCATCGACACCATTGATCTCGACGATCATCCGGTGCATCTCGCGCGAGATGAATGTGTCCGCGACACCACCGTTGACACCCTTCAACGGTTGCGCGGCCTCACACCTCACGGTCTGGTTTCACCAGGCAACGCCAGCGAGATCAGCGACGGAGGGGCGACGATCCTCCTCGCCGATCGCAAACGCGCCGAAAAGCTCGGGCTCGACACTCAATTCGAGATCGCCGGGTATGGCATCAGCGGCGTCGAACCCCGCCTCATGGGACGCGGACCCATCCCCTCGATCCGCCAGGCGCTTCAGCGCGCCGGAATCGAACAGGACGATGTCGATCTCTGGGAAATCAACGAGGCGTTCGCGGCCCAGTTCCTGGGAGTGGAAAAAGAACTCGGACTCGACCGGGAGAAGACCAATGTCAACGGCGGGGCGATCGCTATCGGCCACCCCCTCGCCGCCACGGGGACTCGTCTTCTCGTGGATCTGCTGTTTGAAATGAAGCGCCGCAGTGTGAAATACGGCTGCGCGTCGGCGTGCATCGGCGGTGGCCAGGGCATCGCGGTCATTCTCCGCAATACCCAAGTGTCTTGAACAGGAATCATCGAGATGGAAAAAGCATTTGCCTTCGGCGACAAGACACTGGATCCTGCGGTGAAACGGATCAACCGAATCCAGCGTGTCGCGATCATCGGGGCGGGGACGATGGGAATCGGCATCGCCATCGACCTGCTCCGCAAAACCGGCTACGGAGTAATCCTTCTTGACGTGCAGGCCGAGGCTCTGGACAAGGCTCGAACCCGGCTTGAAGAGCAGTGGGCCGCTGACGTGAAATCCATGCGCATTCGCGAGCAGGACGCCGAGACGCTCGCCCGCCGCACGAGCTATACTCAGCATTACGAGGATCTAGTCGACGTCGATATCATCTGGGAAGTCGCCACCGAACGGGTTGAGGTCAAGCTCACAATCTTCGAATCCATCGAGCAGGCGGTCGATCCCGAGCGTCTCGCCGCCATCTTTTCCAACACTTCGTCACACACCACAGAAGAGTTGGCGGTGCTGTTCAAAACGGAAGCCTTCCGCGAAAAGTTTCTCACCGTACACGGCTACTTCCCCTTCGAGGCAAACCGGCTCATCGACGTGATGAAGGGCAAGTACGCCTCGCAGGAGACATATCTGCTTGGAGTGGTCTTTGCCGACCAGATTCTCGAAAAGAACGTCATCGCCCTTCCCTACGATCATCACGGCTACCTCGCCGATCCCATCTTCCAGGCCATGGCCGCGATCATCTCCTGGGATGTCAAATCTTCGCGTGATATTGTTCAACTTGGCGGTTTATGGGAACTCTTCACCGTCAACCCCTTTGTCGTGCTCGATCAGACCGGCCACATGCCGTACACGGAATCGTCGCGCCACCTCGGCGAGTCGCTTCCCGCCAATGATCGACTGCGAAGCTTGTACATGCGCAATGACGATTTCTACCCCGCCTGGATTGCCACCCTCGAGAGTAAGGGACACGCGGGGATCAACTCCCCATCCCGTTGCGGCTTTTTCACCTGGAGCGAGGGTAAGCGCCCCGCCCCACAAGAGGTTTACGATCCCGAAGCCGATGACTACGTTCCTATCGGCGAGATTTCCCGCAAGGACTTCTGGTCATTCTACGAAGCCGCAGAGAAAGACCGGCGAGAGGGAACGATCAAGAGCGCCGAGTCTCTGGTGTTGGTTGCCGGTGCCAATGACGCCGGAGGCAAGGCATTCAGACGATATGTCCTCCCCATCTGCCTGTACGCATTGGATCTGATTCAGGATGGCATCGCCACCCCGGGGCAGATCAACAACTCCACCCGTGCCGGTTTGCGCTACAAAACCGGTCTCATCGAGTTTATTGATGCTCTCATCGATCATCTGACCGTGGATGGCGTCATCGAGCTGGTCCGCCGCGCCCGGGATGAGAACGCGGATGATCCCTTTATGGTTGAAATGCTCGACACCGAAGGGGAACTCGGCCCCCGAAAAGGGCGGCAATGCCTCCTCCATGACATGCTCAAGCGCAACTTCACGCATCTGCTCGGCTACGGCAAATACTACCGCACGCCGGTGGCCGAACTTGATCTTCAATCGGGTGAATACAAGGGATCATACCTTGACCTGATCTACTACGAACCTTCCTCGCGGGATCGTGTGGCAAGTATCGTTTTCAACAATCCGTTGCGGGGGAACATTTTCAATCACGCCGTGATTGACCAGCTTACGCATGTCTATCACCGAGTACTCGAGTTGCATCGGCTGGGGAAATGCGGGGCGGTGATGTTCACCGCCGCCGGTCAGGGCATGCGCATGCTGGGGGCCGATGCCCGCGAATTCAACCGGGGCTGGTTCGAGCGGGAGAAAGGTTACGCCCCGCTCTCCGAAGCAGAAGCCGCATTGTCCAGCCGCAACGCTGTCGATTTATTCCGGTTGATTCAGACGAGCCCGGTTGCGTCGATCGGCGTGTTCGGCGAGAAATGGGGAGGGGGAGCAGAGTTCACGTATTTCCTTGATCTCCGCTACGACGTCCGCTGCGAAGGATTCGTGTATGACACGCTCGATCGCGCCTCTCTCTGGCAGCAGAAGAACACGTACAACCAGCCGGAACTCGATTACGCAATCCTGCCCGGTTTCGGGGCCGCGGGAGAACTCCAGCGTCTCGGCATGGGCCACTCCATCATCTTTGAGATCTTCGACCAGGGCTTGACCGCTGATCGAGCCTATCAGGTCGGCTTGAGCAACGGTGTGTATGAAACTGAGCATGAGGCACTTCAGCGCGGCTATGAGCGCGCACGGCAGATGGCCAAGGACGCACCCTACTCCCGCGCTCTCTTCAAGAAGGAACTCGCCCGAGGTGTTGATGACGAAGCCCTCGCCCACGACACCGGCGAAACGTTCAACCCCCGAAAAAATCCCTTCATCCGCTCCGGACTGCTCAAGCTGCTCGATCGCAACGCACGAGCCCCCCACATGGATTACGCCTGTGCCGACACCGAGCTTCCCGGCTGGCAATACCCGAACGGAAAGGGCATCGCGTCAGACGATGAATGAATCGAACCTCCCCCGGAACCGCCCCCAGGAACCGCACTATGAGAATTCCTGTCTTCGATGAATGGAAAAACCAGACCCTCGACGAGGCGCTGTACCTCTGCCGCGAACTCGTGGAGGACGCGACTTTTCCAACGGTGAAACGATGGCGCGAGGCCGGGGGGAAAGTTCTCGGACATTTCCAGGTGTACTTCCCGGAGGAGATCGCACATGCCGCGGGAATGCTTCCAGTGAAGATACGTGGGGCTCCGGTCGAGCCGGGCCGGGCGGATTCACACTTCGGTTCCTACCTGTGTTCGATCCTCAAGACCTCGCTGGAAGTCGCACTCACCGGGGAACTTGAGCTTGACCTGTTCGTCTCCCACCCCATCTGCGATGCGGCCCGTAATCTCGCCGCAATCTGGGGGCGGAACTTCGATCATCCCTGTCAGATCCTGTACCTGCCCCAGAATCCCAACTCGTCTCACAGCGCACAGTATCTGTGTGACGAGTACAACCGCATCAAGCGCCTGATCGAGGATATCACCGGCAGGATCGTCACCGACGAGGATCTGCGACTGTCGCTCGCGGTCTTTAATGACAATCGAAGCCTGCTTCGCGAGCTCTATGACATCAAACGCGAGACGCCCTGGCTGATCAGTGCCGAGGATGCTTACTGTCTGGTGTCGATTGCCGGGTTGATACCACGTGAAGAACACAATGATCTTCTGCGGACTTTGCTCCCGCAGATCCGGGAAGGCAGCGCGCGTCCTCAGGATCGGATTCGAGTCGTCTTTGAGGGAGGTTTCTGCGAGCAGCCTCCACTGGATCTGGTACGCATGCTCGGGCGCACATGCTACATCGTCGATGACGATTTTCTCATCGGACTGCGATGGATCCTTGAGGATGTGCCCACCGAGGGCGATCCGCTTTTCAATCTTGCGGAAGCCTACCTGGAGCGTTCCTCATACAGCCCCGTCCAGCATGACAATCGCAAACCGAAGGAAGAAATGCTGCTTGAGCGCGTCGAGATGGCGCGTGCGGACGCCGTCATCGTCGCCGCCGCGAAAATGTGCGAGCCCGGACTTGAGGAGCAGGTGGCCTACACCTATGCCCTTGACGAGAAAGGCATCCCGTACTTCGTAAGCGAATTTGAGGAAAACATGACATCGTTCGAGCATCTGGAAATGCAGGTCGAGACATTCCTGGAAAACATTCTTTTTGCCTGAGATGAAGGGCGAGACATGGAAACTACGTTACGTACAGATGAACTGGTCGGTCGTGGCAATCGAGATGGAGCGCGGCTCTTTCGAGAGTGGTTTACTTCCCTGACGGAAACCGCTGAACAGGGCGGTCAATCCGCTTACGTCTTCGTGATGGGCAGCCTCAATGAAATCCTCAAGACGTTCGATCTTCCGGTCGTCTTTCCGGAAATCAACTCACTCCAGACCGCAGTACGACATGTCGCCCATGAGTATCTCGAGCAGGCGGAGGATTACGGCTACTCGCCAGACATATGCGGTTATGTGAAGGCGGACGTCGCCCTCCAACTCAGGCATGGCGAGCATCCGATGGGTCGGATTCCCAGGCCCAGCCTCGCCGTGCTCACCAACGCCTGCAACACCTACATCAAGTGGGCGGAAATCTGGCAGCGCATGTACGACATTCCGATCGTCACGATCGACGTGCCCGGTACACGCGAAGCGGGTGGGCAGACCTGGCCGGGCGATCCGGATTTTGAAAACGATCGCCGCTACGTCGAGGTCCAACTCCGGGAACTCATCACCACCTGCGAGAAGGTCACGGAGAAAAAATTCGACATCGACCGGCTCCGCGAGACCCTCGGGCACGCCAACGACATGAGCGCGGCGTGGAAGCAGATCATCGATCTGAACCGGAGTCGGCCCTCGGTCTTCAGCGCGCTCACGGATGGAACCATTTTTCTCGGCGTGGCCAACGGATTCCGAGGCACGCCCGAGGGAGCGGAATACTTCAAGCAACTCGTCGAGGAGATGCAGTACAAGGCCGAGCATCATATCGGCACCATGACCGAAGAGGAATATCGGCTCGTGTTCGTCGGGGTGCCGTGCTACCCGATCTTCCGGCGCTTCAATGAATTGTTCACCGACTGGGGCGGCACATTCATCAACTCCACCTACCTGTGGTTCGCCTCGGGCGGCACCAACTGCGGCTTCCAGTACGACCTGGACCGGCCCATCGAATCCCTGGCCGAGGGTGTCCTCATCAACGTGCGGGACGCCATGGACAGCATGTTCTACCAGGATCGAATACTTGAAGAGATGATCGACGATTTTCACGTCGATGGGATCATTTATCACCCCATCAAGAGTTGTCGCACCGTCTCCACGGGCCTTGCGGACTGTCGTCGCGCGCTCTCCGAGCGGCGCGACATCCCCAGCTTGTTTCTTGAATCGGACATGATGGACCGAAGGGTGGTTTCGGAAGCCCAGATGAAAAATCGAATCGATGCGTTCTTTGAGGGACTCGCCTCGCGCAGACAGCAGACGCAGATAAAATAATCGAGGATCAACCATGACCTATGCGGCAGGCGTCGATGTCGGATCGACGCAAACCAAAGCAGTTATCATCGACGAGGACCGACGGATCATCAGCCGGTCGCTGATCGACACCGGCGCAAATGTGATCCGGGCGGCGGAACATGCCTATCAACAGGCGCTCAAGGACTCCGGGCGGCAGGAAGATGAAATCGAGTACATCATCGGCACTGGCTACGGTCGCTACCGGGTGACCTTCGGCAACGCGCAGGTGACGGAGATCAGCTGTCACGGGCGCGGCGCGGTGCATATGTTCCCCGGCACGAGCACCGTCCTGGACATGGGCGGCCAGGACACCAAGGCCATCCGGGTCAATCCCGAAGGCGAGATCGTGGATTTCTGCATGAATGACAAATGCGCGGCGGGAACCGGGCGCTTTCTCGGCGCCGCCGCATCCGCCCTCGACATCCCCCTCGACGAACTTGGATCCCGGGCTCTGCAGTATCAGAAACCAGTACGAATCAGCACAACCTGTACTGTTTTCGCTGAATCGGAAGTGCTTTCCTGGCTGGGGAAGGGAAAGAAAATCGAGGATATTCTGTGGGGCGTTCATCAGTCGATCGCGACTCGTTCCGCAGGATTGCTCCGCCGGGTGGGCATTGAAGAGCAGGTCACTTTTACGGGCGGAGTGACTCGCAACATCGCCATGATTCAGGCTCTTGAGGAACGGCTGGGTCTGAAGCTGAACGTCAGTGAGGAATCGCATTACATGGGCGCGCTGGGGGCTGCCCTCTTCGCCCTTGACCGCATTCTGTCCAGTCGAAACCCTCGTGACACCGTGGAGACTTTCGGATGACATTCACCGTTGGTATTGACATCGGATCGACCTACACCAAGGCGATCATTATTGATGAGAAGCGCACTATTCTCAGCCGCGATCTCCGTCCGACCGGCTTTCGGCTCAGCGAAGTGTCGCGAAGCGCCTATGAGGCCTGCCTGGACAAAGCCGGCTTGAAGCAGGACGATGTGAATTACGTCATCGCGACCGGAATCGGGCGTCATCAGTGCACATTCAAGAACATCCACGTGACCGATCTCACCGCCAGCGCGCGCGGCGCGTCACACCTCTTCCCCGGCACACACACCGTGCTTGACGTCGGTGGACAGACGATGAAGTCCAGTCGCCTTGATGAGAACTCCTGGGTCAAATCCTTCCGCCTGAATGACAAGTGTGCTGCGGGCACTGGAGCATTCCTGGAAAAAACCGCACGGTACATGGGTTTCACCACGGAGGAAATGGGGCCGCTCATGGCCACTTCCCGGGAGCCGGTTCCCATCTCCGGCGTGTGCGCCGTCTTCGCGGAGTCAGAAGTGATCAATCACCTCTCACTCGGCACGGCCCCCGCCGACATCATGCAAGGCGCGATTGAGTCGCTCGTCACTCGATCGGTGCAACTCATGAAACGCGTCAAGGCCGAGCCCGAGTACACGCTGATCGGGGGCATCCTCCGCTTCGACACAATGGCCCGAGCAGTGAGCGAGGTGCTTAAAGCCGAGGTCAATGTACCGGACCCGGAGATGGTCCAGTTTGTTGCCGCGCTGGGGGCCGCGATTCTGGGTCAGCGACGGCTGGAAAAACTGCGACAGGAAGGCGAAGTGCATGTGGCCTCCGCTGCGGGCAATGCGTCGATTCGGTGAGGAGCGAGGACGTGGCAACGGACTACAGACTGTGCCCGATTAACGAAAAAGCCGATCCCGGCGAATCCACGATCCCGGCGGATCCTCAACTGCTCGCCGACGGTTGGGTGCGCCGCAACGTCACCGATCCGACTCGGGTCCAGGAGCTGACCGAACTGTACGACATGCTCGGCTTCGAAGTCCTGGCTCAGAAACTCACCCCGGATGATTTCGGTCCCGCGTGCGCCTTATGCACCGAGGATGTGTGCGGGGTCTATGTCCTGATCTACACCCGTAAGCGGAAAACCGGCGACCGACAGAGAACGCATGAATGAATCCCCGGCCGATTGCGAAAAAGGAGCTGCAATGTGAATCCGACCCGTCGCTTGCGCGAAGAGCACCAGTTGATTCTTCAGGTACTCGATTGTTTCGAAACCGCTCTGGCCGAGGCCGTCGAGTCCGGCGAAGTTCATCGGAGCGTCTTTGAGCCATTCGTCAAGTTTTTTCAAGGCTTCGCCGACCAATGTCATCACTGCCGGGAGGAGGATCACCTTTTCCCATGCATGGAGCAGGCCGGCATTCCCCGGGAAGGAGGTCCGATTGGAGTCATGCTGCATGAACACCAGCAGGCCCGCATGCATGTCCGCACCATCTCCGAGCATCTCGAAGCTGCGGACACGGGTGATTCCGATGCCGTACAGATAATCTTCGACCATGGCCGCTCGTATCTGAACCTCCTCCGCGCCCACATCGACAAGGAAGATCACTGCCTCTTCGGAATGGCGGATCAGCTCATTCAGGGGCCGCAATTGACCTCGTTGAATCAGTCATACGAGGAAACGGAATCCGAGCCGGAGTATTGCGCGAAACTGAAACGCTGCCGCGCCATCGCCGACACCCTGATCGAGCAGTACGGATCAGTTACGAACTAACCTCATTTCCGAAAACCGTCAGAATGCGTTGTGTCCGGTCAGCTCACGCCCCACGATCAGTTCGTGAATGGTTTCCGTCCCCTCATAGGTGATCACGCTCTCGAGGTTAAGCATGTGCCGGATCGGGCAGAATTCGATGCTGATCCCGCTTGCTCCGAGCAGGTCACGGGCATCGCGGGCGATATCGAGGGCCATGCGGACGTTGTTCCATTTCGCCAGTGACACCTGGCTGTGGTGCATCCGGCCCTGGTCCTTGAGCCGTCCGAGTTGCAGGGCCATCAACTGCGCGGTCGTGATCCGGCGGCACATGTCGGCCAGACGGCGCTGGACGGTCTGCGTGTGCGAAAGCGGACGATCAAAGAGCACCCGCACCTTCGAATACTCGAGCACTTCCCTGAAGCATGCGATTGCTGAGCCGATCGCTCCCCACGCGATGCCGTAGCGAGCCTGGGTCAGGCAACCGAGCGGCCCTTTCAGTCCGCGAACATTCGGCAGCATGTTCCCTTCGGGTACGCGCACGTTATCGAAGAACAGTTCCGATGTCACCGAGGCCCGGAGCGAGTATTTTTTCTCGATGTCGCGAGTTGTGTAGCCGTCGGTGTCCTTCTCCACGAGAAAGCCGCGTAATCCCTCGTCGGTCATCGCCCAGACGACAGCGAGATCGGCGATCGTGCCGTTGGTGATCCACATCTTGGATCCGTTGATGATCCAATCGTCGCCATCTCGCGAGGCATGGGTTTTCATGTTGCCCGGATCGGAACCCCCATCCGGTT
>JADFSH010000041.1:15859-23737 GCA_022560875.1 Planctomycetota bacterium | reverse complement strand
CCCCTCCTGGATGGAGAGCTTGCCGGCGATCTCGCTCATGGGGGTCAGCAGGGGCAGATGCCCGTTATCATCGGTCAGGGTTTCGTAGGCGACCGCGACGCACTCGCTTTCGATGCAGCCGAGGGTGAGGTCCCGGTCGGCGGCAAAGTGAAGATAGGTGAAGAGGGTTTGATTCCTGCGAAGCAGGGGAATCTCGGAAGGCTGGGGCTCCTTGACCTTGACGACCAGGTCGGCCCGGGACCATATTTCATCTGCGGCAGGAACAATATCGGCACCGACCGCGTCATACAGGCGGTCAGGGAAACCGCTCCCCAGCCCGGCACCAGCCTGGATCAGGACGGTGTGACCATCACGGAGCAACATTTCAGCTCCGACGGGTCGCATGCCGACCCGATATTCATCAGGCTTCACCTCAGTGGGGACGCCAACTATCATGGCAGCGGACTTTCATATTGCATGGGGCAGATGATAGCGGCATTCCCCGGTGGCGAGGAGGAATCCGTGATTTCTCTGTCATCCCCGACCGGTCTTGTGTGATAAGATCACGTTTTCATCACCGTCGATTTCCGCCGTTACAGGAAGGTGTCTTTTGATGAGGTTGTCTCGCGTTACTGTCATTTTTCCAATGCTTCTGTGCTGTTCCGTGGTCATGGGTCAGACCCGGATGGATCGTCAATCCTCGTCCGGCGGTTCCAGTGGCGCCGCCGCCGCCCGGAACGACCTGCGCTCGATCGAGGATGTGATCAGAAAGCTCAACGAGCACAGCACCGTCGAAGGCCGCGATGAAAGCAAGAGCTACAAGATCCTCTTCGACGCCTATCTCAAACTAAGCAACCCGCCGATGGCCGTCGGCAGTGAGTTCAACCAGAACACCATTCACAACAAGATGAAGATGCCCCGCTGGTCGGCGGTGAGCGGCTGGGCTGAGTCCAATTCGGCCATGGCCCAGGCGATCATCGAATCCCGAAACAAGAACATCATCGGTCTACCCTATGGCAAGGACGAGGTCGATGCCGCTTACCGACAGGCCGGCATCTACATCGATATCGTCCGTGATGCGCAACTCGGAAAAATCGACTTCGAGTACTTCAACGCCCTCAGCACGATCTCCGCTTTCGCCACCGCCGAGGTGTACCGTCGCATGGAGGCAGGCCAGGTCGAGGAGGCGCTCGAACTGGCCATGGCTCACATTTTCGTCCTGCGACAATTTTGCGACCGGGATTTTCTGGAGGAAAAATTCAACAACATCGAGATGCTTTCCAGCGCGCTGCGGAACTTGCGCGATGTGTTTTATGTGTATCTGGACAAGATCTCCCAAGAGCAGTTTCGCAACATCGCCCTGCGGCAAATCCCCTTCCTCCGACCCGATCGCAGTCGTCTCTTCATGCCCGAGGCCGATCGAATCGTCTCCGAGGCGCGGATTCGCATGGTTTTTGATGAACGCAGCGGGCGGGCGGATCCCGATCTTTTCGCCTCAACCTTCGCGGTCATCCAATCACGTGACGAACCCCTGATCCGCTTCGGCGCTTCAAAACGATGGAAAATCGTTGCGGATGTACACGGCGCTCTTCCCGCTTCCCTCGAGCGTCTCCAGCTCATTTACGACGATTGGTGGCGACGCTGGCGGATTGAGGAATATGACCCGATTCTTGAAATCGAGACCGAGTTCGATCGGTGCAATCGTGTCCGTTACGCCGCGGTGCTTTATTCCATGGCCAACATCGAATCGTTGTTCAGCATTCGAAATCATTTGATTGCGGAAGTGAACGGCACGGCCATGGCCGCAGGTCTGTGCGGATATCATCGCTCTTTTGAAAAATATCCGAGAGCGTCACATATGATCTACGCGGTGTCGGTCCGGAAACGCTCGGATAGTGATCCGCATGATTACGACCTGGCGCCGTTTAAGTATCGACTCACGGCGACCCGGACAGCCATCGATACGTCGTCCGGTCGAATCTGGCTCGAGCCGAATTCCGCGTTGCTTTACAGCCGCGGCCAGAATCACTCCGATGACCGGGCTTCCACCCACACGGACGATGGCACCCTGGGTGACGTGGTGATCTGGCCGCCCATCAAGGCGGTCCTCCGTGAACAGGGAGTGATCGAGTAAAGACGCTACAATCCGGCCTTTCCAACCCCTGACGATCCACGTACCCGAAGTGAATCCGGAGTCATATGTCTGACATCGAGAAACTTGTCATCATCGGCAGCGGCCCGGCCGGCTGGACCGCCGCGATCTACGCCGCCAGAGCCAACCTTTCCCCCATCTGCTACATCGGGGTGCCTGAGCAGAATCCCGCTCCGGTCCTGCCCGGCGGGCAGCTCATGCTCACCACCGAAGTCGAGAACTACCCCGGTTTTCCGGATGGCGTGACGGGACCGGAAATGATGCAGATGTTTCAGCAGCAGGCCGAAAGGTTCGGCACGCGGATTGTCGGGCGCAACATCGATCACTGCGATTTTTCCTCCAAGCCCTTCACGCTGACCGATTCCGGGGGCGAGACGATCAAGGCCCATGCCGTCATCATCGCCAGCGGCGCGACCGCCAACTGGATCGGACTGGAAAACGAACTCCGACTCGCCCAGTCCGGGGGCGGGGTCAGCGCGTGCGCCGTGTGTGACGGAGCGCTGCCGATCTTTCGCGATCAGATACTGGCGGTCGTGGGGGGCGGCGACACGGCGATGGAAGAAGCCAGCTTTCTCACGAAGTTCGCCTCCAAAGTCATCGTCATTCACCGTCGCGATGAATTCAGGGCTTCCAAGACCATGCAGAAACGCATCCTCGACGCTCCCAATGCCGAGGTGCTCTGGAACAAAGTCGTCATTGACGTCATGGGCGAGGAGCGTATCGAGAGTGTATTGCTCCAGGACACCCAGACCGGCGAAGAATCCTCCATCGAAGTCAAGGGGTTGTTCATCGCCATCGGCCACACCCCGGCCACGAAATTCCTGGAAGACTCAGGCATCGAGTTTGATGAAAAGGGGTACATCAAACTCACGACCCGAGATAGTCGCACCAATATCGAAGGGGTGTTCGCGGCGGGCGATGTCGCCGATGCTGACTATCGCCAGGCCGTGACTGCCGCAGGTATGGGCTGCCAGGCCGCGATCGACGCCGAACGCTGGCTTGTCGCCCAGGGAATCGAATAACCCCCCGGAAACTGGCCCCCCGGGGAAGCCCGGTTCCAGCAGGCTGGTCATCCGCATCCCCGGAATGACGACTTTCCCCGATCATTCGTACGTTCGGGATGAGATAATTCGTATAGTGAATCCTGATCGCCAGGAGCCGGCTCATGCCCGATCCCGTCATGACGTCAGCCCGGGAATTCGTGATCGAGCGCGATATCAGTTGCCGTGGCTGCGCTTACAACTTGCGGGGCTTGTCCTCGCGTGGTCGCTGCCCGGAATGCAACGTGTCGATCGGCGAATCACTCACCGACTCCTTTGATTCCTTCTTTTGCAGCCTGCCTGATGATGCCCGGAGTAACCTGCGGGTGGAGGTGCTTCACGAACCGTACGGGATATGGATTACGTGCCTGCCTTTCCTGCTCCCCTTTGGTTGCGTCGCCCTCGGGGCGGGGATCGGCATGACCAGCGGGCCGTGGGGAATCCTGCTCGGCATATTCATCGGGCTTTTTTTCGCGATCCTGCTCGGACGATGGCTGATCGAATTTCTACTCCGAGTCGCAATCTGTCGCTACCTGAAAAAGCAATGCCTCGACTATCGACTGGATCGTTGTCCATTGTGCTACCACGATCTCAGCGGCAAGATGATGGACCTCTGCCCGGAATGCGGTTGCCCGGCCTGCGTCCGTCGGAGTGAATGATCTGCGGAAAACCGGAAACCGCAGGATCCATTCAAGCCTTAAGAGCCAGTCTTCATTCGCCAAAAAAAAGCCGGGTATCGCCGATCTTCTGAGCTGAGCGGCGATACACGACATATGCAATCTGAATTCAGGGGAAAAAGCGGGCGATGCCGACGCACAACGTAATGAGGAATCCAATCATAATCATCGCTGGCAGAGTGGCAAAGATGATTTTTTGCAGGCGGAGATTCATAGTTCAGATTCCATCAAGTCAAGGGTGGAAAACCAGTGTGCATCACAGAATGCCATGAGGTTAGACGCCTAATGGCTCCGGGAGTTTCACAATCCCCAAAAACCGTTGGGAAGGCACGTTGTCCATTGCCGGGACCATTGCGAGAAAAACGAAGCCCAATAATCTCGTTGTCATATTGACTGATTTCAATTCGAGCAAGCGCCAGGGTTTTAATCTCCTGGCTTGAGAAAGTCGAGGTTGTCGCCACGCTCCTGATGCAACTGCAGAATCCGCATCCGCATCGCCATATTCTCACGCTTGGTGGCTTCGAGATCAAAGCACAAGTAGGTCATGGCCAGGCTGAGATTATCAAGCATTTCGCTGCGAACCTCGATGGCCTGTCGGATCTCCTCATGACGCTGTTGCGTTTCCCGGGACATTTCCATCAGCCGGTCACGATCCTCGGGAGGAAGATCACTGATGGTATTCTCCAGTTCAGCGATCCTGGCATTGAAGGTGTGATCGTTCATGAGTCATCCTTTCCTATAACCTCCCTGTCATCAGATCTTCCCGTGGGCCCTGGATCACAGTCTGTCTGTCATCTTAACGGTACAAATCCTGAGCCATAACTCCCCGCGGAAGGACCGGTAACCGTCAGAATCTGTTATTGCTGTGATGACCTGCGACGTTTTCGGACTTTGCTCTCTTTTCCGGGTCACTATTGCGCGGAATGGTGATTCCACGCAACCCATCACAATCATTTTCCAACACATCGGCTTGAGTTATCGCCCTCTACCTATCGGACGTATCGGGTGGATGCTCATCCAATCCGGTCCGCGTGCGCTGAGCCGCCAGTTGATCGACCTCCGCTTCGGAAAGCAGGTCATTTTCCGAAGAAGCCACAACCGTCGCCACCATCGCATCGCCGGTGATGTTGCACACCGTCCGGCACATGTCGAGGATCCGATCCACGCCCAGTATCAGTGCAATGCCCTCCACCGGGACTTGAATCGCCTCCAGCACGATCACCAGCATGATGATCCCCACCCCCGGCACCGCGGCCGTACCGATAGAGGCCATCGTCGCGGTGAGAACGATCGTGATTTGGTCCATGAAGCTCAAATCGATGGAATAGTATTGGGCGATGAAGACTGCCGCGACGCCCTGATATAGGGCCGTGCCGTCCATGTTGACGGTTGCCCCGAGAGGCAGGACAAAACTGGAGACGTCCTCCTTGACGCCGAGACGCTTCTCCGCGCACTCCATGGTCACCGGCAGGGTGGCCCCGGAACTGGAACTGGAAAACGCCAGGAGCTGGGCCGGGGCGATGCCCTTGAAAAAGCGGCGATACCCCATCGGAGTGAAGAGTTTCATGATGAGCGGGTAGATCACGAAAATCATGATCGCCAGCCCCGACACCACGCTGAAGCAGTAATACAGGATCGGCCCCAACACATCGGCCCCCATCGACGCCACCACTCGCAGCAGCAGCGCAAAGACCGCGTACGGGGCGGTGAACATGATGATCCCCACCAACTTGATCACGACATCCGTCATACCATCGCACATTGCGATGACCGGGCCGGCCTTCTCCTTGGGGATCAAGGTCAGGGCGATGCCCACGATGAGTGCCGTGAAAACCACCTGCAGCATCTTCGCATTGGCCAGAGCTCCGAAGGGATTTTGCGGCACGACGTTCAGCGCCGTCTCCCAGGGCGTGGGAGTGTCCATCGTGTTCACGATCTTGTCATCAGCGACTTGCTTCATCTCCTCGCGATCCTGCTCGAGCTTGGTCCGCTGTTCCTCACTGAGACGCGTCCCCGGCTTGACCATGTTCGCAATGCCCAAGCCGATTGAGATCGCCAGAGCCGTGGTGAAGAGATAGATTGTCACCGTCTTGCCCCCGATGCGGCTGAGCTTGCTCATGTCGTTGAGACTGCTGACTCCCACGATCAGCGAGAACAGCACGATGGGAACTGCGATCAGACGCAGACAGCGGAGAAAGATGTCCCCGATGAAGCCGTTGAGATTGATAAGGAAACGTGAAGCCTTGGCAAAGCCATCCGCCTTAATGTTCGCCCCCATCTCCTCGCTGCCCGGATCGAGACGCACGCCGGCCTCATCGACTTTATGACCCTTGAGGAAGGCCTCGACGTGCACGACACCGTGCTCGGCCCAGGTTCCGGGACCGTCCTCTGAATCAGCACCCTTCCAGGTGGCGTTGACGATGAGGCCGACGACAATCCCCAGCACGAGGCCGATGATGATCTTCCAATGCAGCGCAATCTTCATGAATTGTCCCTTGTCCTTGTAACGTTCGTGAACGAATGCGATCCTACGAAACCGGGCCGGGATTGCAAACCGCCCTCAGGCTTCGCCCACGATGTGGCGGAAGAACTCCGGATCGGTGTCGCCTTCGGTGTTGATTACCAGAACCGTGGTATCGGCGTCCAGTCCCAGCGTTTCTCGCATCGCGTCAAGCTGATCCGCACTCTGAAGGGCGATCAGTCCCGCCAGTCCCGCTGCTCCTGATTCCCCCGAAATAATCTTCTCATCGCTCCCGACCGGGTGATACAAGTGGCGCATGGCGTCCTTTACCCATTCGTCTTCAATCGCCAGGAAGACATCGACCTCGCTCCGCAGGGTCGGCCAGGAAGTCAGCGAAGGGGTGGGCACATTGAGTCCGGCGCAGATGGTGTCGAGCTTACCGGTCGCCTGCGTCAGCTCTCCGGTTTGCGATTGTGCCGAAGCCAGCAGGCACGCCGCTTCGACCGGCTCGACGCATGCGAAACGCGGCTGGGTTTTCCAGAGATGACGGATCGCACGGATCGCTCCGGCCGCGAAACATCCCCCCCCGGCCTGCAGCATCACTACCCCCGGATATGACCAGCCATTTTGTTCTAACTGACCGGCAATTTCAATGAAAATAGTCGAGTAGCCACTCTCAATCCAGGAGGGGATTTCCAGATACCCGTCGTAACCGAAATCGGCGATGACCTGCCAGCCGTGAGCTGCGCTTTCCAGAGCCGCCTGTTCGACGACATCGTCGTAGGTACCTTTGACGAGTCTGACCTCCGCGCCTTGCCCGCGGATGTTGTCGAGTCGAGATTGGCTGGCATCCGCGGGGGCGAAGATCACGGCGTTCATGCCGAGCTTCCGGGCCGCCCACGCCACGGCCCGACCGTGGTTGCCTTCGGTGGCCGCGGCAAAGGTCAGCGGTTCGTCGGACATTGGATGGGTCCCCGCGAACAGTTCGCGTGGCGACAACGTCGTTTTCGATCGTTGCTTCAGGACACGATACATGCCGTACGATGCGCCCAGCGCCTTGAATGCATTCAGCCCAAAACGCTGCGATTCATCCTTGACGAGGATATTGCCGATGCCGAGACGCTCGGCCAGTCCCGACAGGGAATGCAGAGGGGTGGGAGCATATCCCGGTATCGCTCGATGAATTTCCAACACGTCCTGATCGGGAGGCGAGACGGATGTGCCGGATTGTTCCTGATCGAGAAAGCGATTTTCAACCGCCAGAATGTCGCACTTTGAAGTCTTCATAATTATGGATCTTTGAATAGTTTACTTAATCTGCTTGATCTTGCCTATATCTTCGGTCGTGGTGGTGTGGTAACCGTGGTAGCCTTGTTGGCCTTGTTGGCCGTGTTGGCCGTGTTGGCCTTGTTGGCCTTGTTGGCCTTGTTGGCCTTGTCGGCCATCACGGTCTCGCTCACGACACCCGGAGCGAGCAGCGTTTGCACCGACCATTTATCAAACAGACAGCTCTTTCCTTGTAAGTCAGATTAAATTATCTATTCAATAATCTATCGTCAACATTACCGA
>JADFSH010000041.1:0-15849 GCA_022560875.1 Planctomycetota bacterium | reverse complement strand
AGGCGCTCGGCCAGTCCCGACAGGGAATGCAGCGGGGTGGGAGCATATTCCGGTAGCGCGCGATGAAATTCCATGACGTCCTGATCGGGGGGCGGGGGAAGGGCGGATGTGCCTGATTGTGTCTGATCGCGAAAGCGATTCTCAACCGCCAGGATGTTGTGAGTTGAAATCTTCATATTTATTGATCTTTGAATAGTTTATTTAATCTGCTTGAACTTGCCTATATCTTCGGCCGTGGTGGCCTGGTGATCGTGGTGGCCTGGTTGGCCTTGTCGGCCATCACGGTCTCGCTCACGACACCCGGAGCGAGCAGCGTTTGCACCGACCATTTATCAAACAGACAGCTCTCTCCTTGTAAGTCAGATTAAATTATCTATTCAATAATCTATCGTCAACATTACCGACATGGTCAGGTTCCGCAATATTCGATCGCCGTGCGGGCGAGGATTTCGGCGAGGGCGATCACCGATTCGATTTCAACCCATTCCTCATCGCTGTGGGCGCCACCTCCGCTCGGCCCCATCACCACTGTTTCCACCCCCGCCTCCGCAAGGAGGGCCGAATCCATCCAGGGGTTTTCGCCGACAAAAGATGGCGTTGCGCCAAGAACTGCGGTGGCGGTCTTCTCCAGTGCCTGCACAATCTCCGCTCGCTGAGAAACCTCAAACGGTTGACGATAAAGCGTCGAGGCCGCCGTCGCGACAAATTTCGGATCGCTCGCCTTGAGTTTTTCGATGATCTGCAGCATCTCGCCCATGACTTGAGACTCGGTCTCCCCGGGAATCGTGCGCCGCTCGACGGTGAGACGACAGTTCGCGGCGTAAACTGATTCGGCGGTACCGCCTTGAATCAGTGCCGCATGAAGCGATGGTGGGCCGAGAAGTGAATGACCAGGGTTGCGTTCAAACTGTCGCTGCAAGCGCTGAAGTTCCGCGAGCACCCGCCCCATGGACATGTTGGCATCGACCCCGAGGGTGAACTGGCTGCCGTGCGCCGCCTTGCCGAACGTCTCGATCTCAATCCAGGCGAATCCCTTATGGGCAAGACAAATCTCAAGTTGCGTAGGCTCGGTGACGATCGCGGCGTCAACGTCATACACCCCAATGACATCCGACATTCCGATGCTGGCGTGCTCCTCATCAGCAACCGCGGCAATCAGCAGATCACCGGCCAGATTAATTCTTGCATCGCCGAGGGCCTTGGCGGCCCCGAGACACGCCGCCAGCGCGCCTTTCATGTCGTACGATCCCCGCCCGTAGAGTCTGCCGCCTTCAACTCTGGCGGAAAACGGTTCGTCCATGCCCACAATACCCACGGTGTCAAGGTGAGCATTGAGCATGAGCGACTTGCCATTGCCTCTTCCGTCCCGCTTGCCGACGACACTCGTTCGTCCGGGGGTGGATTCAATACGCTTCGTATCCAGCCCGATCGCATCAAGGGCATTCCATACATAGGAAGCGATTTCCGCCTCCCCCGGAGCGTCGTTCATTAGCGACGGATTGACGGAATTGATACGAACCAGATCGCACAGCGCACCGAGTACATACTTCTCATCAATCTGCAACTGCATCAACGACTCCAGTACGTTTCCTGCTCACCTGCGACATCTCGCTTGACACCATGAAGGGGCGTCGGTTGGCTTCTTTACCCGAATGCAATTGGTTTCAATTCCAATCGCTCTTTATTTTGAACTACTCCGGATGAAGGTTGCGAGGTCCGCCTTGAGCCGGGCCAGCGATGAGAGTTTAACATACATCATGTGACCCGCCTCGTAGTAACCCATCGATACATGATCTCGCAGCGTCTCATCGAGGTGCATGTGGTTGAAGGTGTACCGGGTAGCGAAGTACGGCGTGGCAAGATCGTAATAACCATTGGCGACAAATACCTTCAGATTTGGATTCTTCGTCATCGCCGAGCGCAGGGTTTCCGCGACGTTGAGGAATTCATTTTCAACGTTGCCATAATTCCAGGGACGGACGCGCCCGGTGAGAATCTCATACGGCAAATCACTCACGTATCCCAAATCCGCACGCAGGTAATGATTGATCGTCGCAGTGTAGGGTCCGTAGATGGCCGAGTAACTCGGATCGTAATCGTACGACTCCCCCGCATCATCGAAATCGATCCCCTGGAAACGGCTGTCGAGACGACCGGCGGTCTTGCCCTGATCGCGCATGAGTTCCTTGCAGAAACGACGCTGGCTGATACGCAGATTGCACTGCTGGACGAATGTCTCGGACACGCCCGTGAATCTCGCAAGCTGCTGCGCAATGCGCCGTCGATCGTCGTTGTCGAGGGCATCTCCCAGCAGCAAAGCCGAGGCGTACTCGCCAAGGGCGAACGTCTCCACCGAGACCAGGGTTTGCTTGAGATCGCGCTGGAGATCCGGGGTGAGCTTCCCGTGATACCACGCCGTCGCGGTAAAGGAAGGAAGAAAGAGCACGTACGGCAGGTCATTGCCGGGGGTGAATCGCGCGGTCTGGAAATCGAGAATCGACGAGATGAGCATGATCCCGTTCAGGAACATGCCATAACGATCCTGAAGATACCCCGACAGGCCCGAAGCTCGGGTGGTGCCATAACTCTCCCCGATCAGGAATTTCGGTGACTCCCACCGCTCATTTTGCGTGGTGTAGAGGCGGATGAACTCTCCCACCGACTCGATGTCCTCCTCAAATCCGTGGAACTGCGCATCGTCTTCACCTTCCGCGGCCCGGCTGTAGCCCGTCGTCACCGGATCGATAAACACCAGGTCGGTTTCGTCGAGTATGGAATATTCGTTTTCCGTCAGTTGCCAGGGCGGGGGCAGAAGCGAATCAACATCTCCCATCACCACCCGTCGCGGCCCCAGCGCCCCCAGATGCAGCCACACCGAGGAAGAGCCGGGACCGCCATTGAATGAGAACGTCAGGGGCCGGCTGGCGAAGTCCGTGGTGTCTTCCTTGACATAGGCGATGAAAAAGACTTTCGCCTTTTCTGTGCCGTCCTCTTCGGCGAGGCTGATCGTGCCCGCGGTGGCGGAGTAGCGAATTCGCTTGCCGCCGATTGTCACCCCGTGATGCGTGACGGAGGGTGTGTTTTTCTCCCGGACGGGCTGGGATTCGGATTCCTCATCCTGTGCGAAGGCCGGTACGCCGAGCGCTAACACCACCGCGGCAAGGAGATTGACCAGCGGACAATACGTATCGGATTGTGTCTTACTGCGCTCAAACATCGATCAATCTCCACTCTGGAAAGGGTTTGAAAATCTGATGAAGGCCGACAAGATGCTAGTGGAATCCACAACGTCTTTGGAGTCTATTCCTCCGGCTTAGTTTCCATCGCCCCTATTTGCCGGCACGAGCGTCAGAGTACTAACGGATTCACCGGGCAGAAACGACGTGGGCAGACCTCTCACCCAGGCATCATGCCCATCCCGAAAGTGCGGCGAGAGCGGATCACCCGATTGGCCCGAGGGCATATGCAGAATCCCAAACGCTTCCCGTCCCGGACTCACCACCATCCGGGCGCTGGCTCCGAACCGGGGCGTCGCCATCCGCACCGCTGACCAATGGCCGGGCAATGGATCGTCAGGCATTCGTAACGCCGTCGCCATCTGCGGCATCAAGTCCGACATCGGATGGCCGATTGACGCGCGATTCGTCTTTCCCCAGGGAGTTTGAAGTGAGATATCGGGGTTTCGCCGGGCCAGATCATCAAGCGTATCAAGCAATGCCGAATTGAGAAATGCAGGCCAATCCGCATACTGGTTCGCAAGCAGATGCGCCGGACGCTCCTCAAGAATGCGCCGCACGATCTCCTCGCTGAACGACCAGCGATACCGGAAATTCTCATCGAGACGGCGGCACTCCTGAATCAGCGGCGCAAACAATTTCGCATGCACGGTACGCCGAAAGGCTGCAAGCAGACGCAGCGCGGGCTGGTCGATGTCGGCGGTACCGTTCCAGCTTTTCACGATTGCCCGCACCTTAACCAGCCGCGTATCGGATGCACGTGGGAGACCGGGGAGACCGGGGGGGCCGGGAGTGGTTTCCAGGATGAGATCGCGATAAAAATCGAACACCTTTGTACGGGTGTCGAGTTGCATATCCAGCAGGTCGCGCTCGTCGAATAATCCCTGCGAGTCAAGAAGCTCGGCAATGCGTTGGGCGCGATAGCCCGACGCCCACGCGTGGCCGATGAGGAGCGAGTTGTCATTGTCCACCGTCCGGTTATTGGCCGTAAAGAGAATGCCCCCGGCCGGATCGACAAGCGATGGACGCAGTTTTTCGCTGAGTTTGCCGTTCCAGCCGATCGTGCCATCCGCCCAGGACTGTGAAAACATGCCGCGAAATCCCTGCCGCTGAGGCAGATAACCGGAAACGATCCAGCCGATCCTGCCCGCGCGGTCGGCAAAGAGAATATTCTGCGAGGGCATGCCCAGATTCCGGGCCGTCATCATCGCCTCATCCAGCGATTCGACTTCCAGCAGATCGAGCAGGTTGAGGTTGATCGCCTCCGGCATGAGGGCAACCCACCTCATCACCAGGGGTCGGCCCTTGTAATCGTGGCTCGTTACGATCCCCCACATTGTCGAACGCAAGGTCAGCTTCACCGCCTTGCGACCACGCACTTTGATGGTCTCGATGATCTTCTCGAATGGTCTCCAGCCGTCCGACGTGCGATAGAGATCAGGGTTCTCCGGATGAACCTCAATGATGATGAGATCCTGAAAATCCCCCTCCGTGTTGGTGAAGCCCCACGCGACATCACCGTTGGATCCGGTTATGAGTCCAGGCAATCCCGGCAGGGTGAGGCCGCTGACGGAGCGATTGGACCAGTTCATCTCCGCGCGATACCAGATGCCGGGCGAGGTCAGGGCCAGGTGCATGTCGTTGGCGAGGATCGCCCCGCCGTGCAGGCTGCGCTGACCGGCCACCGCCCAGTTGTTCGAGCCGATCACGATTTCACTGACATCCACCAGACCGAGGCTCATCTCATGGGGGCCAACGTCAATGCGTTTCGCATCAACCAAACGCTCAGCCTCATCCTGATCGTTATTCCCCGCTCGACGCCGAACATCAATCACATCCGGCCCGGGAATTGCCACCGGCTTGTAGCTCGAAGATTCTTTCCGGGTTCGGTCAGGCAGGATGGGAACGTCGAAACGCGTGCGCAGCGGGGTGAGAAAGGTGAACAACGCCTCAGGTAGCGCTTCCCGCATCACGCCCAACATGCCTTCCATCCGAGCGCTGCCCTGAAGCATGTCGTACATCATGAGCATCACGAGAATGCTGTCTTCCTCTTTCCATACTTGAGGGTTTGACTGAAGAAACTGATACTCAAGCGGCAAAGCCTCCAAGTCATCCAGCCCCTCATTGACGCCTTCCGTATAGGCACGGAGCAACTCCCGATGATCGGGTCTCATTCGGTTGATGACCCGCCTCGCAACGCTGCGAAATCGATAGGCTCTATATTTTCGGTCCGCATCGAGCATCAGGGGGCCGACCAGCGCCGCCAGCTCGCCCGCCGCGAGACGACGGGTCATGTCCATCTGCACAAAACGTTCCTGGCCGTGGAGGAATCCCTGAGCCCGCACGACATCAAGCAGGCTCTCCCCGGTGATGCTGGGGATGCCTAAATCATCGCGGTCAATCAGAACTCGAGAAGCAAGCCCGGCTACCTCGATCTGTCCCTCGGTTCGAGGTAGAGCGTCGGTCCGAGGATTGGCGGCCACGCAGGGCATGCATAGCGGCAAAAGAAAAAGCCAAGAAAGTCCCGATGAAATACGGCGCATGGTCACCTCAAGCGATCTGAAGAGAAAGTTCATCATCTCCCATATGCAGAGAGCACGGCTTGAGAATTATAGGGGGAACTGGGTATGGCGATTCATCGTGCCGCATTCAAAGGTAATGACACACGGAATGAAAGGTCGCCCGATCACTTCCGGGGGGCCGGCTCATCACCGGCATCATTTTCGCATCGACCACCCAACCGATTGCGGTTCGCCGCGATCCAGGCGTAGATGGCTCGAAAAAGCTGCGTCAAGCCCGGGATGCGATAGATCCACGCAATCCACTTCCACGGGTGGAGACGCCGGGTGATTTCATACAGCGCATCCGCCCCGACATACAGATGTTCATCCAGCTCGATGAGACGCATTCCGGTGTTGAAATCGGCATCCGCGAGGGCGGGGAAACGATCTTCCAGGCCGGGCGTCTGTCGAGCTGCATACTCGAACAGCGCACGGTGATCCCTGCTCCGAAGCCGCTCGATCTGGCGGCGACAGAACGAGCACTCGCCGTCGTACACAATCACGGGTTTTCTGTTGGTTTCAGTCATGCAAGTCTGTCATGTATCATAGAGCAGAGAAATGGTGAAGGCGTAGGGTCTCAGACCAGGCCGGGAATGATTTATGTCTCAGAATCGATTTATCCTGCATGTCGATATGGACGCATTCTTCGCAGCGGTAGAGCAGCGCGATAATCCCGATCTTCAGGGCAAGCCCGTGCTGATCGGCCACGACGGGCCGCGTGGCGTCGTGGCCACCGCCTCCTACGAGGCGCGAAAATTCGGCTGCCATTCCGCCCAGCCCATGAGCATCGCCAGGCGGAACTGCCCCCAGGCGATCATCGTCCGCCCTCACGGGCTGCGTTATCGCGAAGCCTCGGATGAGGTGTTCGCCATCTTCGATGAGTTCACGCCCGTCATTGAGCCACTGAGCATTGACGAGGCATTTCTCGATGTGACGGGCAGCCTGCGTCTGCTCGGTTCTGCGATTGAGATCGCCGCGAAGATCAAACACAGAATCCGGGAAAAAACCCGGCTCACCGCCTCGGTGGGGGTCGCTCCCAACAAGTTTCTCGCCAAGATCGCCTCCGATCTCGAAAAGCCGGACGGACTGACGGTCATCGAGCCGGATCAGGTCGATGATTTTCTCGCCCGCCTTCCCATCGGAAAGATTCCGGGGGTGGGTCCGGTGGCACAAAAGCGTTTTCATGGACTGGGCATTCGAGTGATTCGGGATGTACGCCAACTTGATCGTGATGAACTCGATCGAGAGTTCGGCTCGTCGGCGCAGCGCTACTGGGATCTCGCGCGAGGCATCGACGAGCGCCCCGTCGTTTCTGATGGCGAAGCCAAGAGCATCAGCCACGAGCAGACGTTCGGCATAGACGTCGATCAGGCGGATGAGATCCGCCGCGTCATGCTCGACCAGACCGAGCAGGTCGCCCGCCGCCTGCGCAGACACGGGTTGTCGGCGAGAACCGTCACCCTCAAGATCCGCTACGGCGATTTTGAGACCATCACGCGCTCGACCACCCTCGACTCCCCCACCAATTCCACCGACACCCTCTGGCAGGCGGTAAAGCAACTATTCCGAACCTGGATCGAGCGCGAGGGCTTCCGGCCGGTGCGTCTCATCGGCGTGACCGCCACGCACTTTAATGACACGACTCAGATGGAGTTGTACACCAGCCCCGATGACAACCAGCGCAAAGCGGTGGAGGTTGCGACCGACCAGATCGTGGCAAAGTTTGGCAAGTCCGCGATCAGACGTGCGGGAGGAATGACGGGGAAAAGTTGAAAATTGAAAGTGTTTTCCCACTCCGGACCTGAGAAGTCTTCAACGCAGGTCTGTGTTCCTGTGGTTTCGGAGCAAAGCAAACCCGGACCTTCAAAAAGACTCAGGTCGGACGCGGGGCGCGCTCAGATCCGGTGTTGACGTAGCCTATGACAATAAAAGAAGCCCGGATACGGACCGGGCTTGGTGTTTCGTGCGCTGCGATGACGATGCACGAAATGAATTCAACTGTATCTCAGGCGGCGGCGACCTTGCTCGTGCTTCGCCTCGTCCGCCCGACGGTGCGTTGCTCGGGGGTGGCCCGACGATCCTTTTGCGCGACAAGTTTTTCGAGCAGTTCCCGGGGGCTTTTCGCCCAGAGATCCGCGCCGATTTCCTCGGCCAGGCCTTCGGCCCGGTTGAACACGCCTCCGCCGACGACGATCTGCATGTTGGGACAGGCATCGACGCCGCGGATCTTGTCGATCAACTGGCGGATGTTCGGGGCATCGCTGGGCGCCGAAGAGAACATGAGAAGGATGTCGGGGCGCTGCTCGCCGACTTCGGCAAGGATTTCGTCGTTGGCGATACCGCCGCCACCGAAGTAAATCTCATATCCGTCCGCTTCCGCAAGATCCGCGACAACCTGGGCCGCAAGTTCGTCGGTCTCTCCGGGACCGCAGAACATAAGAACCTTGGAATTCCTGCGCGGATGCTGGGTGTAACCGGCCTGCGCCTGATCGACCAGGCATCGCAGCATTCTCGTGGCGTAATGATGGGCCAGGCAGGTGAGCTGGTCGGCTCGATACAGCTTGGTGATCATTTCCAGTACGGGCCAGTACACATCATGGGTCAACTGTTCCGGACTGACACCCTCATCGAGGGTTTCTCGGGACAATTTCCGGGCAGCGTTGCGATTGCCGGAAATCAGGGTCGAGAACAGATGTTCGATCAGTATCTCCTCGTTCAACGGGGGGCTCCTTGCATGTCCGCCCGTCGGGACCTCCGTGTCCGCGACGAACGGCGATTCTTCACAAGACATTTCAGCGTCAGCACTCCCTTGCGCTCCGCCATGCGACACGCTGGTCGCGAGATCGGCACATCGAACAAAACTCTGATCTGTCTCGACTATTGCGCGATGATGATTGCCGCGCGAACTATCGGACGCCTCGATGAGAATCTGGTCGATGAACCAACCGTTCCTTCGACACTCAGGCGACAAAAACACTTATCCACCTTTCACTTTTCTGGTACGTCGCCAACGGGACAATTACCGGTCATGGGGCGATAATGTCGATGTTATCGGACGAAGGCATGGCGACATCGGGTTGTCCAGCCCTGGCCGGCCCCCTGTCTGAATTTTTCCAAGACCTCCAAGAAACCAGGAGAAAGTCCACCATGCCGTATATCCCTGCCGCAGATCGTCCCGCTTACGACTCGGACATCGATCGGATAGCGGCGACGCTCGCCACCAAGCCCCCCGACCAGCGCAAGGGACACGCCAACTATGTCATCACGCAGATATTGCGCCAGGCCTGGGGCGTGGATAAGCCGGAGGGAGAATCGTATTCACACTACGCCGACGTGGTGGGCACGCTGGAATGCGCCAAGCTCGAACTCTACCGGCGCTGGATCGCGGCGTATGAAGACCTCGCCATCGAGAAAAACGGAGACCTCTGAAAAAAAGGAGTGAGCGAAGGGCGGAGACACGCCAAGGCATCACGCCACGTCACGCCGCATGATCTCTTGTGAATGCTCATTGACCTTCCCCCGGTCGGAGAGTCGTGACGCCAGTCGCATAAACTCCATCTCCCGGCGCAGGAACGCATCCACGATCACCGGATCGAACTGAGTTCCCGCAGAATCGGCGATGATTTCCCTGGCCTTTTCGTGTGACATGGCGCTTTTATAGACCCGCCGACTGGTGATGGCGTCATAGACATCAGCGAGGGCGACGATTCGGGCGGAAAGCGGTATTTCCTCACCCTTGAGCCCATCCGGATACCCCCAGCTTGAGCCATCGAACCACTCATGATGGCTGCCCGTGATATCCTCCGCCATGTGGAGAAAATCCACACCGGAACTGCTTTTCAGGATGGTGCGAATGGCGTTGCGTCCGATCGCCGCGTGCGTTTGCACGACCCGAATCTCCTCCCGGTTGAGTTTTCCCGGCTTGAGGAGAATCGCATCGGGAATGGCTACCTTTCCGATGTCATGCAGTTGCGCGGCGCGACGGAGGCACTTTATATAATCCTCATCGATGCGATCCGAATAGGGGCTTTCCTTTTGAAGCTCACCGGCAATCAACAGCGAGAACCGGGTCACCCGCTCGACATGCAGGCCGGTGTCATTGTCACGGTATTCCGCCAGCGTCGCCAGGGCGGTGACAATGGCATCCTGGGCATTGTCGCGCGAACGCCGCAAGTGCGTTTCATCGATGGTCGATCCCGCAATGCTACCCAGGACATCGACGAACTCCAGCTCCCATTTCTCAAACGGCCGGTCGTTGACCCGCTCGGTCAGGTTCAGCACCCCCACCGTGCGCGACCCGATGCTGAAGGATGTATATACCAGTGGAAAAGAGGCGAATGAGGTATAGGCGTAGGCATTCTTCCTGTACGGGGAGCGATTCAGATCCTGGGTGATGACGGGACGGCCCAACTCGAAGGCCCGGCCGGAAACGGCATCGCCGATGGGGACTTTGACGGATTGTATCACATCCTCATCAATCCCGATCGCTTTGGCGATCCGCAGGTATTCATGCTTCTCATCTGGCAGCATGATGGAGACGCGCCGACTGCAGGTCAGCTCGGAAGCGGTGACGACAAGCTTCTCCAGGAGATCATCGAGGTCGGTATGGGATGAGGCCGTCCGGGCGAATGCATGCAGCACACTCCACATGCGCGCCTGCTCAGCGCGCATGTTCATGTGATCCTGATTTTCCTGGGCCAGCTGCAGGAGGTGCGTCATCGTGCGCACTCGAGACAGCAGTTCGTGGGGGTGAATCGGAAGAGACAGCACTTCATCAAACGTCGCATTCCATTCCTTCAAGGAGGGCAACGTGCCGTCCCGTGACTCGAGAAGAATCGTCATGCATCCGGGCCCCGCAACGGTTTTTGATTCTCGGGAAATATCGGGCTCGATCGCCTGCGCATGATGCTTATCGATAAGGAGAATCACGGATGACGCACTGTGGAGTACCTGCTGAAGTTGCTGCTCTTCGGAAATCGATTCCACATCGTACCCGGCCCCGTTCAATACGCTATTGCATAACTCACCGGTGCTGGCATCACTGGTCGCCACCACCACTCGGACGGGATCACGGTCTGGCCGGATGTGCTCTGCTTCCCCGCCCCAGGAAGCAAAGGAGAGATTACGCACTGCGTCTGGGTTCATAAGAATCTCCATGCCTCTCCTGGATCACTTCGTTTATCCAGTTGAGTCCCTTAATCGCCTTATACGGGTCTTGGGAAAAGATAGGCTGATCGTCCTGATCGATGATCTGAACGCCGATTTCATAGATGTCATCCGTGATATGACGACAAAAAGAGATGAGACCGGCATAGAATCGCTCGCCCTCGTTTTGTGTCACCGACGCTTCGATCAGGTCTCCCCGAATCATGCGCCCTACGGTCAACAGGGATAATCCCCCTGCGGAAATGTTGCGAACAAAGGCGTCCCGGACCACGACCGTCAGGGATGCATCCTTCAAATAGGCGAGCCGACAAGGGGCCATCAGATCATTTCGAGACTCCTTGCGAGTATTGACAAATGAGGAGGAATATTCCTGATGCAGTCCCTCCGCAATTTTTCGAATTTTCCTGAAGCTCGTCTCGCTCCCGTGGTTTCGAGATGGTTGTGTTTGGACATGGGGATCGGAAGACTTATCTTCCGGGATGGACGGTTGTCCCTTGGAGAAGTTCTCGACAGCTTTGAAGATGAACTGGTCCTTTCCCGCCCGCTTCGCCTCGTACATCAGCTTGTCAGCCAGCGCAATAAGTTGTTCGGGGGGAAGATCTAACCAGCCCCAAACGGCCCCGAGGCTGCACGTGACGGGTTCGTTCAGGCCCAACCCGGCGTAATCCATGCCACGAATATCCAACACAAGCTGACTGGCCAGGCGATATGCCTCCACTTTGGAAAGGCCGGGCATAATGATGACGAATTCCTCACCGCCGTACCGGCCCGCGCTGCCGCTTTGGCATACCGAGTCCATGACAATCGTGGAGATCATCCTGAGCACTTCATCGCCGAAGCTGTGCCCGCGTTCATCGTTGACTTGCTTGAAATTGTCGATGTCCATAAAAAACACCGTGATAGCACTTTTGGTTTCAGCAATCTGTCGCTGACACTGCACCATGGATTCGAGGAGAGCGCCGCGATTGAGCAGACCGGTGAGCGGGTCCCGGGATGCGCGTTCACGATATTGAGCCACGGCACTTCTCAGCGTCGTGCGCTCGTGGAAATACTTGTCGCACTGAAGCTTGACTTGCTCAGTCTCGGCTTCACTTTCCTGGACGGCGAGACTGAGCTGACGATTGGCCTCGGCCAATAGGTCGGCCACATCGATCTCTTCGGGCAAGACGTCGCCGAACAATTCTGAAACGCACTGATAGGCATCATTCGTCGCGACAAAGCATTTCTGCAGGCTTGTTTCATCGAGCCCCAGTTCACCCCTGGCATAACTCAACAGATGCGGTTCCGCTATATCCACACGCTGATTATCCGTCCACCGCAAGGCTCCGACGAAGTAACTCACGGCACAAAGTCGCTCGAGACTGCTGGAAGCCTTCTCAAGATGCACTCTCTCGTGATGCCGACCGAGAGGTTGCACGATGATTTCCGCGAGATTCCACTCCTCGCCCATGACGGTGATGACTTCCACATGGTTGTAAGTGAATTGCTTCCGCTCGGCGACGAAGAAAGCGGTGGGAGAGAAACCCTCGTTGCCATAAAACTCCCCGTACTCATCGCCCAACAGTTGCACCAGCAGGAGTACGCCGCAATCCTGCAGAAGCCCGATCAGAAAAGCCTCTTCGGCATGTTCAGGTACGACTTTACCCGCAAGCTCCCGCGCCATGCAGGCTCGCAGGACGGAATGCTGCCAGAAAGCGGGAAGATCGAAGGAGACTTTCCCCAGACGATCAAGGTGTGAGACAAGCTGAAAACTCACCGCCGACATTCGAATGCGGCGCAGCCCGAGCACCGTCACCGCCCGTTGAATCGATGTGATCGGATGCCGCTGGGAGAAATACGATGAATTGCCGATTTGCATCAGGCGCGCCGCCAGCGCGGGATCGTTTTCGATCACGCGCGCGAACTGCTCCGCCGAGGAATTCGGATCGTCAACCAGAGAAAGTATCTCCGCGGCGATCGCCGGATTGGTCGGGAGTTTCGCCTTTTGAAAGACCGATCGCAACTCATTCTGAAGTGAATAAGATTGATTGCTTTGCGTCTGCATGGCGCGTACGTCTATCCTTACTCTTTCTGAAGCGCAGCCTATGCCACCTCAACTGCTTCACAATGCATGCGAAACATGATCGTGGTTTCGCGCCTCAAAAATAATCGGTTCCTCTTTCACGAAGAATAAGCCCGAATAACGCATTGCCGGGGAGATGAGACCGAAAGCGCCCGCGAAACGACCGATAAAAAACGTGTGGCGAATCCCGTGCGCGTCAGGTCAACGGGAGCAAGCGTCGCTTTTGCTTCAGGGGATCATCGGGATGCACACCGGGAAACCAACGCAATCATCACGGACGTAACTGGACTTCGAGTGAGCCATGTGTCCCCCCGACATCGGCGAAGGCAAGATCGTCTCGAAACCACCGCTTCTCCTCCCCCTGTCGAAACGGATGTCGCTCAAGATACAACCGATACGGCGCGCCACCCTCCCTGGTGACGATCACCTGCATCGGATGATTCACGTACGCTCCCAGCCGGGCCACGCCATTCTCATCGGTGACCGCCTGGGAGGCCAGGTGCGCGATGGGATCGAATTTCTGAAAGGGCGGCCAGGGAAAATGAAAATGAACCGAAGTCACCCGCACCAGCGCCCCGGGAATCGGGCGATGGGTCAGGCCGTCCCGGACGGAAACGGTCATCGGTCGAAGGGTTGAGTCTGTCGCGCAACCCCCCAGCAGCAGTATCACCGACATCGTTCCTGACAAGCTGAGCCGGGGCCACCACGAACCCTGCGCGTGTCCGGTTGGCTTGCCTTGAGATGGGGGGGCCGGCTTCGACATACGAAACTCCATTCTCGACCCTGATTCCATCGGCAAAATCGCGAGGGAACTTATCGGATGTTCCCGTCCCTCTGAATGCGGATATCTTCGATCGGCACCAGGGCGCCGGCGTTAATCCCCGGGCAGGGCGTCTGGCGACGCGTGGCTTCCCAATTCCGGCGCGATTCGAGATTTTCCGGCCAGAAAGGCCAGGTACGGCACTGCAAAGGTCGCGATTCATACAACCCGCATATCGCCTTGCCGGGAACACTCTTTCGATCGAGGAATATACAGTCGTAACCGTGCTTCGTGTGCGTTTCAGTCAGCGACCACTGCCCGTTTATCTTATGAGCATATTGATCATAGAACGCTTCCTCATCCACCCCGAGATGTTGTGCCATCGCCGCGCCTTCTTCTTCGGTGAACCAGACGTAGCCCGTAGGTCCTGTACAGCAGTTGCCGCACTGCGTACACGCAAAGCGCAAACCGTCGGCATACCACTCCTGTTTTGATTCATCCCCGGCAGGTGATGATGTCTCAGCCATCGGTCACGTCTTTCGGAGATTCCTGCCACGATTCGATAGTTAATGAATGCAGCAGAGCCTGATCACGTCGGAGTGTCAGGTCGGTCAGGTGCTCGGGCCGCTCATCGAAGGCGACGCGGTCAATGGTATAGATTTCAGCAAATCGCCATTCGGTATTTTGCTCAAGCTCATCCTCTATCAGTTGCTGCATGTGAATCAATGAACCGGCAGTCGCCCAGATCGACGCATACGCCCCTGAATCGGATGTACCGGCGGCATGCGTGTCATTCTGCGACATCGTCTCGATCTTGTCCACAATCACCAGGGCATGCCAAAGCGTCAGTCCCAATTCGCGTCCGCCCTCATCACTGTTCGTATCGGGATCGACATTGAGTTCAAGCCCCCACTCATGACGCAATTCGAGAATCATCTCATCGATGTCGGGGGAAAAATCATCGACAAGGTCGAGCACGGGGATGACCCGGGCGCTGTTGAAGGCAAGATCGTCTTCCGTCGAGGGCCAGGTTTCAATCACCTCTTCCAATCCGAACTCATTGAGAAACGCCTCCACCTCATCCCGCATGTCAAGCGGAACATGCATGGAGATGCCCTTCCACTGGTCAAGAAACACTTCGACATGGGGTTCCTCGCTGTTCGCGCCAGCGGCGATATAGCAATCCTCCAACAGAAATGACTCGTACCACTTCCATGATTCCAGAAAATGCTCGAGGCTGATCTCGGTCGTCCCCAGGAAAACATCTATCGACCGGTAGGCATCGCGCGAGCCCGCCTCCACGATGCCGGTCACCTTGTCCGGCAGAAGCCCAAAGGCCCGGTGAAGAATCGGCTTGACTCGCTCGTGGGAGACCACCACGTGAAAGGAATAGCTGTCCGGCTCATCGTCCTCACCTGGAGTGTAGGCAAGCGTATAGCCCTGCTCAGGGGCACTCAGGGTGCCGATATCGATACCCAGAGGCAGGGCATACCCGCCGCTCACTTGCCGCTCCAGGTCTTGTCTCAGTCGGTATTCTCGCATTGATCAGGGACATCCTATACGGCATCACGGGGTGATGGAGACGGATAAGGTTATCGGTCGTGAATCCCACGTACAGTGACCTTTGTGTATGATCCTCCCCGTTCAAATCTCAATCATGCGAGGTGGGTCATGGCAGAGCAAAGGGCGCATTGGGGCAGCCGGATGGGTTTCATCCTCGCCGCAGCGGGATCGGCGATCGGTCTGGGGAACATCTGGAAATTCCCCTATATCACCGGCGAGAACGGGGGCGGACTGTTCGTCCTGATCTACCTGGTCTGCATTGTCCTGATCGGGCTGCCCATCATGATGGCGGAGATCTTCATCGGGCGAACCGCCCAGAATTCCCCCGTGGGGGCGTTCCGCCAACTCTCCCGCCCCAAGAGCCCCTGGCTGGGGGTGGGGTGGCTGGGGGTGGCCACGGCATTCGTGATTCTTTCCTATTACAGCGTGGTGGCGGGGTGGGCCCTGCATTACGTGTTCCTGTCGGTGAAGGGTGGATTTGCGGGGATGAGCGCCGAAGAG
>JADFSH010000040.1 GCA_022560875.1 Planctomycetota bacterium | reverse complement strand
GGCGGTCCCCCGAAACCCGGCCCCAGGCGATTTGGACGTAATCGCCGCGTTTGATCTCGCCCTAACCCTTGGTCAGGGAGGGGTGAGTCCGGATTGAAGATACTGCTCGAGGTCCTCGACCACGATCAGCTTTCCGAACATGACCAGCCAATGCTCCGGATACGTGCAGACGTATTCGTAATCGCCGGGCGTTTCGGGCGCCTTCAGTTTGAGCGAGGTGCGCCTTCCCGGTTCGATCATCCGGGACGCGGCGATGATTCGGCGGTCGCGGGGCACATAAGTGCGGCCGCGCCGATCAGGCGTGGGGTCCATCTCGTCGGCCATCAGACCGATCTCTTCGCGCGCGCCGGGCTCGACGATGACGACATTGTGCGGAATCATGTCCTCGTTCACGAAGATGATCTCGAACTCTTGCCCCGCTTCGACGACGATTTGTGTCACGTCGAACCGCATCTGTTCGCGAACGCTCCTGATGACGAAGACGGGCACGCCGAGTCCGAGAAGCTCCTTTTGGATGCGCGCCGAGTCGGTTGATCCGACGAAGGAACAAAGTTCGACGCCCGCCTGAGAGACTGTAATGTATCCTTCTCCGGTGCGGTCGCGCGCCGGGACATCGTTGGCCCAGGTCAGGATCGCTTGCGCGGCGGAGAGGGCGACGCCCGCATCCCATGCCTCGCGGGGAATTTTGAGCAATGCGCGCGAAGCGGTCGCCATATCGCGGCCCGACTCGAGGTGCGCGGCAAGCAGGGCGAACCGGTCGGCGGCGGTATCGGCTTGGGCAGTTTCGTGATCCTGTTGGAACGCCTGATTAGCTGAGTTGGTTGAAAGATAAATAGATGGCTGCCATTGGTGTCGGGCTTCTGCTCGTTGTTGATGGGGTATCGGGATGGCCTATCCGGGATTGGATGATTTCTAACTTTATCCTAGCTTGTTCTCGGGCCATTGAAATGCACATTATCGCTGGCCCGGTCGTTGTCCGTGTTCATAGGGGAATCCACGGGTTTGCTGTTATCGCTGAGAGTCACATCACGGTCGAAGCGAAGGATGATGGCCGGGTCTATGTTGACGTATGCTCATGCGGGCTTTTCAGCACCGAGGTTCCGATAGACCTGGCAAAAGACTATTTCGACCTTCAAGACTGCTATCAATCCCAGGTTGTACGGCGGGCGGGCACAGCGGCGGATGCGGCCCCATCCCGGAAGGACTAAACCCCGGCCACGTCGCCGACATCAATGGCGACGGTAATGTCAACGTCACCGATTTGCTCGCCCTCCTAGCGGCGTGGGGTGCGTGCCCCTGAAAATGGAAATTTGACCAATAACAAGAGCTGTGTTCGATGCTGGGAGGCGAATCCCGCAAAACACCTTTCGATCCCCCATCCCGGTGGTATAGTCGTGAGACGGGAACGAGAGATGCACATGCCTCGAATCTGGATCCTCATTGCGGTCACCACCATGATGTCGTTCATCGTGTCGGCTCGGATGGCGCCGCCGTTATCGATCGGCCCTGATGCGACGATCAAGGCGGATGAAGTTGCCGTCCCTGACCGGCTCCAGAACTCCGGTTTGGTTGAAGCCCTGACCACCGTCCAAGTGGCGAGCGGTCTCGCCCGGCCGGTATTTGTCACCGCCCCGCCGGAGGACTTCAATCGTTTGTTCATCGTAGAGAAGCGCGGGGTGATCAAGATCCTCGATCTGACGACCGGGGTGGTGCTGGCTGTGCCCTTCCTTGATATTGATGCGCTTGTGGGCGGGGGAACGACCCAAAACAGCGAGCAGGGGCTCCTGGGGCTCGCCTTTCATCCGAACTACGCGGTCTTCGGCTTCTTCTACGTGAGCTACACGGACAACTTCGGCGACACCGTCATCGCGCGCTATGTCGTCTCCGGCGATCCCGAGGTCGCGGATGCGGCGTCAGCCCATCCGATCATGAGCATCAATCAACCCCAGACCAATCACAACGGAGGCTGGATCGGCTTCGGACCTAATGATGGCTACCTGTACATCGCCACCGGCGATGGGGGCGGCGGGGGTGACGACGATTCGGGCCATACCGCGGGAACCGGCAACTCGCAGGACATCACCAACAACCTGCTCGGCAAGATGCTGCGGATCGACGTGAACGGGGACGATTTTCCCGCCGATGCGAATCGCAACTTCGTCGTACCCCCGGACAATCCTTTCGTGGGCGTGACCGGCGACGATGAGATCTGGTCCTACGGGTTGCGCAACCCCTGGCGCCCCAGTTTCGATCGGGAATCCGGAGACCTCTACATCGCCGACGTCGGACAGGGTCTCTGGGAGGAGATTGATTTCCAACCCGCCTCCAGCCCGGGCGGCGAGAACTACGGCTGGCGCTGCCGCGAAGGCGCGCACAACTTCAACTTCGGGGCCTTCTGCGGGAGCCTGACGTTCACGGAGCCGATTCACGAGTATGCGCACGGCGGTTCGCCGTTCCGTTGCTCCATCACCGGCGGGTACGTCTATCGCGGTTGCGCGATCCCGTCGCTGGTCGGCACCTACTTCTTCGCCGACTTCTGTACGGGTCAGATCTGGTCGTTGAGCTACGATGGCGTCATCCTGACCGAACTCACCGATCGGACTGCTGAACTGGACCCGGTCGTGGGTGCCATCATCAACATCGCCTCGTTCGGCGAAGATGCCGCGGGCGAGATATATATTGTCGAACAAAACAACACTGGCGAGATCTTCAAGATCGTCCCGGCGGTGCTGACGGACACCAACGGCAACGGCATTCCGGACGGTTGCGATTTGCTCGCTTGCCCGTCCGATTTCGATCTCAGCGGACAGGTCAACGTCACCGACCTTCTCCTCCTCCTTGGTGCATGGGGACCGAACCCCGGACATGTCGCGGACAGCAACGGCGACGGCAACGTCAACGTCACCGACTTGCTGGCACTCCTTGCCGCGTGGGGTCTGTGTTCGTAAGGCACATTGACGCAGCCGGTAGCGTGTGCCATCCGAATCACGCTGTAGGTCACAAAGTCTTCGCCTTGGGGACCAGACTTCACACATCAATCGCTTCGACCGTACAATGCGGCTGAACAAGGAGGCATCACATGCCCAGCAAATCGCTTATTAAAGACCCCATCGAAGCGCTTCAGGAGAAGGACGCCCTGCAACCCTGCCCGAGTTGCGGGGGTACGAATCTCGGCATCGACCCCCAGCACGCCCTGATCACCTTCTCCGTCGAGCGCCACGGCATCGGCGATTCACCCAAGATGGAGATGCTCGCCATCGTCTGCAAGAATTGCGGCCGGTTGAGCCTGCACGATCCCTATATCCTGGGGGTGTTGGGGTGAAATAGGTGCGTGGCTTCGGGCGTTTGACTCAGCGGAGTTTAGATTTCGTGATCGCAGAGAAGTGTGTCACGCGGGCGTGCCGATGAACAAGCCTCGCCCGCCGGGGCCTTCGGAATCGTATTCAACGGTAAGGTTTGCCGCGATGAAGGACTGCTCGTAGTTCTCGGGCGTAAACAATCGGATGACATGCTCTTCGGAAAATTCTCTGATTCCCTGATGAGTGCGAATGTCAAAATCAAAACGAATGATCAGGGTGTTGTCCCGGGGTTGTGCCGTGGTCGTTCGTCGAATTTCCACATCGCCAATCGTGCAGATCGTCTGGTCCCGCATCGGGGCTTTCAGTTGATGCGGCATGAGGCCCGGTTCGAGCAAGAGCAACCCGCCGGGCGCGAGGTGGCGGACCATGTTCCTGATCGCATGACGCAGGGTCTGGACATCAGCGAGATAGGCAATGGAAGCGAACAGGCAGGTTATGACATCGAATGTGCGGCCCAGAGCGAAATCGGTCATGCCGGCCTGCTGGAGGATAACCCCCCGCCTCCCGGAGCCCCCGGTCCCCCCGGTCCCCACGGCTACACCTGGCTCTCCATCCAGTTTACGATGCGCGATGGCAAGCATTTCAGCACAGTGGTCGATTCCGAATGCGGTGATATCCGCCTGAGTCAGGAAATGCCGAAGATGTTCACCCGTGCCGCAAGCGACATCGAGCAGGGAATCGCCGAGTGATGGCTTTCGGGCCTTGATGAGACGACAGAGATATTCGACTTCGGCCTGATAATCCTTGCCGCGCGCAAGATAGATATCATCGTAAAACTCGGCAGAATTGGTGAAGGCCGGATATGACTCAGTGACAGCGCAGGTCATGGCAGAATTGTATGCCTTCGGCAAGAATATTGAAGGCGATCCCCCCACTACTCCCCCGCTCCTCACGCCTCGCAAGATAAATCAGGATTCAACCGGCCATGCGAACCATTGCCATCGTCACTTCCTCCCGGGCTGATTACGGGCATCTGTACTGGGTGCTCAAGGAGCTGCCGGAACTTCCGGGGGTGCGGATGCGTCTGATGGTGATGGGCAGTCATCTCTCGCCGGAGTTCGGCCACACCGTCGATGTGATAGAGAAGGACGGTTTTCAGATTCATGATCGTATCGAGTGCCTGATGAGTTCCGACACGGATGTCGGCATGGCCAAGACACTGGGCCTGGCGATGTTGTCGTTCGCTGAGCGGTTCGAGGTCAGCCGTCCGGACCTGCTGCTGCTCATCGCGGATCGGTATGAAATGCTCGCGCCCGCATCCGCCGCGATGGCCATGCGGATTCCGATCGCGCATATCGAGGGGGGCGAGCGCAGCGAGGGTGCGATCGATCAGGTCGTGCGTAACGCCCTGACCGCGATGTCTCACCTGCATTTTGCCGCGACCCAGGCTGCGACACGCCGGATCGTGCAGATGGGCGAGGAGCCCTGGCGTGTTCACCACGTCGGCGCTCCATCGCTTGATTTTCTGCGCCGGGCGGATCTCCTCACGCAAGAGGAACTGGAGCAGAAGATCCACATGGATCTCTATCCCCCTCCCCTGATTGTGTCGTTTCATCCGGTGACCCTTGAGGACGATCCCGCGGCGGAGGCAGAGGCTCTCTTTGCAGCCCTGGAGGACTACCCCGATTCGCTGGCATTCTGTTTCCCCAATGCCGATGCCGGAGGGCGGGCAATCCGGACTCGCGCGACGCGATTCTGCCAGACGAAAGCCAACGCGAAGATGTACGTGAACCTGGAGCCGCTGCTTTACTGGAGTCTGATGAAGCATGCCATCGCGATCATCGGGAATTCCAGCAGCGGCATCATGGAAGCTCCTTCACTTTCCTTACCCGCGGTCGATATCGGTCGGAGACAGGAAGGACGCGAGTTAGCCTCAAATGTGATCCGGGTTCCGGCAGAATCCGGAGCGATCCGATCCGCGATTGACATGGCCGTGAGTCAGGATTTTCGCAGGTCGCTGATTGATCTCGAAAATCCTTACGGGGATGGACACGCTTCCGAGCGGATTGCCCAGACGCTTGCCCAAACTCCATTGGGGCAGACGTTGCTGCATAAAAAGCACAACACAACGGACCAGCCTCTCATCGCCAATACCTGACATTTCGCCCGTCCCGGCCCTTTCACCTTATTCTTCTTCTAAAGTCGTTTTGTACATGACTTCGATTCAAATCAAATCCTGCCGGATCGCATCAGGAATTTGCCTCATGGGTGAGATGAAGGGCTTCCGTTCCCGGCATAGAATGCAAGATGAGGTCATAAGTGTGAATCGGGTTTTATCGAAAAACGCGCAATTCATGACTATTTACCTGTAGTACGGATCGGCTTCGTTCGATGCAATCAAACCTGGAGAGGGAGAATTGCCGGATCCGTGTTCCGCATCCCCGCCGTAAGGAGATATGGCATGACCCCCTCCGCAACTCCCGTTGCCTCCCCGCCCGACAAACCCGCTTCTGCAACCGCTTCGACCGCCACGCTTTCATTCGATGGCCGTTCATACGATTTTTCCATCTTTGAAGGCAGTGAGGGCGAAAAGGCGATCGATTTTTCAAAACTACGGGCGCTGACGGGCCTGGTAAGCCATGACCCCGGCTTCGCCAATACCGGAGCATGCAAGAGTTCGATCACGTATATCAACGGTGAACAGGGCATCCTCAAGTATCGGGGCATTCCCATCGAGGAAATCGCCGCCCAGGCAAGCTTCCTCGACGTGGCCTATCTGATCATCAACGGCAATCTGCCCGACTCACCGGAACTCGATGCCTTCGTCGGCGAGATCACTCGCCACACGATGCTGCATGAGGATATCAAGAGCTTTTATCGAGGATTCCCCAAGGATGCGCATCCGATGGCGATCTGCTCGGCGGTGGTGGGAGCGTTGGCGGCGTTCTATCCCGAATACACCGATCCCGACGACACCGAAGCCGAAGGGGCGATCATCCGCCTCTTGGCAAAACTGCCCACCATCGCGGCCTACTCCTACAAGCATTCCATCGGACAGCCGTTCATCTACCCCCGAAACGACCTTGACTACACCAGTAATTTCATGCACATGATGTTCTCCACGCCGTGCGAGGAGTATGTCGTGGATGAGACCGTGGCGGACGCATTGAACATTCTGTTTATCCTTCATGCCGAGCATGAGCAGAACTGCTCGACCAGCACCGTCAGGCTCGTGGGCAGTTCGCAGGCGAATCTTTTCGCCAGCATCTCCGCGGGCATCAGCGCCCTGTGGGGACCACTGCACGGCGGGGCGAACCAGAAGGTCATCGAGATGCTCGAAAACATCGAGTCCGGCTATGGCAGCGCGGAGAAATTCGTCGAAAAAGCCAAGGCCAAGGGTGACACCACTCGACTCATGGGCTTCGGCCATCGCGTGTATAAGAATTACGATCCCCGGGCCAAGATCATCAAGCAGGCATGCAGCGATGTGATTGAAAATCTCGGCGTGAAGAGCAAAATACTCGAGATCGCGATGCGGCTTGAGGAGATCGCCCTGAGTGATGAGTACTTCATCTCCCGGAACCTGTATCCGAACGTCGATTTCTACTCCGGCATCATTTACAAGGCGATCGGCATTCCCGTAAACATGTATACCGTGCTGTTTGCAATGGGACGCCTGCCCGGGTGGATCGCCCAGTGGAAGGAAATGCGCAACGATCCGGAATTCCGGATCGGAAGGCCGCGGCAGATCTATATCGGGCCCGTGGGCCGGCACTTCATTCCCGTTCAGCAGCGATAGCGAACGCACCGGAGGGGAGCAAGATTGCCTTTCCGGTATCATGGCTCGAGTCGGCAAGAATGCTGCATGACGCATGATTCACATGCGTCATGCTGTCATTATGGAATGTGCAAGCTTTCCCAAGGTATGATCGCTATCCTGATAGCAGGTGACCGCCGATTTCATTGAGAGGTCGGTATCCGCGAAGGGAGGTGGCGCATGCCCATCAGACTCACTGAGGATCAACAACACAAGCTGTTTCAACACATCCGAGAGAAATGGGGCCAAAATAGACCCTGTCCAATGTGCGGACACAACAAATGGACCGTGGATGCGACGGTGTATCGTTTGGCCGCGATGACCACCGAAACCGCAGCCGCCAACCACATCGTTCAGCCGCTCGCGACGGTCCGGTGCCGGCACTGCTCAAACATGGTGCTGATTCACCTCACGCAATCGGGCGTGGCGACACCCACGGAGCTAAGTCTCGCTGCACCGGGGCAGCCTGAATCGATCGTGGGGATGGCGACATCGGGAAGCGTGAACATTGATAGCAAGGATGAGACACACTGATTCGCCGCGTTTGTCGGGTACCGAAATTCGCCAGACAGTTAGAAACGGTGTGAGAAAGACAGCACGAGTGCGCCGAAACTGTCCTTGCCGCCTTGGGTCTCGAATTCCTGAGACATGTAAGTCTGGGAGTAGCCGAAGCTGATTTTTTCCCACTGGAAAACCACCCCGAACTGGGCTTCTCCCAGAATCGGCTCCGGCTCGACCCCGGACAGGAACCGGTTGTAGGCGACAAACTTCATGCCGAAGCGAGCGAACACGTACCAACCCGGTTTGCTCTTCACCTGCAGGTTGGTGGCGGCGGCAGGCTCCTCGATCCGCGCCGGGCCGTAATCAAGGGGGAGGTTGACTCCCAGCCGAAACGTCGCTCCAAAATTCACATGACGATTGAGGGAGCCAAGTGTGAAGCCAGCCTGCGGAATCAGATCGAACTGAATCGGATCGCGAAAAATCGGCAGATCGATTTTCCACTTGTGCTGCACCATGAGGTTGATGCCGAACGAATCACCGAACTGATTATCCCACCCGATCGGGTCATCCCCGTCGAACGCCTCATGAATGAACTTTTGCGTCTTTTCCGCCAGCGATGCCTCCCCCACCACCCCGAAATTAATTTCCACATGATCGAGTTCATTGTTCGCTTCATGCTGCCAAAACGTGCTCAGATAGAGCCAGCCGGCAAACTGCCGGTCATTGGGGCTACGGAGCGCGGGATTTTCAATCCGATCCGGGGTGTAGATGTTCTGCCCGATGGCGAACCCGCCCGCGGTCTTGATCTCGCCATTTTCATCAGGCTTCAGGTTGAGCCAGTCGGCGAAATCATCGGCCCACTCCGGTCGATATGAATAAGTGATTTTCACGCCGCTGGTGTAGTGGCGATCGGTGTTGTGATTGGGTTTGGCGAATGACCCGTCGTTCTCAAAATGAAAGGAAAGGCGATACGGCTCCTCGGGCGTCGGCATATCAGCAGCGTCCCGCTCCTGGGCAGAAGCGATGCTGGTCATACAGAGGATTACCGCGATCAGCTCCCCTGCTGCTGACTTCCCATCCCATCCCGTCATGATCCGGAGGCTTCCCTACTTAATCAGAGTCGAATGTTTCCCTACGCCACGGCGGCGGTAGTTGTTGACAGCCTCCTCTATATCGGGCACATCCTTGACCACGTAAAGCAAAAGCGTGTCTCCAATCTGAATCACATCCCCATCATTCAGCGTGGCGCCGGTCTCGACCTCATGATCATTGATCCGGGTTCCGTTGGTGCTGCTGAGATTGATCGCCCGGGTACAGTTGGAAACCGAATCAAACTCGACTCGGAGATGCTTTCTGGACACGACGGGATCGACGATTTGCAGATCGCATTTGTCATCCCGGCCAATGACGATCGGGGTCTCTCCCAGGGGAGAATAGTCTCCGTTGTTCGGGCCGGTGACAACGATGATCAGAGCCATCCGCAGATCTCCTTTTACGCTCAGAAATGAGATAAGCCTGGCAAGAGGCCATCGGGGTAGTGTACCACAGTCACACCGTGATCCAAACCCCAGTCGGTCGATGACGCCACGATGGGATTGCTCAGGCGTTACGTCTACGACGGGCCAGGGCTCGCAGGTCCCGAGATCGACGACACATCGGGCCGATGCTGGATCCCGCCATATCGCCAGCCCTGATATCGCTCCTGCTGGGCAGCTGTTGAACTGTCCTGGAAAGTTCTGGCGACTCCGAAAGTGCCGGTATGAATGCCCTGGCCGGTGATGTCGGCAAGGGCATACACGGCTTTCTTCAGGTTCTCGAGGATGAAGGATCGTGGCATCCGCCCCTTCAGAGCCCTCATCTGGCCCAGACTCGCAAGGGCATTGATCGGTTCTTTCAGTCGCTTATCACAACGGAAAAGCTTGCTATGCAGACGCAACGAATCCGATGCCGCCCGACCGAGGTTCACAAACAGATCCTGGGTGGATTCTATGGGGCCTTCCCCTTCCGCCACGAGGTCGATCAGGGCGGCCAACTCATCCAGATGAAATTCCTGTCGTCCCCCCTGCCACACCCAGATGGCCTGATCGATTTCATGGAGCATTCTCCATGCGAGCTGCTGTGATTCATCGCCCATCTTGTTCCGCTCGATAAGCCAGTCCACGATGGCCACGGTCATGGCGATGCCGATGATCTCCGTTCCCAGATTGAACATAAAATCAACCCAAGTCGCATTCTTATCGAAGCTCATCGCAAGAATCACGATGATCAATGCGAGAACCGACAGCGCGCCAGCCAGTACGAATCGAAGCATTTCACGCATCTCTCCGCGACAAAAACGGCCCCATCCCACCCGCTTGGAGAGGTATCGAACCGCAGAAGGCTTATGCTCCAGAGAATCAGGTCTCGAATGGATCGTGAGGGATTCGTCATTCCCGGATTCCCCTACCCAGCCGCCCAGATACGGAGATCGTATAACGGCAGATTAGAGAAATATGTTAAACTCTTCCCTGATCCGAATCTCCCCACTACGAAGCGATTCCTCCGCCCTACCATCTCCATACCACAGGAGCCGTCAGCCATATGGCAAAAAGCCGGAAGCCAAAAAAACGAAAGCATGGCGGATATGTCCCAGCCGATACCGGCAGCGATGAGAAGGCGATCGACGCCCTGGGGGAGCTTCACCATCGACTTAGCGAAGGTGAAGCCGCATCCGCCGGTCCGGTGTGGGGAGAGGTTCATCAAACTCTCCTGAAGACCAAGGCCGACAAAAAATTCGTTATGAGAATCATCGGCTCCCGGGATGCGGATGAACTGAACCGGCTGATCGATGCCTTGAAAAATGGCCGGACGGCACCGGAAGAGTCGGCCTCCCAACCCAGCGACTCCGCCAGTACGGTCGATCCCGAGCAAACCAAGCACGCCATGCGCGCGTTCCGCAAACGACTCAAACTCACCCGCCTCGATGATGAATCCAGGATCACGGTGAGACCCATGACCGGCGGCAAGGCTTCTCAGATCAGGGCCATTCTCCCGCCGCATGAATATGAAAGAGAAATCTGGGATGATCTCATTCGCCAAGGTCAGCTCCGCGATGCGGGGCAAGGGTTTTTTGAGCTGGCTGAGGAGCATGGTGGGTAGGGGTGACTATTGACCTTTGAATAGGTCACTTAATCTGTGTGAGTGTCCAGGATACACAAGTCTTGACGGAATACGCATGTCCGGCCGGAAGATGCCGACGATCCTGACCACCCCCGACCGCTTCCTCAAGCCACCTTGCGCCCCGGGTATCTCCCCACACCTCACAAGGTGCCGACGGCGGCCCCACGACGCACAAAACACCGTTGCCCCCTGCCCCGAAACGTCTACCACACACTTGTTTGACTCTACAACAAGTTAAGTGAACCATTCAACGATCAATGGGATACCGGACGGACAAAGCCGATCGCATTCAATTGACCTTCGCTCAGTAAGAACTGAAGAAGAACAGACATCGTCGCATTGATGTCATTCCGATACAGGATGTATCTTCTTAGTTCGCCTTGGAAAACGTTGCCAAAGCGGTCGTTCTTTTTGCTCAAAGGCCCGGCGGGTAACTGTGCAACCAAAGCAATGATTCCATCGGCAAGGGCATCATATTCCCGCACATATTCCACCCCATCATTGGATATCGTCTGGCGGGCGGATTCCTGAAGGTCCGGCAATCTGATCGCGGCATCAATCATCCGCTTCAGACTGCCGGGATCGGCGACAAGGGAAGCATACGCTTCACGCTGATATCTATCCCGGACCTTCGCAAACACGTCATCCGCTAAGACCTTGCGAAGGGACATCAGCGTATTGCGATTCAACTCGATTGCGGCTTGATTCTCCGCTGCCAAGTGATTCTGTGCTTGCTCAATTTTCAACCAGGTCTGTGTGCGATCCAAGCTGTTTCTCCCCGATCGCCTCCTGCGCCGCTCGACACTTTTCGCAAAATGGAGAGAAAGCATTGCTTCGTATTGCAGTTGGGCAATCTCCGATGCCTCCCGATTGTACCTGGTCAAAACCGCGTCCAGAGCCAGACGCGCCGCGGTCGGGAGATCAAGTGACCCTGCGATGTTCACCAGATCAATACTGCTTTCACTTGAAACCCATTGCCAGTATGACTCGCTGTCCCCCAGCACCGATCGCAGCAAGGCCCGATGCCGAACTTGCCTTGCCGCCTTCAAGGAGGAAGGGTTCATCCCCTCGAAACTTTCGCGCAAGCTATTCCACAGATTCTCGTCAATCGCCTCAAGAGCAGGTATAACGTGTCTTCGGGCATCAGTCATTGATGCCTCATAGTCGCCCCCGCTTGGGGGTGACATTTTTGTGGTCTGGATCTGCTCTCTCAGCCGGGCATACTCTTTGGTGAAACTCAACGCATAGTCATCGTAGAGCCGGTTGAAGGAAGTCTCATCGGCGTCAAAGTCCACGCCGCCTCTGGCCGCTATCTGCTTCACGCGTTCTCGATCGATCGGGCGCCGGTGATCTTTGGTCATGTGAAACTCGCCCACAACCTCGCCGCCTGATCGGCGACCTAACGCGCGGGACGATGTTCGGCGGCTTCTGCTGCGGGCCGCACCCGCCTGTCTCGTCCGCTCGAGAGCCACGACACGCTCTTCGCCCAGTATCTCGCCCAGCCTGCGCTGTAGTACCTCATACTCCTCGCGAGCAGCGGCAAGCTCCAGTCCAACCTCATCGTAAGCAATCTGCTGACCGATCTGGAAGTTGTCTTCATTATAAATCTCCGGGAGCTCATCGATCAGATGGCGGGCGGCTCGATCACCTCTCCGCCTCCATTGCTGGACGAGCGCATCGACGGCATCAACTTGTCCTTTCTCACGCCGTTTCAGCGCAGTCAGAGCTTCCTCCCAACCTTCGTTCAATGCCACCAATGTATCCAGCGACTGGTTCGCATATTTCGAGCAGATGTATGCGTGCCTCAACCTCCGCGCCAACCGAGATGCGCCGGCCGCCTCGATGTCCGACAACAATCGTCGATTTGCACTCTCAATCTGCGATCGTATCTTGTGCGCTGGCCTGATTACGTCCAGCCAGGCCTCAAGAGCCTCCATCCGGATCTCCGCCGCCGCTTCAACATCATCAGGCACGTTTGTAGCAATATGCCCCGCTCTTATAAAGCGCCGGGTCATCTCAACATAGAGTTGTTCAGTGGAAGCGTGAAGCCTGCGTTCCAGGCCGGTTAATCGTCGCTCGTAGCCATTGATCGCAAGATCCACGTTTGGCGAAGATTCTTCGGCAAGATCGCCTCGCAGGAGTCTCCGGGCCAGATCGCTCAGATCCACAACCGCAATTCCATCCCCCTGAAGCATGGCCTCTCCGCGATGGCGTTGACGTTCCCGGCGCATCGCAAGCATATCCAGGCGATCTTGTTGCTGGTCACTCAGGATATCGCGCATGCTGTCAAAGAATTGCCCATCCAACGCCGCAATGGAATTGAACAAGTCGTGCCGCTTGGAAACCATGGATGTAATCAGGGGAAGCGTTTCCTTCATCGTCATATCGCCATCCGCCGGCATTGATCGTGCCGTCAAACGGTCATAGTCTCGAAGGCGGGGATTGATATCCTGATAATAACGTGACCGGTAAGACGCATGGAAACGAAGAATGCCAAGCCATTGCGCCGTCGCGAGGTGCAGCTCTTCATCATATTCCTGAAGGTCGCTCACCGTGAGCGGCATCGGAAACGAGGTCGGCCCCATGTCATTCCGGGTCACGGTGATCGGATTCTCCGGCCTGGCGAGTGCCGCGTGTGTCGGCATAAATACGCACACCAAGAAAAGAGACGCCCCGACGTACGCCCCCGAGTTCCAGATGCCCCGGATCAGTTGCCGGCGACGATTGAAAGCGAGCAATTTCTTCTCGGAATTGAGTTCATGAATCATCATGTTCTTTTACCCTTCAATGTGATCGCGTACGATTGCAAAACGAGCGACACACCCCTCAACACGTTACCCCCTACGCCCGGCCCTTAGTTCGGTTCCTCCCAAGGATGTCCTAGCTTGGACAACGCCTTCTTCGCGCTCTCGTGCCCGGCATTCGCAGCTTTGAGCAGCCAACTAATGGCCTTTTCATCATCCCGTTCGACACCATAACCCATTCGATACGATACTCCAACATTGTACATCGAGTTCGGATTACCCAACTCAGCCCCCCTCATGAACAAATCGAATCCTTTCTTTACATCCTTCTCAACGCCTTTTCCGCCAATGTAGGCTGTTCCAAGAGCGTTTAGTGCTTCAACCGAACCAGCATCCACGGCTCTCTGAAACCATTCGGTGGATGCGGCCCTGTCTTCGCTAACCCCGGTACCGTCTCCATAGTGTATTCCGATTTGGTGCATCGACTCCGCGTGGCCGCTCTCCGCCGCTCTGCGAAAATACTTTATCGCCCGTGATGAGAATTCATTCTTTTTTGCTTCGTACATTCCGAGTCGATACAATGCCTCCGGGTGATCTTTCTCAGCCGCCTTCTTGTACCAGCGGATCGATTCCGTCGATGGTCTGTCTGGTCCCTTGCCCAGCAAATCTCCAAGCCGGAACATGGCTTCTGCATGTCCCTCATCTGCGGCGATGTTCAGCCAGTGAAGCGCAGCACGCTTATTGCGAGGCACGCCGCTTCCGGATAAGTATCGCTCGGCAAGTTCCGCGGCTGAGGCGATGTCTCCCTCAGTCACCTGATCGTATAGATTGAGGAAAGCATCGTGTTGACCGGGAATCGACCCAAGTGCGGTTGCTATCGGCATATCGCTCAAAGCCGGCAATAGCTCATCCGGCCGGCCTTCGCGCTGCGGGGAAGGCTCGCCCTTCGTCAAGGCATGGTAAGCATACGCCGCGAGATCAGGGTCATTCTCTTGAACGGCAACAATGCCTGCAAGTCTCCATGCTTCTTCAGCATGTTGTCTCGGGTCAGCCAGCAATATCTCCAATAGCTCCCGGGCCTCGATCAGAAGTTCGGCATCGACCGGCGGAATCGTACCGGGGTCGCCTGATCCTGCCTCATTGGCATTGCGATTCAAGACCGCCGGGCCTATTTCCAGCACTATGGCCCTTGCCCTTTGCAAAAGCTCGCTGCCATCCCTGGTCGTAGCGTTTGATTCACCCGAAGACTGACCTCGGCAGGCCAACCCACCCGTCAGAACGGCCAACAGGACTACACTGATTGCCAGGCTGCCTGTCCATTTGGCCGAAATCGTGCGTAGGGTGTCCAGAAACATGATGGCCCTCAGCGATACTTTCCTCTTAGCGTGGCATTCTCACGAAGCCTGTCAAGGCGGAAGCCGGAAAACAAGTATGAAAAATGGGGGAGGGCATGGAGGTCAGCCCAGCGGCTGGCCGGGCAGGATCGGCGGCACGGGGACGTCGAGGCTCTCCCCGAACGCACGGAACAACTCGGCTTCTTCCGAGGTGATCTCCTGGTCGGCGCCGATACATGCCGCGCACGCAAGCAGGAGTTGGTGTTTGAGCTTCGGTGAGACAGCGGCGAGTTCATCAAGTGCACTATCAAGAGCCTCCAGCCGACATTGATCGGCGGAGATCATGCTCAGACTGTCCAGGCCAAGATGCTTTTTCGCCACGTCAAACGCATGACGGGCAGAATCTGAGTCCTGGTGACCGGCGTAAGCGAGCATCGAAAGGAGGATTTCACATTGCTTCCCGAGCCTCCCCAGCGCGTAGTAACGAACTCTGGCTCGCTTGGCGAGTTGAAATTGCTCATCCAGATGATGCAGCACGATTCGCTGAATCGACCATTCAAAGAGGCTGATTTTGCTGTCCGCCTTGACCAGTTCCTCGACATTCTCCCGGAAGGACCGGTATTGCGATGGAGTCAGTTCACGCAGGGCGGGCATGGTCATATCAATGAGGGGCAGGCGCTGCTCCGATGCGAGTTTCTCTATCGCCGGGGCCAGCTTTGTCGTTTCCTGGTGAATGCCCGCTTCGCCATGATCGCGTAACCTTGTCAGCTGTTTTATCCGGGCATGCTCATCACGGTTTAGAAGCAGGCCGTAGATGACCGCCCGGGCGCAAAATGTCTCATGGGCCGCCTCCACCAATCCTTCAGGCAGGGTTTCGATGATGTGTTTGGCATGATCGAGGTGCTCTTGCGAAATCTGTCCGATTTGTTCGATTGCCACCGCAGCCACCGGCAGAGTCGCGATGGCGCCGAATTTGTCGAGAGCGGACTTTGCACGATCTGTCGATGAGCTGGACTCCAATGGAGTCGATCGTTTCGCTTCAGTCTTGACAAACTTGCCGTCCCATCCGGGGTCGATGCGGCTGATACGATCACTCAGCGGCGGATGCGTGGCAAACATGAAATTGAGTCCGCCCGACAAGGCCTGCCCAAAAAACATATGGCTCGCCTGCGGGGCGTTGGGGCTTTGGATTTTCGACCCGGTGGCAAACCCGCCGATCTTCTGTAACGCCCCGCCGATGCCATCCGGATTGCGGGTGAACTGCACCGCGGAGGCATCGGCAAGATATTCCCGCTGGCGACTGACTGCGGCCTTGATCCAGTTGCCGAAGAAGGTGCCGATGTAGCCGACCACGATCAGGCCCACGCCGATGAGGAGAAACGGAATGGGATTGCCGCGATCTCGACTTGACCGCCGGCCATACATCCCGGAGTAGAATGCGCTGCGCAGGATGAAATACCCGATCATGCCGATGACAAGAATGCCGCTGAGGATGCCGATGAGCCGGATGCTGAGCTTCATGTCGCCGTTGAGGATGTGGCTGAACTCGTGGGCGATGACCCCTTGCAGTTCATCGCGGGAAAGTTGCTCCACGCATCCCCTCGTCACTCCGATCACCGCGTCATGTGGCGAGAAGCCCGCGGCAAAGGCGTTGATGCCCGTTTCCTTTTCCATCAGATAAACCGGAGGCGCGGGTATGCCGGAGGCGATCGCCATTTCCTCGACCACATTGAGCACCCGTCGCTCCAGGGCATCGGTGGTGTCGGTATGGAGACGCCGGCCCCCGAGTGATTCGGCGATATATGAACCGCCGGACCTGAGTTGATGCATTTTGAAAAGACAACCCAGTCCGATGAGAAGGATGGTGAAGCCTCCGACGGTAACCAGCAGCGTCGGATTCCAGATACCGATCCCGCGTAGCTGTCCAGACTCATCCAGTTTGAGGGCCGGGCCGGCTATGGAAAGAGACAGGACGATGACCAGATACACCGCAACAATGATGCCGATCACCGCGAGGGCGAACAGGATCACCAGCCGCCCGGTATTCTTTCGGGCCTGTTCCTGGGATTCAAAGAAATTCATCGCCATGGCATCAACTCTAACCGGCTTGACCGTTTCCGACATCAGTGATTCATGGGCTCAGTTGAACGACACCTTGGGAGCCTCGGCGATCTTCTCGCTCTCGAATTCGAGCAACGTCGCATCCGAAGAGTGCCCGAATAATCCGGCAAAGAAAATCGGCGGGAACGTCTTGCGATAGATGTTGTACTCCATCACCGAGTCGTTGAAGGACTGCCGCGAAAATGCCACCTTGTTTTCCGTGGTGGTCAATTCCTCACTGAGCTGCATCATGTTCTGGTTGGCCTTGAGATCGGGATAAGCCTCAACAACCACGTTCATTCGCCCCATGGCTCCAGCCAGCGCTCCTTCAGCCCCCATCAGGCCTTGCATCGCCGCTGCGTCGCCGGGGGCAGCAGCGGCGGCCTTGAGACTCGTCGCGGCCTGATTTCGGGCCTCGATGACCGCTTCCAGGGTCTCCCGCTCGTGGGACATGTATCCCTTGGCGGTCTCCACCAGGTTGGGGATCAGGTCATAGCGACGCTGAAGCTGCACTTCAATCTGCGAAAAACCATTCTTGTAACGACCTCTCAGGGCCACCAGACGGTTGTAGATGCCGACGATCCAGAAGATGGCGACGAGCAGTACGATCGGGATCACGATGAGAGCGATAAGGCCAGTACTCATTTTATATCTCCCTATGAATGACCGTGAACATCAGGTGCATCCTCACGCGATATCGTAGCAGAAAGAAGGCCGGTCACTTACGGATGCATCAGGACGATGTTCCATTCATACCTTAGGATTCTGCTCCTTCCGGGTCATGTCCCGTAGAGGACAATCTGAGACATGGAGGGGTGATCCAATTTCTGTCAGGCCTGCGGATCGATCAAGGCCTTGATCATCTTTCCGGACTCCACCGCCGCCAATGCTTCGTTGGTCTGCGACAAGGCGAACCGCTGAAGTTTGAGATGCTTCCAGGGAGCGGCCCGCTCCGCATCCCCCATCACCTGCACGGCACGGAAAAAGTGCGAAAAATCCGAGCCCCAACAACCCCGCACGTCCAAGTGCTTTTTGTTCAGGTCGAGATGGGGATTGAACGATGTCTCGCCGTGATCCGTGTACTGGCCGACCACCACCACCCGCCCCGCATCCCGCGCGAAGCGCATCGACTGAGTCACCGCGCCGGGAGCCCCGGTCGCTTCGATGACGATATCCGCTCCTCGCCCGCCAGTATGCTGCCGCACCCATTCCAGACGTGACGCCATGTCGTTCACCTCGAAATCGAGTGTATCGGCCGCCCCGACCTGTCGAGCTGATTCCAGGCGGTTGACCGGAGCGCCGATGCAGAGGACTTTCAACGCTCCCGCCATCCGCGCGAAGATGATCGAGGACAATCCCACCGGCCCGCTCCCCAGCACCAGCACCGTGTCGCCGATGGCGATCTCCGCCCGGTCGATCGCATGCAGGGCGGTGGGCAGCGAACACCCTCCAGCCATGAACGCATCACTTTCCACATCATCCAGCCGAATGCAGAGGGTCTCCGGTTTGAGATAAATTTTTTTCGCCCAACCCCCGGTCAGGCCATCGGCCTCCACGCCGTAGGTGATGCCGTAGACCTTGCGTTGCGGGCACCGCGTGGACGCCTTGCCCACCAGGCAATACCAGCAGGCGTGACAGGTCTTGTGAACGTCGAGAAAGGTGACCCGATCACCCTCGGTCAGCGGTTCGCCGTGGATGTCGAACATCCTGCCCCGGATTTTCTCCAGCCTCCCCACCGAGACGTGGCCGGGAATAATGGGATACGGGACGCCCCCGAGACGCGAATCGCGGAGATAGACGTCTGTGCCGCAAACTTCGCTCAGTTCGACGGCAAAAAGTGCGGAATCCGGCTCCAAATCAGGCTCGGGAAACGCCTGCACTTCCACCGCCCCCCCATCACCGGGCATCACCGCCGCCAGAATTTCCGACATACTGCCCTCCAAATTTCGTCGCCATGGGCAATGATTCGAGCCCAGAGCCGTTGAATCTGAGATGCACGATACCAATTTCTCGGTCATGGGGGGTCTGACCTACGCCCGTCGTAAAGCCAACCTGCAGGTTGAATGTACTTATCAGACTCTTTTCACACATACCGGGAGCCGATAGACTGTCAATCACAAAGCGCTGCATGAGGTGGAAAACACTTTTTATTCTTATGGAACCACGGCCATGAAGAAACGCATAGACACTGCTTGTGGGTTGCTTATTTATTCCGGCATCGCTCTGGCAACCGCGATTTCCGGTCTGTCCGGCTGTAGCGAAAGCAACCCGCCGGCCAATGCCGCGAACCCCGCTTCGGTCCAGCCGGGAACGAATACCAATACGAATCCGGCATCCACGCCTCAGCCCGCTTCCAGCGATATCAGCAAAGCAACACCAACTCCGACGACAGGAGGCCGGAAGCTTGGCCCGAGAATCACATTTGCCAAAAGCACGCACAGCTTTGGGACCATCTGGGATGTCAATGAGCAGTTGACCTCGTTTCCATTCACCAACACCGGAGATGACGTGCTGATCATCGAGGCCATCAGACCGAGCTGCGGCTGCACGACGACCACGCTCAAAAAGATGTCGTATCAGCCCGGGGAGGGATCGGAAATCGAGGTGGCATTCTCACCGAAGGGGAACGGCTTTCAGACCAAATCAATCACGGTGCTGAGCAATGCGACAAATGAGAGCACGAAACGCCTCACCATTTCCGCCGACATTATTCCCATTGTCTCGGTCGATCAAACATACCTGAGATTTGGTGCGGTGGAGATGGGAAAAGAGCATACCCGCACCGTCACCATTACCGGTCGCTATCCCAACTTGACGGTTGAAGCCATCAACGCCCCCAACTCATATTTCAGCGCCAAACTCGTCGATGATGAAGGCGAAAGTGCTGCTCTGTCCGATGGCCCGCGAAATCAATACACGATTGCCGTTACCCTTCACGCGAACCTGCCCTGGGGTGGCTTTTACAGCACCTTGCAGATCATGACGAAAACATTTTTTCCTGACACCGGCAAGGATATCTCTCATCCTGTCACCGTTCATGTCACGGCGTCGGTCTTCGGCGAGGTTCACGCCAGTGATACCATGTTCCGCGTCAGTGCCGTCCCCCTCGCCAAGAAGTTCGAGAAGGTCGTCGAAATCACGCGCCCTTCCGGTGAACCCTTCAAGATTACCAGGGCAACAATCGAGCGTCAGTCCATGCCCGGTCTGACCCTGACCGTTGAGCCGTTGACAACTCCCGGAAGCAATGGGTACCGTCTCGTGCTCAAGGGAGATCCAAAGTCTTATCAGGGCCCCGTAAACGGTCGTGTACTCGTCATCACTGATATTCCCGGTGAAAAGCAATTCTACCTTCCCATCGCGGGGATCGTGCGCAAGCTCAATCGGTGACCGCTTTCGTGCTCATCAGCCGCTACGACGAGTTCGATTGTTCGAAGCGACGCTGACCACGACTGCAAGATGAAGGGTGATTCATCATCGAATCCTTCGGCTCCCCGTGAGTGCTATCCTTTCCCCATGCCTGACCTGGTGGATCAACTTCCTTCGGCTCTCCATGCTGCGGCAAGGTGGAAACGCCTGGGACTATCAAAGATTCCGGCAATGCTCGTCCATCCGGATTGGGAGCAGGGTCTGCCTGTGCCGGTCGTCATCTGGATGCACGGCAGGACGGTGAACAAGGAACTCGATCCCGGCCGGTATTTGCGCTGGCTGCGGTCTGGTATCGGCGTCTGCGCTGTGGATCTGCCGGGGCATGGGGAGCGGTATGATGAAGCATGGCAAGCTCCCGGGCGTGCGCTCGATGTCGTTCTGCAAATGCTGAATGAGATCGACGAGATAACTGACGCGCTGGACGGAATGGAATGTTTCGATAGCGGGCGCGTCGGGATCGGAGGCATGTCGGCGGGAGGCATGGTCACACTGGCGCGGCTCTGCCGCGAGCATTCGTTTGTCTGCGCATCGGTCGAGGCGACAAGCGGTTCGTGGGGGGAGCATCTCCAGGGAAACCAGTCCGACACAATCCCCCCGGACCCCCCGGATTCCTCTGATTTCCCGGTTCTTTCAGAGAAGATCGCCGCGATCGACCCGATTCGGAACCTCGATTCATGGCGAGAGATACCGATTCAGGCGTTGCACTCCATCTATGACGAATTGGTAGGCATCGCCGGGCAGGAACGATTCTTCGATGCCCTGCGGGATCGTTATGACGATCCCGGGCAGATCGAGTTCATCAGGTTCGAGCGGACGGGCGCACCGTATGAGCATGCGGGATTCGGGAAGTACGCGGCGGAAGCAAAGAACCGACAGGTGGATTTCCTGCGCCGGTACCTGCTGGACCAATCATAAATCGGGTCTTCAGGAAATCGCGTCGATTGTAAGCCCCTGATTCTGAAAATCCGGTCGGGCTTCATGCGGCTTTCGGGAGTCCATTCGACCAGAGTTGCTCGGATAGTGGCGATAGCGCTTTTGTCCGTGTTCTCGATATTCTTGATTCGCAGTGCTCTTGGCTTTGGCCCAGAAAGTTGCAACTGCTTCGGACAGGCACTCGGGCTGCCGCTTTGGGCGAATCGCATCGAAGTGGCGATGACCAGAAACGTGCTTATGATAGTGGGTATAGCGGTAACGATGCGAAAGTGAAGCGCTGAGCCCAATTGTCGCTATGACGATGAATATACAATCACGGCGGGAGCGACCAGGAATGCGGCATAAGATGCGGCGAGGTTTGGCGGTCGGAGTGGACTTCAGGGGGCGCCTTGTTTGCGGGAGTATCATCGTTACTGCAACGACTCTGGCCACGGCCTCGATGGTCATGGCCCAGGGGATCGATCAGCCCCTGCCGTTCGAAGCGTTTTCGTTGTCGCGATGGGAAAGCGCCGACGCCTGGCCCGAGGGGCCGGCCCGCGCCGCGTGGGCGTACTACGTCAAGCCGGTGACGGGATTGCCCTCCTTTGCCGGGGAACTTGACCCCTGGCTGATCGGGCCGCGATACCGCTCGCTATGGGAGGCGAACCAGCCGCGGACGCAGTTCGATCGGTCAATCGACTTCTTCTGCCGCAGTGCGTTGGTCCCCATGGCCGCGTGCGCGATTCGGCTGGATCGGCTGTCGAGGTTCTATGAAGAGCTGTCGAGCATGGATCCGTTCCATGCCACCGCCTGGCGCGATGAACTCGCGGCCCTTGCGACGCGGGAACTTGCGTCACTGGAACATCCGTACGGCAGATACCAGACATTCCTCGATGACCCGGGCAGCACGATCGTGATCGATCAGGCGGTCGGTGACGACGGCCCGCTGCTCGGCGATATTGACGAAGCGGAGGCGTATTTCCGCGCGAATCAGCGCCGGTTCATCGAGGAGCAGAAGAAACGCTGGCGCGGATGGGAAACCGTCTGGTTCGCCTGGCGTGAGTTTCATCGCGACCCGCAGCCGTCGCAGGTACATGGCTCCGGCGACATGGCCGAAATCTGGGCCGATCTGCACGACGGAATCAGCCGTGTGGTCCACGCCAATCAGGCGATCGTGCGCCTGAACGCCGATGCGGCCGGCTTCGCCCTGGACAGGGACGGCTGCGGACGCATCGGCCGCCGGCAACTCCTGGAATGGACTGTGCACGGGCTGGTCGATCCGGAGCGAATCTCCGATTGCCTGAATTGGACGGATGCGAAGTCGAAACGCCTGGCGATGGAGTTGCATGAATCGTTCACCTCATTTCGCCAGCCGGCGAACCTTGATGCGTATATCGCTTTCTGTGCCGAGGTGCTGGGCGAAGGCGATGTGCAGCCCGTCCATTGGGAGGGGATCAACACGCGTTGGCGACTGGCGAACGAGATACGCGATGCGGAGAAGGACGACGAGGCCGAGGTTTCGGATCGCGTCGAGCCCGAAGCCCAGGACGTCGCCCAATGGGCGATCGGGGGCCTGGTGCTCACGGCACTGCCCGATCCCGATCGCGCCTGGCCGTGGCTGCGCCGGCAGGTAGGTCACGATGAAGACCTGGAGAGCGTGATTCGCCTGCATTTTCAGGATCAGCGGGACCGTGTGCGAGAGCACGAGGAGACGCTTCTCGCGGAGTGGTACCGCAAGGACTACCGGCCTGATGAACCGCAATCCGGCGAACTGCTCCTGGCGTGCCTCGAAGAAGGCGAGCGCGCCACCGACCGGTTCATAGATCGTCTGTGGGGGGAATATCCCCAAGGCGTCGAGGCGGTTCGGACCTGCCTGCTGGCATTCGAAATCGAACGAACACGACGGACGGCGGGCTTGTCGCTCTCAGGGGGACGATATCGGCGTCTCGTGCCGCGCTTCTTCACCGGGTTGCTGACGAGCGGCGTTGATGATGAGCAGGTTCTGGCGCTCGCATCTCGGGAGGTGCGGCTGCTGTCGGCGAAGTCTAGGGCGCACAAGCGATTGATCCTGAAAGAGTTCAACCGGCTGCGCATCCTGCTCCTTCAGGTAGAGCAGCGGGGCGATGAGACAGCACAATTGGCCGCCGAAGCGCGCCAGACCCTCGCAAGCCGGGCCGGCGATCTGGTGGAGGATCTGTGGTCCGGCGTTGATCGGATCGCTCGAGCGCTGCCCGAGCCCGATCGGCGGAAGTACATGGCGTGGATCATCGACGACCTCGGCGGGGACTGGACGGGCAATCCAGCAACACGCTGCCGGGAAGTCGCGGCGGCGTTTCTCGGCAAGGATACCGAGCGGATGGCTCATTTTGTCGCGATTGAGGCGCAGATCACGGAGGTCGAAGCACGGATTATCCGCACCGGCGCGCGGGGTGCGGTTGCGGATGAGAAGTCGCAGAGGCGGATCGCCCGAGACTATCACGCGCTGCGCGATAAGC
>JADFSH010000183.1 GCA_022560875.1 Planctomycetota bacterium | reverse complement strand
TATGGCCTCTCACACAGGCGGGACGCCTATGCCACCTTTGGGGGAAGAACATCTTTTGGAGTTGATCGCGGAAGGGCGGCATTCGGTCGAAGCGATTTGTATCGAATCGGATATGTCGATCCTGGAGCTGGCTGAACATGTCTGCACCCCCCGGAATCTTGAAGCCCTGGGCCGCGTAGCGCAGCTTCACGCGATCCAGCGGGAGATGCTGCTGGGGAAACTCAAACGCGATGCCCTGGTGCGGCTGGCGGAACTGACGGATGAGGTGCCGGCGGGGAGTGCGGATGAAATTCGCGCTTTCGAGGTCATGCGGAAGGCGTGCGTGGATCTACTCCGCTATGGCGGGGTGAACACAGAGAAGCGTCATTCGGATTCGGGGGGGCCGGGAGGGTCGAGGGCACTCGGCTATCACCCGGAGCCGCTCACCCCCGCCTTTGAGGCGGAGGTTCTCGAAGCCCTGGAGAGGCTGGGGGAAGAAACAAATCAAGACGAGCCCCGAGCGCAAGTGAGCGGGTCCGTTATGCGACCGTCATCGGATAAGACTATTCGCACGGGCAAGATGCCCATGCCACTTGTAGAGGTGCCATCGGATACACACCTGGAATCATGTTTGCCTGATGACTCAAGATCACGCATCGGACCCGGCGAAACCGGGGGGTGCGCTTCGGGCTCGTATTTGGAATCGCCCCCGCCCCCGCCTCCGGAATCCCCCTCGGAATCCCCCCCGGAATCACCCCCGCCCCCAGAATCGCCACCGGAATTGATGGATACCCGCACAGGCGGGATGCCTGTGCCACTTGCTTTAAGGAGGATGCCCAACCGATCACCGAATAGCGACAAACGAATACTTTTTGATGATGCCCATCCGCCGTGATGGAGATTGGCGGCCCGCCTGAGCCTTCGTGAAGCTCAGGCCAGGGGTTCGAGGGGTTTGAATTCCCCCGGATGTTTCGGTTGGAACCCAACTGGCGAAATCGTCGTCGGCAGTTATTTGCCGCAATGCAACCGTCCATGGAATGCCTGGCTCATACGTGAGGGCCGAAGGACGAAATGTCAACTGATGAGATAGAACATGGGAAAGAGGAAGATCCAGATCAGATCGACGATGTGCCAGTACAGGCCGCCGAGATCGACGGGGGTGTAATACGTGCGGCCGAAATGGCCCATGACCGTCCGGTAGATGAGCCACGCGATCAGCCCCATGCCTCCCAACACGTGCAGCCCGTGCAGACCGGTCATCATGAAGTAGATGCCGAAGAAGATATGGGCATTGGCCGGCCGCTCGGGGTCGATGCTGTGATGCACAGTTTCTGTGCCTGTTGTCTCCAGACGCGGCGCAACACCCAGGAGTGCCGCCAGCGTCGCTATTTGAAAGCCGGCCGGTCCTCTCGATGCATTGGGTATGCCGGAGAAAGTTATGTAGAAGCCCTCATCAAGCGGGGGGGGCGGGGGCGTGATGGTGTTGGGATCCGTTTCGACTTCGTCAGTGACGGCTACCTCTTCCGCGACCAACTCGCCCGACTCATCGACATCCCCCGATTCGTCACCGGGCGTCTGGGCGTCCGGCTCGTCCTTCATGAGTGGAATCTGAAACGTGCGAACGTAGGAGACGATGTGCATCAGGTCCTGATCGGTGAACATCGGATTGCCGCCCTTGGGGGGCATCAGCAGGCCGGTTGTGTTGAGAGGATCGGTCAACAAACGACCTTCATTGATGTACGCCACGAGTTCAAGATCATCGCGATCCTGGATGAACTCACTGGAGCGAATGTCCCGACCCTGACCGATGACGCCTTCTCCGGAGATGCCGTGGCAGGCACGACAGGTTCTTTTCCATAATGCCAGGCCGAGGTCGGAATCACCCGTCACGAGCGCCGCCGCACCGGCCCCGGTTCCCGCATTCATGCCGGGAGGAATCTCGTAGAACTTCAGACCCCAGACCATGTTGTTATGGAACTTGTGTTCGTATTCGACCGATTTGATGGCCATGAACACGACGCCGCAGAGGAAGGTTATCGATAGCGAGATGACCACCGGCCAATGCTTACCGAGTTGGGCCCACGAGACGGCCAGGGCCATACTCAGGCTGCTGATGATCAGAACCGCGGTGTTTGCGGCACCGAATTTCACATCCAGAAATCCGCTCCCCCAGGTGAAGAGTCCCGGGTTGTTGCCCCGGAAGACCGCGTAGATACAGAACAAGCCGCCGAACAGCAGCACTTCCGTACCGAGAAACAGCCACATGCCAAGTTTCGCGGCTTCGTACTGCTGATTCATGCTATCGAAGTGGGGCGCCAGACGGGACTGAGCCAGATCGAGTATCTGTCGTTGGTCGGTCATGTTGGTGGACGTCATCGTGGCTTCCTTCGATCGCGAAACGGGCGGGGCTGACCGCCTGGTTGCTCATTCCTCATTTATCCGTGGCTTCCTCCATCGTCGCTTCCGGTGTCGAGACGCATGGCGGGGCATTGGAACATCATTGGTCTTGAGGTCGCGGTTCTCGGGGCGCGATAGGATTTTCTCTGGCCCGTGGTCTTTGTCTTTCTTCGTACCTTGCTGGACGACCGGTTTGATCCGGACGCAATGCAAAAAACCTCGAACGTGGTTCCCTTCAGGAGGTTGATCATCGCCTGTCGTACGGGCATCAATTTTTCGTGCAGTATGCACGACGACTGGAGGTTGTCGGGGTGGGTGCGAAATGGACATCTCACATCATCGATGTTCGAGAATTCGAAAAGATTGAATACATCTTCGAGCGTGATGGTCTTCGGATCCCGGGCCATCGTGGTGCCGCCCCCCGGTCCCCGCACGACGGTCACGAGATCGGATCGTGAGAGAACGCCAATGATCTTCTTGACGTACGAAAGTTGCAGGCCGCGCGACCGGGCGATGTCGGTGGTGGTGAGATGGGTCTTACCGCCGTTGTATACCTCGGCGAGCCGGCTCATCACGGCAATGGCACATTCTGTTTGCTTTCCATACATCAGCGAATCGAATGCTTCCAAGATTTGGTGAACGGGCGTTCAGGGCGATGAAGGCCGCCGTGACTTCGAGGCGGCGGTTTCGGGCATCATAGACGAATTTTCGACAATTTACGAAAAGTAGATGACTTTATCCATAATAATTCAGATTTTTTTACCTACTTCTCTTGATTATTTCCCCAAATGACGATAGTTTCCAAAATCAAACCCTGAAAAGTGATCGCCAAACACGCTCTTTTTGGATCACGGTCGAACATCTGACAAGTCTGAAGATGTGAAAAGAAGAACGCATGCTCAGGAAGTTGAACAGTCTGCAAGCCCGTCGCCGGCGAGAAATTCGCGGTCTTGCCGTCGCAACGCCGCCTTCCATTCGATGGGGATGCCGAGATCACGATTCAAACCATGAAAAGGAAAGCCACCAGACATGGAACGAGTAACGATGACGAGTATCGAAGAAACAGCATGGGACTGCCTGCGGTCCATGAAGGATCCTGATTCACATCGAGACATTGTCGAGATCGGTCTCGTTCAGGGAGTCCAGGTTTCCGGACAGGATGTCACCGTATCCCTGGCGCCCCCAATCAAGGAAGCGTTTCGGCACGAAGCGTTGGCGGCGGCAATCCGGCGCCGGATGAGCGAAGTGGAGGCCATCGGGAATGTCAAAGTGATCTGGCCGAAGCCCGGCAAGGGCGATCGAAACAAGGGGAACCACACCGGGGTATCGCTGTCGTTGCCTATTCTCGACAACCCCGACGCGGAAATCCCGTTTGAAACGGATCCGATGGATCCGAACTTTCGCCGGTTCAACATTGCCCCTGAAATGGGGTATGGCGAAGGGGGTCCGGAACCGCTTCCTTCCCCTGAAATGTCGATTCCCGGCGACCGCTATGAAGGCTGGCCGCCCGTCCTTCAGTGGGAGATCGATCCCGGCGACCCATCCCTGGAAAGTGGGGAGGAGCACGTCAGGATCGAAGACTGGGAGTACGAGATCTGGTGGCAGGCGCACCCTGCGGATCTTGTCTACGCATCGATTCAGGCATTGGCGGATGACACCGTCACGAATGGGCCGGAGCGGAAGCATCCGATGGGACGCAACGTGGTCGTGAACATCGTGTTCGACCGGAGGCGCGAGGCCGTCATCGCCGTCTACGGAACCGCCCGTGACTTCCGGACATTCATCGAGGCCTTCCGAATCGGATTCGGCCTCGAGCAGAGCGACAAGGAGTCCAACGAATGAAGAACGGGAGCTCCAACGGTATTGGTTCACGCTGGTTTCGAGTGGCCGACGAGCCGCGTGACTGGGAAGATTTCTACCGGGAACGGTGGTCGTACGATCGATCGGTTCGCACCAGCCACGGTGTGAACTGTTCGGGTTCGTGTTCCTGGGAAGTGTTCGTCAAGAACGGCCTCATCTGCTGGGAACTCCAGAAGACCGACTGGCCGCAGATCAACTCGGAAACGCCGAACTACGAGCCCCGCGGCTGCCAGCGCGGCATCTCCTCTTCGTGGTATCCCTACAGCCCGGTACGCCCCAAGTACCCCTACATTCGCGGAGTGCTGCTCGACTACTATGAGAAGGAACGCGCTTCGGGCAAGGATCCCGTCGAGGCCTGGGCGGCCATCGTCGAAGATCCCGAGCGCAAGGCGAATTATCGCAACGCCCGCGGCAAGGCGGGGTGGCGGCGGGGGACTTGGGACCTGGCCACCGAAATCTGGGCCGCGTCCATCATCTATACCGTCAAGAAATACGGCCCGGATCACCTGGCGTCGTTCTCACCCATTCCCGCCATGAGCATGGTGAGCTTCATCTCCGGTCACCGCTTCTGCAACCTGCTCGGCGGCACGATGCTCAGCTTCTATGAGTGGTATCACGATCTGCCGCACATCATGCCCATGATGTGGGGCGACCAGACGGACGTGGGCGAGGCGGCGGACTGGTACCAGAGCACCTACTGGATGGTCATCGGCTCGAACCTGCCCATGACGCGGACCCCCGATGCGCACTTCGCTTCGGAGTTCAAGTACAACGGCGGGAAGATCACCAACCTCGCCCCGAACTACTCGGACATGACGAAGTTCGCGGACCTGTGGGTTCCGATCCGGCCCGGAACGGACGCGGCGTTCCTGCTGTCGTGCATCCACGTGATTCTCCAGGAGTTTCACGTCAATCGGAAGGTTCCCTACTTCCACGAATACATCAAGAAGTACACCAACCTGCCCTTCCTGGTGAAGCTCGACAAGCAGGACGATGGCAGCTATCTCTCCGGTCGATTCATGCGGGCCAGTGATTTCTCCCAGTACGATGGCGAGGAGAACCCCGACTGGAAGCAACTCATGATGGAGCAGGGGACCGATGAGCTGAGGCTCCCCGGCGGACAGTGCGGCAATCGGTGGGAAACCGAGAAGACCGGACGCTGGAACATCAAGAATGAGGACACCGTCACCGGCAAGGCC
>JADFSH010000039.1 GCA_022560875.1 Planctomycetota bacterium | reverse complement strand
GAACAACGACTCGCCGAAGCCATTCCGGTGGACAAAATCGGCCGACGACATCCTCCATTCAGTCAAACGGTTCTGTCGACAGACTTCTGACTCAGGCCATTAGTTGTCAACACATGACGAAATGGAAGACTGACCAATTGCTCGTGAAATTTATCATGCGGTGGAGTGGCAGGACCGAATCTGCGCACAATGCAATCCAGAAAGGAATCCGCACCTAGTACTCGCTTGTATTCTTGGGCACGAACGAGTGCGTCCGAATCACGAAGAGTGCGAAGGAGTGAAGCTTCGCTTGCATTGGCTGCGATCGAAAGCTCCTCAAGATCATCAAGTAGTGTTCCCCAAGTCGGATAGCCAACGCGCATACCAATGCCTGCGCCGACAAATGCCACCGCTGTATTTCCTACGAGAGCCTTAACGAGGCTCTCGATATTAGTGTCGAATTCTGGATCCTCGACTCGTGGCATTATGAGATGGTCAATTAGTACACCGAAGGACGCTTATAGCTTATCTCAAATTGAAAAGGGGTGCATGCGAGCCTAATGATTATTTTCCCTCTTTTCTACTCCGTCCTCTCCGCGGTGAATCCCCTCTTAAACACAAAAGGCCCATCCCAGGTTTACCTGAAATGGGCCTGTGAAGTCGGCAATGACCTACTTTCCCGCGTGGCAGCAAGATCGAAGGGCCGTGATTGATTCGTCAGTCGGTCACCCCGTCGAGACAACTCCACGCCCCGGCGATGGCCAGCAGGAGGGGGAGAACCCGCAGCGCCGACCAGGTCAGGAAGTACACGAAGATGCCGTTTATCCCGTAAAAAAAGACTGCTGATTGAATGGCGTCACGCGCAAAGAAAAGGAAGGCGGCGATGATGAGCATCGTGATGCCGGCCGTGACTTTGCCTGATACATGCAGTGGCATGGCCGTCTCCACAGGCGAAGCGAAACTGCCGCTTCCATATGTTATTGGGTATTAGCTTGTGGGATTTTCGAGGGTTAGCTGGGTGGGGAGGCTGAGTGGAGTAGCAATTACGACATAGCGACTTCCGATGACCCTCACCTGGCCTCTCCCAGAGGGAGAGGGATAGGACAAGCCTCCAAGAATCAATGCCTTCTAGTCTTCCAGCCTTTGGCTGTCGAGAATCGGTCTTGACGGTCGAAAAAAGCCCAAAAAGGGGGTCTCCCCAGGTTGACACTAGGGGTGGGAGGGCTATGCTACGCGGCTGCATTAAGCAGGGCGGCTTTTCGCCCTGTTGCTCGTTTTGTGCGCTTGGTGAATGCCGGGTGGCGATTCGGGCAGGCTCTTTGACAATTCATGAAGTGTGTGTGTGAAACACTGTGAGTCACGTCATGTTCATCGAATCCGCAATGCGTCGGAGGAGGTGGATTGATTTGGTTTCATGGTGTGAATACACCGAGAGAAATTCGAAAGCGACTGAGCGACTGCCTGATCGCATCGAGCATGCCTGCTCGATGGGTGAAGGTTGGCGGGGCTTTATGCCGCCCCGCATGGCAGATCGATCGGGATTCGGAGGAGTTTTTTTGTGACTCATCGAATTCGGGTCGGCATGACCAAGTCGATAAGGGCATACGGTGGATGTCTTGGCGTTGAGAGGCGATGAAGGACGTGGGAACCTGCGATAAGCCCAAAGGAGCCGGTAACCAGGCTGTGATTTTGGGATTTCCGAATGGGGCAACCCGGCCCGTTTTTACGGGTCACCTGCACCTGAATGCATAGGGTGCAGGAGCGAACCTGGAGAACTGAAACATCTCAGTACCCAGAGGAAAAGAAAGCAAACGCGATTCCGTCAGTAGCGGCGAGCGAAATCGGAACAGCCCAAACCGGGCTTCGGCCCGGGGAGACAGACGCGAAGTGAATCGATATTGAATGTTCTGGAAAGTTCATCCAAAGAAGGTGAGAGACCTGTAAATATCGTGAAGCGGAGCAGTCTCAACGAGTATCGTCGAGCCCGTGGAACTCGGCGTGAATATGCGGGGTCCACCCCGTAAGGCTAAATACTACTCAACGACCGATAGTGAACCAGTAAGGTGACTGAACGATGAAAAGAACCCCGATAAGGGGAGTGAAAAGTACCTGAAACCGTATGCTTACAAGCTGTGGGAGCCTTGATTCGTTTCGGCGAATCCGGGTGACCGCGTGCCTTTTGCATAATGAGCCGACGAGTTACTCTCTGTGGCAAGGTTAAGCTGTATCCCAGCGTAGCCGAAGGGAAACCGAGTCTTAAACGGGCGCCGAGTCGCAGGGAGTAGACGCGAAACCGAGTGATCTACCCATGGGCAGGTTGAAGGTGGGGTAATAGCCGCTGGAGGACCGAACGCACCTACGTTGAAAAGTGGGGCGATGACCTGTGGGGAGGAGTAAAAGTCTAATCATACTCGGAGATATCTCGTTCTCCTCGAAATAGCTTTAGGGCTAGCCTCTCGTGATACCCGTTGGGGGTAGAGCGACTGAATGGGGCTGGGGGGCCACAAGCCTACCCACTCCAATCAAACTCCGAATACCAACGGGCTCTATCGAGGGAGTCAGTCCGCGGGAGATAATTTCCGCGGTCAAAAGGGAAACAGCCCAGACCGCCAGTTAAGGTCCCTAATCAAATCTAAGTTTCTAAGGTAGTTGGATTGCCGTGACAGCCAGGATGTTGGCTTAGAAGCAGCCACCATTTAAAGAGTGCGTAACAGCTCACTGGTCGAGGAATCCAGCGCCGATAATGATCGGGAATAAGGTTTGAACCGAAACTGCGGACTCCGACTTGTCGGAGTGGTAGAGGAGCGTTCCTGTCAGCATTGAAGGGGATCCGCGAGGATCCTTGGAGCGTCAGGAAGTGAATATGTCGGCTTGAGTAACGATAAATGGAGTGAGAATCTCCATCGCCGAAAGCCTAAGGTTTCCTGGGGAAGGTAAATCCGCCCAGGGTTAGGCGGGACCTAAGGCGAGGCCGAAAGGCGTAGTCGATGGACAGCAGGTTAATATTCCTGCCCTCCCATGTGCGGTTGATCCGGCGTGACGGATCGTGAAGTTTGACGGGACAGTGAAGCGTCCAGGCCCTCGGGCCGATGTCGGGTGGATCGATTCCTTGAAAAACCGTCCGGTGACAAGCATGGGACCCGTACTAAAACTGACACAGGTAGGCGTGGCGAAAAGCCTCAGGCGCTCGAGAAAATGGTTGTGAAGGAACTAGGCAAATTGACCCCGTACCCTCGGAATAAGGGGGCCCTACTGGCAACAGAGGGCGCAGAGAAAAGGCTCTGGCGACTGTTTATCAAAAACACAGCACTGTGCCAACTCGCAAGAGGACGTATACAGTGTGACGCCTGCTCGGTGCCGGAATGTTAAGGAAGCAGGTTAGCTTACGCGAAGCTTGCGACTAAAGCACCGGTAAACAGCGGCCGTAACTATGACGGTCCTAAGGTAGCGAAGTTCCTTGTCGGGTAAGTTCCGACGTGCATGAATGGCGTAACGACTGGAGCACTGTCTCCACAACCAACTCGGTGAAATAGTAGTGGCGGTGAAGATGCCGCCTACCCGCAGCAAGACGGAAAGACCCCGTGGACCTTTACTGCAGGCTTATACTGGTCATGGACCTGGACTGCGTAGGATAGGTGGGAGGCTTTGAAACTCGGATTTCGGTCCGGGTGGAGCCAACCTTGAAATACCACCCTGTGCTCGTTTGTGGCCTAACTCCGATTCCCATGAAGCTGGGCGGAGGACCGTGTATGCTGGGCGGTTTGACTGGGGCGGTCTCCTCCCAAAAAGTAACGGAGGAGCGCAATGGTCGGTTCAGCATGGTTGGAAACCATGTATCGAATGTAAGAGTACAAGCCGGCTTTACTGTGAGACATACAAGTCGAGCAGTTACGAAAGTAGGCTCTAGTGATCCTGCGATCCCGTGTGGAAGGGTCGTAGCTCAACGGATAAAAGGTACCCCGGGGATAACAGGCTTATCGCTCCCGAGCGTCCATAGCGGCGGAGCGGTTTGGCACCTCGATGTCGGCTCATCACATCCTGGGGCTGAAGGCGGTCCCAAGGGTTGGGCTGTTCGCCCATTAAAGTGGTACGCGAGCTGGGTTCAGACCGGCGCGAGCCAGGTCGGTCCCTATCTGCTGTGGGCGCTGCAACATTGACAGGATTTCTCCCTAGTACGAGAGGATTGGGAGGGACTCACCCCTGGTGTGCCAGTTGGACCGCTCGGTCCATCGCTGGGTAGCTAAGTGAGGCAGGGATAACCGCTGAAAGCATCTAAACGGGAAGCCCCCCTGGAGATGAGTGTTGCATGTTCCTTCTAGGAACGAGAGACCCCCGGAAGACCACCGGGTTGATCGGCCGCACGTGTAAGTGCAGAAATGCATTCAGCGAAGCGGTACGAACGGTCGACGACTTTGTCATGCCGACCGGGATTCGATGGGTAAGAAAAGGCACTCCGCCTCGGCGGATCTGCGATAGGCAATAGGCAACAGGCAATAGTGAAGAGCGAGTCTTCAAGCCTGCCAGCCTCCAGGCCTTCAGGCCTTTCTCATCATTCCCGAGTCACGCGCTCAATCGCATTTGATTTCTCTCACTCACACACCCCACTTCATGAACCATCCCCGGCCGCGGGCCTCAAACCCGCGGCCGGATCGATCGTATGCCGCGGGCGACGGAAACGCCGCTCCCGGCTTTGTCGGTGACGTTAGGTCGAGGGACACACCTGATCCCATCCCGAACTCAGAAGTAAAGTCTCGGCCTCCGATGATACTGCAACGCGGGAAAGTAGGTCATTGCCGACTTCAAAGGCCCGATTCAGGTAAACCTGGATCGGGCCTTTTGCGTTTAAGAGGGGATTCACCATGGAGACGCGGAGATGAGAAGTGGGTTTGGTGAATCCTCATTACTATCCAATCCTAATGCTCCAATTCCGGAATGTGTCCGTAAGTATGGATTGCTCGCAGAATCGCGATGAATGTGTTGTTGTCCGTTAGACGATTACGTACAAATTTGGTAAATATGAAATCGTATGGGTGCGCCTGTGCTCTGCTCTTGCCAGCGTAGTACCAGTTGAAGTTCGTGAAGACGAGACAAGTTTCTATGGCGGGGGTATCTGCAGTCGGCTCCGGATAATCCCTGAACATGCGTTTGATGTCTTCCCACCATGGTGTGGATCCGAATTCACCGACGACTTGCGGAGGCAGATTTACGTCGATAAAGATCGCACATGGCAAGTCGGGCGGGCATTGTTTTAGCGCTCTGTCGTATAGATGTTTTACGTCCAAAGAAAGTGACGATGGATCCGATATCGTCCCGTCTTCGTTGAGTGTCCCCGGTCGGCGACGGCTTTTGACTTCGACGGCGATTGACTCGCCCGTCTGGATATGTGTGGCGATGAATTCGCATTTGGTGACAGGACCGGATTGCCAAACAATCTCGAAACCGCAGCGCACAAAGGAAGCGGCGATCGCGCACTCATATCGGGCGCCTTGAAACTCGGCATAGTGACGTAGTCGATCTACCATCTTCGGTCGCAGGGCATTCGCCAGCCGAAGTCGGTAGAGGGTATCAGCAAGGGACATGAATTCCTTGGCGTCACCGGATGGCTGAAGTTCATACACATCGCCCTCCCTGTGATTCGGTCCTGCCGATGCTTTCTGTAGTTCACAAAAGCTAAACCACCAGCTTATCACCACGTGCCGCTCATCGAGCGCGACTGCGTATTGCTCGTTTGTCCACTCCTTTCCAAATGTGTAGAGTAAGTGATAGTTGAGGAAATCGATTAGAGTCTCACCTTTTGGTCGTCTGAATACATCATCTCCCACAGTCAGTTCTGTATAGTCAGCGTGATCGACTCGTTCAGCTTCCAGTGCCTGTGAAGGTACCTTCTTCATGAGTGTAGAGCACGCTTTGAGGCTTTGCTCTGAAATGTTTCTATATGGGCACTCGTCAGAAAACGGATGCCACGGTTTCCTATTGGTATCTTGCATTATTTATTGTATTCATTCGTCAGTTAGTAAGAAGGCGCACAAATAGATAGAAGACGGACCTAGCTTGTTTATCTCTACGCCTCCGTGGTGAATTCTTTCAGAATTGTGCATTTGCGCGCGCAATCGTGGCCCGGAAATCCACAATCTCAGAAAAATCCAGCGCAATTATCTCCCCCGCCCACAAGCACTTACGGCAGTCAGTGACGCCCCTGCGCGCGCAAACCTCGCCTTTCGCCCATAAGTAGAGGGGCAGTGTTTTCCTGAGCCTCAGACTCCCAGCCTCCCAGCCTCCCCGCCACGGCGGGTCTTCGACAAGCCTCCCAGTCTCCCAGTCTCCAAGCCTTCCTCACCCGAGCGTGATCGGGGCGCGAATCGTCGGATCCTTCGCCCACGGCACATCCAGCGCGACCTCCACGAACCAGTCGATCGAGAACAGCTTGCCCTTCGTCGTCGGCGGACCTTCGACTTCGGCGGGCAGCGAGAACTCGGTTGACCATGACGGGGCGATGACCCGCGGGGCGTCGATCGTCATCGGCTCACCTTTATAGTGGTGAGCGTCCGAGTGGCCGTGGGCCTCGCTTTTTTCGTGCCCGACGAGCCGCACTCGGATCTGCCGCACGTCCAGCGGCTTCTGCGTCTCCACGCGGAAGCTCCCGCGGATCGTTTCGCCGCGCTGCGCCCGGTCGGCATCGAGGGCGAGTTCAATACGAACATCGGGCTCCAGGAGCGAGCTCCAGAACCCGCGGCCCTCGTCATCGGGGTAACACACCCGCACCGGCTGCGCTTCGACCGTTTCCTGCGAGAGCGGCATCACGCTAAAAGAATGGTGGACACGCAGATCGCGTCCCAGCGCGATGTCAACCCTCGCCTTCAATTCGTAGAACACGCGCGACCGCTCGCCCTTGTGGGTCGTCGGGGCATCGGGCGGGACCGTGAGCTCGACCTCGTACTGGTAGGTGCCCGGCGTCATCCGCTCGTGCCGGCCGCCACCAAACAGGGTCGCCAATGCGTCCGCGAGGTTGCCGAAGAATCCGCGGCGCTCGCTGCCCGCGAGGAGCCATTCCCGTTTCACGATGTCAACGTGTTCGATGGCCGTGCGGACCTGTGTTGTCATCTGGCCCTTTGCGTTGGGAGTCTGGGTCGTGTAGGTGGCCTTGGTTTCCTCGGCCCCGCGAAAGTTTGCGAAGACGGAGCGCACGCGGCAAGGCGTCGCCAGCCTCAGCACGATCGGCACCCGCATCGGCTCATCGCGCACGAGCTGATCGCGCGGGGGGGTGATCACGAGTTCATCGGATCTTAGGTTCGCCATTGCTGTATCCTACATTACCCATTTGCCCTACGTCCGGATGCACCGTCGGGCATACCGGGCAAGCCGCCGCGTCAATCAAGCGATGCACGCCGGACAAGCTCCTCGGGTTCGCCCGTCTCGGTCACGCCCTGAACCCACCGCCCCTGAGCCTCGCCGCATAAAACACAACGTTCTTCAACGGGCTGCTGGCCCCCTCCCTCGGAGGGAGGGGGGATGGATCAGCCCGTATTCCTGTATCATCTCCCCATGACCGCCAAACGCATTGCGATCATCTCCACCGGCGGAACCATCGAGAAGACGTATGACGAGCTGTCCGGCGTCCTGTCAAACCAGCTCAGTGTCCTGGATGTGATGCTCGCATCGCTTGTCGTCCACGGCGTCGAGATTGAGCGGGTGCCGCTGATGAACAAGGACAGTCTCGAGATGGACGATGCGGATCACACGCTCATTGCCCGCACCGCCAAGGCGATGGCCGAGGACCACGACGGCGTGGTGATCGTCCACGGCACGGACCGGCTGACGAATACCGGCAACCGTATCGTTGAACTGATAACCGAGCCGCAGGTTCCGGTGGTATTGACTGGAGCCATGCGGCCCTATGCCCTCAGGAACACGGATGCCACCCAGAACCTCACCGAAGCCCTGCTGGCCGTGCAACTGGTTGAGCCGGGGGTGTACGTGGCGATGCACAACCAGGTGCTGAAGTTCCCGGGGGTGGTCAAGGACCGGGAGCGGGGGACGTTCGTCAAGCAGAGTTGACGATCGCCCGCCCTTTGACAACAGCTTGCTCATAGATGCCGTGGTCGAACGTGAAGCCGCAGGCCACGTGGCCTGCGCTGTACTACTGACCACGGCACCCGCGATACGCTGAGACAAATCGCTTTAGTGAATGCCGTGCATCATCCGTTTCAGGATCGGCGAGATGAGCATGATGAACACTCCGACGCACAGCGGCACGATGACAAGCGCGAGGTAGAAGCCGCCCATTCCTTCAATGATGAAGGTCCATTCACCGTCGGCAAGCTTGACGGAAAATCGGGCCACCAGCCCGGCGCAAAGGTTCGCCAGCGAGAAGGAGAAGAACCACATGCCCATCATGAAGGATTGCAAACGCCTCGGCGCCAGCTTCGTCACCATCGACAGTCCCACCGGGGAGAGGCACAGTTCACCCCAAGTGTAGATGATGTAAGTGATGAGCAGCCAGTGCGGACCGGCGAGTCCACCGTCCTTCGTCTGCATGCCGCCCAGGACCATCGCGATAAACGCCAGCCCCAGCAGCCACAGGCCCAATGCGAATTTCATGGGGGTGGAAGGGTTGAGTTTCTTGCGGCTGAGGAAGACCCAGATCCACGCGAAGACCGGCGCAAAGATGATAATCGCCAGCGGATTCACAGACTGATACCACGTCGCGGGGAAACCCTCCCCACTCAGCATGCCCCAGACGGTGCGATCCGTATCCTGAGCCGCGAAGACGTTCATTGAACTGCCCGCTTGCTCGAAGGCAGTCCAGAAGGCGATGTTGCCAATGAAGGCGAGGATCAAAATGACTGCGATACGTTGCCACTCGACGGTGTTGAGTGGGAAGATTTTCTCCGGCTTCCCGTCTGCCGTATCGTGTGCCGGTTTGCCGTGGGCGATGTTCCATTTCTCTTGCTCTTTCGGGGCCAGGCCGATCCCCTGAAGGTACTTGGGACGGAACTTCTGGTAGAAGAAGAGCCCCGCAATCATGCCGACTGCCGCGGAACCGAAGCCCCAGTGCCAGCCGACCTTTTCGCCAAGGGTACCCGCCACGAGGGGCGAGAAGAACGCACCGAGGTTGATGCCCATGTAGAAGATCGTAAAGCCAGAGTCGCGACGCGGGTCGTTCTCCTCATAGAGCTGGCCCACCATTACGCTTACGCAGGGTTTGAAGAACCCCGTACCGATGATAATCAGTATCAATCCCGCGATGAAGCATATCAGCGACCCGGGTCCGGACTGCATGGTCACGGCTTCGCCAACTGTGTAGCCGAAAAATTCCGTCATGGCCAGGGTGATGTGTCCTGCAGCGATGATCCACCCCCCGACAATCATGGATCGGTGCGTGCCGAGAAACTTGTCGGCAATCAACCCGCCGAAGATTGGCGTGAGATAAACCGCCCAGGTGTATAAGCCGTAGAGGGTGTAAGCCGATTCCTCCGACCAGCCGAAGCCCGGGTTGGTATTGGCCTGGCCGTCGGCCAGCGCCTCCTGCGTGGACTGGATGAGATACAGCACGAGCAAGGCCCGCATGCCGTAATAGCTGAACCGCTCCCACATCTCGGTAATGAACAGCACCCAGAGCCCTTGGGGATGTTTCATGTTGACAGGCCCGCCGGGATCGAATTCCGAATTTCCATCACCTTGATTCTGATCGTTCATAGGGGCCTCACAGATAGGGTTGGGACCATGGGCAAGTGGCGGGCAGGATATACGATCTGGACCGATTCGGGGAGCGCGGGTTGCCAGTGGCCCAATCAAGCGGCCTAATCGAGTCGAGGAGGCGTATTTTCAGGTGAGTTTGCTCTCAACGCTCCGGCGGCAGCAATTTCGTCACCGACAGGCCGATCCGGCCTTCCTGGGGTGACAAAAGCACGTAATGCCAGTACGGGGAGTCGATCGGGCGCGGAATCAGCGTGCCCGCGAGAACATTCGCGTGGATCTTGGGGTCCACCAGGCTCTGACGCATGAGGTTCTCCGGCGTCGAGACAAAGGCGATGTCACTGTCATTGACGACCACCGCGAACGAATCTTTGTAGAGAATTGCCGGTGAGGAGCCGCCCAGGGCCAGGGGCCGCCATACCGAGGCCCGCAAATGTCGGGGATGGGTGAACGTGACCTGATCGAGCGTGGGGCGGGGAAGTCCGATGATGCCGATCTGTCCGGACATGGTCTGATACGCCGTTCGCAAGGTTGACTTGCTGGCAAGCGGCGTGGTGCGAATGGATTGCCGGAAGGCCGACTTGTTTGAAGCGGTGGCGAAAATGAGTTCGAGATTGCCGTCCCGGAGCAGGAGAACAAACAGCCCGTCGCCCCGGCCACTCCAGGTAGGCAGCAGCCAACTCTGCTCCGGGGTGGCGTAAGACCATTCCCGATCGCCCTGCCGCACGATCAGTTCATAATGTGCCTGGTCCCGCGCCCGTCTCGACCAAGCCAGACGACCATCCGGGCCGAGGGCGGCAAAGGCGTTGATTTGCGCATCGCGAACGAGCCAGGTGATGCGCCCGGTTTCCCATGATGCCTTGCCGATCCAGCGCGAGCCATCTTCACGCGGCGACTCAACGAGAAAACCCTCCCGGTCGCACGATCGCCCGAGCAGTACCGGCTCGTTGACGATTGTTTTGAGATGCGCTGGTTGGCGCTCGTTATCCGGAATGCCGATCCGCAGATCAAGGGTATGAATTTCCAGACGCGTGGCCTCAGGAACCCCCCCTCCTCCCCCGGATTGAGCCAGAATAGTGGGCCAGGTCGGGGCGATGCCCGCCTCCGTCGCGATGAACCGGCCGTCCGGACTGACGATCGGCAGGGCGAAGTTGTCATACGGCACAGAACCGAGCAAGCCGACCGCGGCGCGGACTCCAACAGTCAGGGTTCTAGTATCGGGACTGAGATTGAGTTCAGGAAACGGGGGAGGGGTTTGCGTCGAGCCGGTGGCCGCGACCGGGTTCCGGGGCCGCGTGGGCCGGATCGTTTCTTCGGTCACACAGGAACTGAGCATCGGCAATGCACAGACGACAAGTGCAACGCCTCCTGCTTTCGTGTTATTGAGGCAGTTCAACACGCGCAACTACATTCGCTCATGAGACGAGAACTGTCAATGGCCACGCCCACTTTGACGTTTTTTTCTCCCGGTATCGTCGCGAATATCGCGTGCTTTCGGAAGCACCCCAGATCCGGTCGGGTCTATGATCCGGGGAATGATCGGGGGATCAATGATTCTCTTCCGGATATCTTCGGTGCGGTCAGTTTGCTCATCGATTGGTCGGGACAATTCCTCAAGCAGCCGACGGTTTTCGTCACTGAGAACTTCCTGAAGGGACGGATTCTCAATCACCACCGGGGTGATAAATGCCACGAGTTCTGATGTCACCATTCGCTTCTCCTTCGACTTGAACAGTTCACCGATGATGGGAATATCACCCAGGAAGGGGACCTTTCTGGTGATCGTCGATTCGGATTCTCGAAGGATTCCGCTGATGATGATCGTCTGACCGCTCTTGACCGTGATTTCCGTCGTGGTGGAGCGTCGGTCGATGATAGCGCCACCGAAAAGCGTCACGCCGGGGACGATACTGGACAGTTCGAGATAAATCTCCATGTTCACATCGTTCTGAGCCGTGATACGCGGGCGGACGTTCAACACGACCCCGACCTGTTTGTATTCAAATGATTGCGTGATTCCGCCGGTATCCGTCGTGTTGGAATTGTTGATGAAGGGGACATCCTGGCCGTCAAAAAAGTACGCTTCCTGATTGTCTGAGGTATAGACCACCGGCTCCTGAAGAATACGCACTTTCGTGAGTTGTGAGAGAGCCTGGATGACGGCGTTGGCACTGAGATTGAAGTCCAGAGTGGATGTATTGAAGAGATTGCTGAGGAAATCGTTATTCTGCCCCGTGACATTAATGCCGGCACTTAATGCGTTGTCGATATTGGTCAGCGACAGGGCGGCGGAGCTGACCCTCAGCCCCAGGGCAAAATCATCGGTGAGTTCAACTTCCGCGATGATGGCGGAGATCATCACCTGACGACCCGGACGGTCGAAGGTGGCAATCAACTGCTTGATCGCCTCACGCTGCGAAATCGGGCACAGGATCGCCAGGGCGTTCTGACGAACGATCGGCATGATGCGAATCTTGCCGATCATGGGAGACTCGGGAGACTGCTGCTCGTCCTGCCGACCGCGCTGCCAGGGAAATTGCAGGTCGCGGGCGCCTTGGGCTTCCCGACCGACCGCGCCTCCGGTTCCTCCGGCTCCGCCCCCCCCTGAGTCCGAAAGTCCCTGACCGGAAAGGCCGCGGCCTTCGACTTCGAGCCCCACGCCGGCTCCGGCTTCCTGGAGAAGGGCATTGAGTTCCTCAGACAATTCCACGGCGTCGGCGTGGTTCAGTTCGATGATGAGCGGCAGCCCGATATCGGACGGCTGGTCGAGTTTCGCGATCATATCGTCAAGGAAATCGAAAGACTCCGGGCTCTTCCCGAGGACGATGATGCTGTTTTGATCCGGAAAGGCTTCGATTCGATAAATGTTGCCGAGATTCGTCGCTGCGCCGCCGCCCACCGCGCCTCCGGCGGTAGGACGACCCGTGGCAGATCGGCCTTGCGACCCGCCGCCTGATGTCCCCAGGAGTTGCTGCAGCGTATCCCTGATCTTGATCGGGTCGGAGTATTTCAACGCGTACACCTTGGTGGTCGTTTCCGGTCGAGGCAGATCCCATTCCTCCTGAATGAGCTTCTGAATGTCTTCGATCACCGAATGCTCCGCGCGAATGGTGACGGTGTTCTGTTGGATGTTGACCGTTACCTGCATCTCGACGACCGGGCCGGCCGAAGAGGGGGATATGGTCGTCGGGCTCGATTGCCGGCCTCGTGGTTGTTGTCGCGCTCCGCCTCGTGTCGCTCGTGATTGCGGGCGGACTTGTGAGGATGTGGAGGTTTCAAAGAGTTCGAGGATGTTGTCGGCAATTTCCTGGGCATCGGCATGGGCGAGCCTGAAGGTTCGCGTCTCGCCGATGACCCATTTTTTGTCAAGCTCATCGATGATGTGCTGTACCTGTTGGCAGTAACCGATGTCGCCCATCACCACGAGCTGGTTGGAATCCACATCAAGTGATATGGAGACGTAACTGGGTTTGGTTTCCTCGATCTGGGTGAAGATGCCTTCCGCGTTGCGATTCACCACCGGGAAGATCTTGATGACCACCGTGCCGCGATCCAATCGATCCTTGATGCTTACCTTTGCCGGAATCACCGGCAGATCGGGGTTCTGGCCGATTTCGTCCAGCGAACTGATGATGATGACATCCTCGGTCTCGATGACGCCCACGCCATTGAGACGAAACGCGGTGAAGAGCAGGTCAAGGGCTTCATTCTTGCTTATGAACTCGTCCTTGATCAGGGTTATCTTGGTCGCCTGCAGGGTTTGCGGGCGGACGGGAATGACCACCTTGCCGGTCAGGTCGGCGATCCATTCGATCATGTCGGTGATGGCGACATCCTTGAATCCGAAGGTGATTTTTCGATCGTCAATATCGCGTCGTCCCACGCCCCCAAGAGGTCCCGGGGGAGACGTCTGTCGCTGAGCGTCCTGAGGATTTCCGACCGGGGCCTGGCTGGCCGGGCGGGCGGGGGTGGGACGGCCTTCCTGGGCCAGGAGCAGGCTTGCGAACAACAGGCATGGGATCAGACCGAGGGGAATCCACCGGCTCGTTATGTTTCGTAAATAAGAATTCACTGAGGTTGCCTTCCGGTTCTTTTTCCCGTTCCGTTTCTTTCCTAATGCATCATGTGCGACCCGTTATCGGTCGCGAGTTTTTGGTCAGACGATGGGATTCCGTCAGAGGTCTAATCTGCCGAAGTTTCCGGGGTTTCCAGGGATTCCGGGGATTCCGGAGATTCCGGGGGGGCCGGGGGGGCCGGGGGTTGACGATTTTCCTTCTCACGACGAGACGGAGATTCGTTACCGGTCTTATCTTTCGCATCACTCTTTTCGGCATCTGGGGAGTGAGACTTGGATACGGAATCTCCGGAAGTGTCATTGGATATCTGCGTCTTATCGGAAGTCGGTTTCGTTTGATCTCCCCGGTCGTCGTCGGGATTCGTCATCCGCACCGTCGCGCCTGGGGGTGGGGGGACTGCCGCGGCAGGCTTGTCGAAACCCAGATCTATTATCTCGAAGAGACTAACTTCGTATTCACCCCGGTTGTACTGAACGGTGACGGACCACGGAGGATCGGCGGCCAGGATCTTGAGGCCGTCCTTTTCCTCGCCGACCGAGATCCGGAGTATTTCCTTCTGGAAACCCGAACCGACAAACCAGACTTCCTCCCCGAAGATGCCCATGATGCTGGGGCCGGTGTAGGTGTCACTGATCCGTTCTTCCGTGGACGTGGGTTTGGCGGCCGCGATTTCCGGTCTTGGATCCGCGGGTCTTTGAATCTGCTTCGGTCTCGGCTTTGGCGTGGGGGGAGGGGTGAAGAAGACAGACCGCCCGTTGAAACGCGCCTGATAGGTGGTCATCATCTCTTCATGCTCGCTTATCAGAGAACTGAGCATGGTCGCGATTTCCGGATTGCCCGGGCCGAAACCGAATATGGCGACGAGAAGCGACGGCAGCGTATACGAGAGAACCAGCACCATCAGGATGATCGAAGTCGAACTCCAGAGCAATGGACCATTGGGTTTGAAAAAAGATGTATTCATGCGAAATAACTCATGCGCTGGATGCAATCACCCAGGCTTCCAGGGTGAGCCTGACTTTGATCTTTCGACCCGGAACCTTGTTGAGCCTGACCACGCTGATAAATTCAATATTCTCGTCGGATTCAAGTTCGGCGATGATGGCGGTCGCGACATCGGGGGTTGCCGTGAACTGCAGTTCCCCCTTGATGGCGCCCAGCTTGCGGATCCCGCTTATGTTTGAAAGCGTTCCCCTTTTGACTCGGCCATCCGAGATGCCGAAGCTTTGTTCGGACACGGAGTACTTCCCGAGAATCTCGTTGACGATATTCTGGACGGCACTGATCCGTCGCGCCTTGTCGCCGGGAAGTTTGACGGCCCCAATCGCGGTAATCTGAGAATGCAGCGATTGGAATTGTTCGAGAAGCTCCTGACTCGCCTTGACCTGTTGGACATCATTCTGAATGGCATCGGCCCGTTGTTTCCAGTCGTTGGTCAGGGGCCACGCCACTTGATCCCAGATCAGGAACAGGAGCATCGCCAACAAGCCATAGACTGTCCATTGCATGGCCCGAGGCTTCTGATGGAGCTGTTGGATGGCCTTCTCCAGGGTGTTCACGACTTGTTCCTTTTCTTCACTCCGATGGCTTTGATGAGAAGCGTAAATTCTTTCTTGAGCCGTAACTCTGTCTCTTTATCGATGCGACCGTGACGACGGGCTTCCGCGACTTTCCCCAACGCCGCCTGTGCTTCTCCAAGTGACATCGCTTCGATCTGACCTTCCGTCAGCGGCTCCGGTATGTCCACGGAGGGTGGCAGGGCGCCGGACGGGCCGCGATCGGTGAGGCGACTGCTGAGGTTACCGGCAGGATCCCGGCCTCCGCTCTGCGTTCTTCTGGCTCGAGAGGCTCCCGTGGGCGATTCCATTTCGGGCTCCCCTGCCAGGACCGGAGACGATATGGAGCGACTTTCGCCTGGAGTCACAATATGGGTCTCCGCGACGGGCGGGGTTACGGTCCCGGAATTCCCGGCGTTCTTTTGCGCGATTTCCGGCGCGACGCCGTCAATCCGCATCTGAAGAGTCTGAAGGGCGAAATCATGTTCCTGATCGTACTTCGCCTGACGGTAGGGTCTGGTTATTTTTGTCGAGAGAGAAAATTCGTACTGACCGAAGTTGTTGGGCTCTTTCCAACCCAGGGTGGTATTACTGAAGATGGCGGTGTCGTCGAGGTCTTTCTGCATCTGGGCGATGATTTCGGTGGCTGCGAGACCCCCATGAGAGTTCGCATGACCGGAAACGTTGATGCTCTCATTGAAATTAATTCGAATGGAATCCAGCTCGATGCCTTCGGGGGTGTTGGAGGCCAGGTCTGAGAGAAGCTTGATCATGGGCCATGCTTTTTTGTCAAGCTCGCGGTACATCTCCTGCTGATTCTTATACTGATCAACCGTCCTGAGTTGGGTATGAATATCCTGGTAGCGCAGGCTCAGGATACCCAGGCGAAGACCGTGGATAAGCAGGGGGCCGAACATGAGCGTCGCCAGGCAGAGCATGACGCAATACAGGGCAATCTTGGGCTGAGAGATGGCATCCAGGAAGATTCGGATCGGGGAAGGCTTGACCACCGGAGGTGACGACTCGATTTCGGTGAGCGGTTTCAGTTGATCGAATCTTGCCAGGAATGCGCCGACCGCCACGCCATACTTCGACCACCATTGCGCATCGTTCTTCGTGCCGTCGATGCGGGCTCTTGTGCTGCTGATGATTTCTTCCGGAATGAACAGGGCGGTCGTGATCCCGTTGAGGGAAGCAATCTGCTGCTTCGTTGATTGAACGACAGTATCGATGAATCCTTGGGAGTGACCGACGGTCATTCCCGTTTCCGCAATTGCCCTTCCAACATTGCGTTGCCAGCTTTCGTTGGATTCACCGTCCTCGCATGTGCAGCGGAAGACGGCACCGTTGGCATGACTGAAGGCGATTGCGAGCGATCCATCGTTGCGATCGAGCCAGACGAGCGGGCTTGCGGGTCGCTCACCGTCGAGCAATGAGGCCAGGGCCACGACATCCGACGTCATTCGGATTGGTCGTGACGTGGCGGGAAGTTCTATGGAAACCGATTCCGGCCAGGCGATCATGATGCCGCATCGCGTCGTTTCGTCAGGGGCCGCATGCAGAATGGCCGCAGCCTGTCGATGCGCAGGAGCGAGAGAGGCGATCTGCGCCTCGGCTTGAAGCTCCAGCGCCAGGGCTAACTGTTCGGAATCAGTATCGGGAAGCGTACACGTGCGACAGACGACCGACGATGCGGGAAGCACCACCAGTGCCTGCCCCACATGATGTTCGTCAAACCAGTCGTCGAGCCCCTCGGTTTCGTGAGCGGCAACATCACGGGTGTCAAGAATGGCGGGCTTGATGCCTTCAGACTTCGCGATCAGAATACGCCAGGTATCGCCGGCGCGATGCAGGATGGCCAGCGTATTCGGATCTGTTTGGTTGGTGCCGTTCTTTCTCACTGCTCTCGATACTCGATGATTCTTGCCGGTAGAGTGGAACGATCGACAACGACGATCATTTCAATTTCGATGCCCGTAGCCTTGGATCGCCCGCGCGAGGTGATCGAATACACGTTGCTGGTCGTGGTGAGAAGACCGGCAAGCTTCTCCATTATGTCATCCGTCATCTCCGGAAGGTCCTGTAATTCGCTGAGTCCCGTGATGCCCTGCGGACGGCTGTTGCGCATGTAAATAATCTCATCGGCAATGTCTTCGTTATCCGGAAGCAGATCACGGAGAAACTCGGCGGAAACGGTGTTGATGTTGGTTCTGCCGGGAATTCGTTCGTAGGGCGGCGTAATCGAGACCTCATCAAGCACGGCATCAACCTGCTCGGGACTCAGATCCTGTTGCATCGATCCACTCTCTTCGCCGCCGGTGGCAAGATTGATGAGAGAATTGGTATAAAGCTGGAGAAGATCCTTTGACTGATCTCCGCCGAGTTGCTTCAACAAATCCGCCTGTTGCTGGGTGATCCCCAGCCGCTCGATGAGTTCTTCCGTGTCTGAAATACGCAAATAGAGTCGAGGCAGTCCGGAGGCGGTTGCGCCGTAATCGAGGGAATACGTGGTCAGTCGTGATGCCCAGCCTCCGTCAAGCCGATTGTCCGGCTCATCGTCGGGCAGTGACTGTGAGCCGTCGTTTTCCTCCGGATCGAGACGGTTGTTCAGGTTGAAATCCTCGCCGCGGAGATACTCCGGCCAGATACCGGCCACGAGTTCCAGTTCGGCGATATTGTGCATCAATCCGTTGCGGGGTTCATACGGTGAAGGAAGGCTCAGGTAATAGTCCCGTTCCGCCCCGAGTATCGAGGGATCATCATCCTCGTCGATCCAGTCCGAGATTGAATCGGGTATGTCGATGGACATGTCCCGGAAGGAATTGAGCGCGAGGATCCGGTTTCTGGCGAGATTGATGTTGACCTTGGAATGTTCATCCATGGGGCCTCGAAAATCCTTGCCATCCGAGTGATGAAGAATCTCATATGTCGCGCCATTCACTTCGCCATGCGCGACGTTTTCCAGATCGAGGATCATGGCGAAAGCGTCGTCCGGAATCGGGTCGTAGGTGTGATCCGCGAGCACGGCGATCGAATCCTCGACGCCGGCCCGGGCCGCCCATCGCGCCTGGACGCGCTCGAGCGACTCCCGCCCATAGACGGACTGTCGGAATGCCGTGAGTTGAATGGCGCTGGTGACCAGAGCGGCGATCGCGATGGACCACAATGCGATCACCACGACCGAACCCCGTTGATGTCGATTGGGACGGGGGTTGCTCATGGGTTGTTGCCCCCGTTACCGGAACGTGGATTCGAGTTGCCGGAACTGCCGGTACTTGTGCCAGGCCAGATGATATTTGGTTGGGTTCTGTCGCCCTGAGGCGTATCCTGACGGATACGTGCTCCTTCCTTCAAGATCCTTCTATCTTCCCCGGGCACGACGATAAGCCTTTCATCCCCGAAGATAATCCGTTCCGAACCTCCGGGGAGAAATCCTCGCATGTCAATACTTCCGCCGGGACGCAATCCGGGAATTCCCAGATCATCCAGAGAGGGTGGACCGTCAGGATCATCGCCTTCCAGTCCGGCTTCCTCAGCCTCTTCAATTTCCAGCAGAGCCATGAGGTTTTCCTTGGGCAGAAGAATGCGATCGAGGGAAACAATGGTTCGGAGCGTCGCTTGCGGGGCATCATAAATGTCTTCGTAGCCGTAATCTCCGCTGGTGGTCACCGTAATCCGAACCGCCAGGGGAAGGCCTTCAAGATCGGAATCCCATTGATCAAACCACTGATAACCATCGTACGCCTCAATCTTCAAACCCAGCATGCCGTCCGTCACCGGCGTGGCGACCCCGCCCCCGAGCGGGTATTCATCGGGCAGGGGATCGCGACGACACCAGAGATTGGGAGCCAGTTCATCCTCCTGGATTCGATACTGGGTTTCATATTCCATGCCTTCCCCGTTGTACTCCGTTCGTCGAACAGGTTTGAGGCGATTGTTGAAGATCAGAATTTCATCCCGGTCCATACGCCCGGCGGGAGTGTCAACCACTTTGTCAAGAAGCAGAAAACGGGTCCAGAACAGGTCGTCCGAGCGAATGATGGAGACGACATCGCGCCTGATCATGTTCAAGGCGGTATCGGCTCGAAGATACGCTTCCAGACGCTGGCGACTGGATAACTTGGCGCGGGCAAGGTTCGTCAGGCTGACGGAAATGGTGCCCAGGATAAACGTCGTGAGCACGCCCGCGACGATCAATTCCACCAGTGTGAAGCAATGACGATGAGATCGGAAGCGACGTTGTCTGGCCGGCTTATGGCTCATCGTCAAAATACCTCGATTCCCGGTCCAGGATGTCAATGGGCATGCGGGGAACAAGTTCCTCGCCCCAACGTCTCCACATCAGCGGGATCGGGAGAAATCATCCGCTTCATCATCCTCAGCAAACTTCGCCTGACCTTTCTCTACGACCCACCCTTCTCCGCACTCCAGGTTCCCCTGAAATTCGGCTTCCTCGACATCGTCACCTCATCCTTCGTCAATTCCGCACATTGCAGAGGCATCGACGTTCATCCCTGGACAATTAACGATCCCGCTGAAATGCGTCGCCTGATTGCAATCGGCGTTGACGGCATCTTCACGGATTACCCGGATCGGCTGAAGCAAGTTCTTGCTGGGGAGCCCCCCGATACACCAACCTCTTAGAACCGGCTGGGGGGTACTCCTTCTCGCCAGGTGCTTCGCAGCACATCGGAATTTTGATAATCGATGACTGACACGCATACACATTCCAGGTTTCTCTATCCCATTCTCGCCGTCTTCTTGACGACTGCCGGGTTCATCACGCTCAAGACGGGACGCGACGCGCTCTACTTTCAGGAAGATGCGCTCAGCCAACTGCCCTGGGCGTATATCTGGATCGCGATGGCCTCGATGCCGACCGCAATGCTGCACCTCAAAGTGATGAGCTTATGGGGCCCACGTCGAACGCGAACAGGTACCTTTCTGGTATCAGCGGTCATCCTGTTTGCCCTGGTACCCAGTCTGAACCCGCAAAATCGTCTGGCCGTGGTTACACTCTTCGTCGTTGCCCCCTCGATGTTCGCTGCCCTGTTTGCCGGAGCCTGGCTGTTGGCCGGCGACCTTCTCGAAGGCGCGACAAGGGAGGAATTAGTCTGGTCCTACAGCCGCATCGGCGGGGCATCGATGCTCGGTGGCATTTTGGGAGGCCTGCAGGCAAAGATGTTAGTCGGTGCGGTCTCTCCCGCAGGCCTGGTAGCGATCGGCGCCGCATACCTTGTGCTCGTCGCCGGGGTCATCGCCGCTGCCCACCGGCGGTATCCCCGTACGGACGGGGACCGCGTCATATCTTCAGTCGGCCTCTTCACGATGATCATTGAATCGCGGCTCGTGCGTCATCCCTATCTCCAGACGCTTGCCGGAATCGCGGTCCTCAATGCGTTGGCCACTCTCTTCATCGACTTCCAGTTCTACGGGTCCGCCATCAAAGCCGGATCCAACAACGCAGAATTCTTCGCGAACTTCTACATCGTCCTTAATACGGCCGCGTTTGGGCTTCAGCTCTTTGTCGCCCCACGAATTCAGTCCAGGCTTGGCGTTGCGGGAACGCTTCTGATCCTACCTGTGAGCCTCCTTGGCCTATCGGGCGCCTTCGGATTTGCAGGGAGTTTTCTGGGACGATCGGCTGTCAAGATTGCCGAGGGGGGACTCAAATCAGCGATTCATCGCTCCGCCTGGGAGCAGGCGTTCTTGCCGATCGAAACGGACTGTCGAGGATTTGGAAAGATCGTCGTAGAAGGACTGTCAGCGCGTCTTGCGGAAGGACTGGGGGCCATCATTCTGTTGGTCTGGATGACCTTCACCGCCTTCGATGCCGCGGACCCGGACCTTACGTGGATCACGATCGGCAGCATCTTCTTCTTGCTCGGATGGGTCATCCTGACCCGATCTATGTCCCGCCTGGACCTGGAATGCGACTCATCTGATCCCTCCTCTCCAGTCATCTCCTTACCCGACACCTGACCCGTCGCCACGACCCTCGGGCAGGGCCAAATGTAGATCGAGAACGAACGCAGAGTGCAGAATTCAGAGCGCGTAAGGTGACCTTCTGAACTCTATACTCTGAATTCTGCATTCTGAACTCTCTTTCCAGGCTATTCGAAAAGAGATAGTCCAATCATCTATACCTACCAAGTATAGCAGCTAAACATCTCCACATCTCCACATCTCCACATCTTCACATCTTCTCTCTTCACATCTTCTCTCTCCACATCTTCTCTCCTCACATCCTCCTTCTTCCACGCCTATCGGGATAATCACCGATTCCGACCTAATTATGGCTCCGCGGCCACTTTTTCAATTCGCTCCCAGAATTCCGCGATTTCGCGGTGGGAAACGACGGGATATACACTCCCGACATCCTGCAGATGAGTGGGTCATAGACCGATCGAAATGTCACTTGCATCGTAACGAAACAGCGACTAGTCTACGCATCGGGCTGAGACATCTTGACTCGATTTCAAGGAGGCGGTTATGTCGTGGTTAGGTATCGTGATGCTGTGCACGAGCTTCGCCTTCACTGAAGGTGCGGAAGCCGATCAGAATACGACGCAACCAGACAGAAAGCTCGAGATCACTGAACTATTCGCGAGACAACGGGCACGGATGGTCGATCAATTGAAGGCACGCGGTATTCGAGACCCCGGCGTGCTGCACGCGATGCTCTCTGTACCAAGGCACAAATTCGTTCCTCTCCCGTATCAGCGTCTCGCCTACGAAGTCAGACCTCTTCCGATCGGCCTGGACCAGACCATCTCCTCTCCTTACATCGTCGCCTATATGACCGAAATCGCTGATCTGACGCCGGACGAAAAGGTACTCGAGATCGGAACGGGATCCGGCTACCAGGCGGCCGTCCTTGCCGAGATGACGGATTCCGTCTACTCGATCGAAATCCTTCCTGAACTGGCTGAGCAGTCGCGGGCTCTGCTCCCCAGGTTGGGCTATGAAACCGTCCAGGTTCGAACCGGTAACGGCTACCTGGGCTGGCCGGAGGAGGCGCCTTTCGATGCGATCGTCGTCACCGCCGCACCCGACGAAATACCGCAGGTGTTGGTCGACCAGTTAGCTGTCGGCGGTCTGATGGTCATCCCCGTAGGAACGGATCATCAGGAAATGGTTGTCCTAACACGAACGCCGAGTGGTATCGTAGAAAAACGCACGCTGCGTGTTCGATTTGTCCCGATGACAGGGAAGCCCGAGGAACCGTAACCAGAGGTCAATGAATCAGAAAGATCATCGAATGTCCCGCTTCCTGAAGTGGCTAAAAAGGATAGCCATCGTCCTGATTTTTCTCCTTGCTATCGGCTATGCCTGGCTCTGGCATATCCTCGGCACATCGAGTGTAACCACACACGGTTCCGTAAACCTCAACACCGGCAACATCGACTTCCCTACCGAACGAACGCGTGTGTGGTCCGCTCGGTCCACATTAACGGACTCGATTCTCCTGTACTGGTCACAACGAGAGATCAAGGATTGGGCGAAGGACGGCAAAGTCACGATACCCAGAATTCTGATCGGCAAGCTGGCGGTCGGTCGAGACATTGCCTTCGTAAACGAGTACCTACAAGAGCGGCAGCCCAGAGGCACGGTTGGATCGACAGGTCCGTTTCATTCTACTGGAGACTACGACTTTACACTCGCCGGACTCTCGCTCTTGCTCTACAGCTTCGGTGACAATCCCGATGTTCTATATCCGGAGACCGTCGACCACATCGTCGATGTCCTGATGACCCAGGAAGGGGGGAAGCCCAAAGTCTTCACACCTCGCGTCCTTGGTCTGCCGCTTCGCGACACGGAAAATCACATTTTGATGACCGAGGGCTCTCGGTATCTCAAGAACCGATGGAAGGCTCTCCACGGGAATCGCGAACCGAAGTATGACAACGCAACGAACGGTTTGGAAGATTATCTGCTCGAATATCTTGGCGAAATCGAGCGCGCGGGCTATCACGAGTACAACTCACGCCCTTACCAGGGATACACGTTGACCGCCCTGATGAACATCGAGGCCTTTTCGGCGCCGCCGGTCAGGACCGTCGCTCGGTCACTTCTAGACCGCACAAACTGGGAATACGCCTTGAGCAGTATGACCTTCCGCAGATTCCCACCCTTCCGCCGTCAGCCGCGTCGTGCAAAAGACACCGATCTGGATGGTGACTATATCACGGATATGATGAAAACCTGGATGAGCCTCGGAGGCGTTGATGATCTGTATGTTCGAGCAGGCGCTCATCAGGCACTCTGGGTGTGTATGATTCCCTATCGCCTTCCCGATGCCGTCGCCGAATGGGTGATGCAAAAACCCTCAGATTATTTCATACAGATGGGTCACGGAAACGACGGATCTCCCGAAATCTACTCAGGAGGCCCGGGCTATCTGATCTCCAGCGGAGGCGTGCAAAATGACCGATTCGAACAGGGCGTCCGCGACGTTCATCGAAATGCCGGGGGCCTTCATCGTTCCCGAAAACAGGAACGGCAGGCTCCCGAGCACGCCGGCAAACATCCATCCCAGACCGACGAACGCCAATGCCTCCTTGCGGAGAATCGCGGCCGTTTCGCGTCTTCCCACCCGGTAAAGC
>JADFSH010000182.1 GCA_022560875.1 Planctomycetota bacterium | reverse complement strand
GAGCGTCTGCTTTTCCTCTGCCGCGGCCTCGGTGACACGCTTGATCTCGCCATCCTGCCGGGCAATCTGCTCCGTGAAACCTGCGGCCTTGCTCTCCAGTTCCTGCTTTGCCTGCGCCAGCTTTTTCAGTTCAGCCTCCTGCGAATCGCGAAGTGCGGACAGGGCATCGACCTTTTCATTCAGCTTCGCCCGCCCCTGTTCCAAATCGCCTTGCAGCGTTTGCAGCTCCTTTTCCTTCGCCTCAAGCGTCGTCGTCAGCGAATCGATCCGGGCGGCATAGTCCTGATTGGCGGCCTGGGCGGAAACGTGTTTCTGCTCCAGAACATCAATGCGATCATGCAGCCTGGAGGTGACGTTCTCATGCTCCGCCCGCAGGGCATCGAGGGCTTTCGTATCGATTGCCGGGGTAGGAGGAGGGACGGGGGGGGGAGTCGGGACGGGAATCACCTTCGTTTCCGGGCTGGGGGTGGCATCAACGGCGGCATCTTCCAGGGCGGGCATCAGGCCGCTGTCGTCGAGCAGGGTGATCGACCGGGGATCGATATCCATTCCCGTGGGGGGCTCTTCCAACTCTGGCGAAGAGACGGAATCGGCACTTTGAGCCGGCATGTCCTCGGTCGGCTCCGAGTCATAGAACCACAGTTCAAACGGCCCGATCTGAATCTTGTCATTGTCGGAGAGAGAGACGATGGAGACGGACTTGCCGTTGACCAAGGTTCCGGAGAGAGATCCGAGGTCTCGAAGTTGAAAAGTATCATCATGACGCTCGATAACACAATGCCTGCGGCTCACATGCTTGTGGGATATGACGACGATGTTCTCCCGGGCGCGACCGATAGTGATCGGCTGATCTTCGAGTTTCAGCCGCTTGTCACCATCTGGTCTTTGAATCGCAAGATGAGGCACTATGTGATCCGTCCGTTGGACACAGGGATAGCAGGAACGAACACCAAATCGTCGAACGAATCTGAGCCAGTCTATTCCAGCCGGAGTTCAGCTTCCGGTCAAGGCTGCGTTTCGACATAGGTGAACATCGGGGGAAGAAATGTCCGGGGAATGCGATTCCGGGGTGGTTATCACTCGTTATCCGGACGTCGAAGTGTTCACTCCGGAGCCAGGGCCGATCGTCCCCGGGGCATCTCGAACCGGTCTGACGTTCGGCAGTAACCCCGACCTCCCATACGCCCGATCGCCGCCAGACCCGCCGGATCCACATGATACTTCCCGTCAATCAGATCATCGCGAACGAAGATATGCACCACCCGTCCCATGACGATGTTCGAGCCCCCCGGCTCATTGCTTCCCAGGCGGATGACCTGACTTGTTTCGCACTCAAAGGCAACCGGCGATTCAGCCAGGCGGGGGGGCTTGACGACCTGACTCGCTGCCATGGATAGCCCCGTCAGGTTAAATTCGCTTTCCCCGTAGGCCAGGGGCTCCGCCGCAGCGGCAACCTCTCGGGCATAAGCCTCTGTCGCCACGTTGACCACGAATTGGCCCGTGCCTCCCTCACTGACGGGCTTGGCGTTACGCAGGGTGTCCTTCTCCGTGCCGTCGGATTGGTTCGCCGGGCAGAACAGCAAACGCATGGGACTCGCCCCGATACCGGTAAAAAAGGAGAAGGGAGCGAGATTTGCCACACCCTCTTGGTTGATCGTGGAGACGAAGGCAATGGGGCGAGGCACGATGCCGCTGATCATCAGCCGGTAGCGTTGTGAGGCGTCGAGCGTATTCGGGTCGAGTTCCATATCCGCAGTGTAGGAGGATATGAGTTCAGAACTCTCATGCCGAAGATAAAAGAATCGAAAGGGTCTGTCGGATGGGTCAACCCTGTCGCCCCCTCATCTCCAGGTGCGACTCTTGAAGTCGTATATACGCCGGAACGTATGGTCACGCAGCGGGTGAGCTTTTCTCACTTCTCAGGACTTCCATTTCCATCGCCGCGTGTCCTGCAAAGATTCGAAGGATCGCCTGGGATTCAAACCCGAGTTCCATCGGGGAGTCGTTGATGACCGCGAGGATGCCGATCGGCTGACCGGGCCGAGATAGCACGGCGGCGCCGACATAGGCGTCCGGGCGGAAATTCGTTATCCTTGGACTATTGGGAAAAGACTTCGACACCTCGGTCGTACAGAAATACAACCGCTCCCGGATGACTTTTTCGCAGGGCGTTCCCTTGAAATCAAACTCGAAATTTTCCGCCGGGGAATTGTCCAGCCATACTGCGATCGACCGGATGATCGTGGAATGCGGATCCAGAAGCCGGCCCAGAAAGACGCACTTGACATGAAGCGCCTTGGCGAGATGCTCCACCAATGCCGCGAAGTATGCGGCTCCGGATTTGTGCGCGATCCCCTTCTCGATGGAGAGCAGGGCTTTCTCGGCATCGACATTCGAGACAAGTGAAGCGTCTGCGGTTTTCATATCCCCGGACCCGGGAAGATTCTCCAGCGGGGACAGGCCCGTCTGAATGGCGATACGGGCCAACTCGACGCGATTGGTCACCCCGAGCTTTCGCCCCAGCATGAGCCGATGTGATTTAATGGTCGCATAGCCTCGATGTAGTCGATCGGCGATGTCCATCAGAGACATCCCCTGGCCGATCATGGTCAGAACCTCTCGTTCGCGCGGTGTGAGTTTCTCTAGGGGTGAATTGGTAATGTCGTTATCTCCGTCGATACCTGGTGCTGTCGTCAGGAACGTTGCCATAATGACATGTTGACTCCCTTGCCCGAGTCGGATGCCATTGATGGAAACAAATAATGTTGTACTCTGAGGTCGTGATAGTGCGTTTCTGGGATTGCTCGCGATTGTCACATCGCGTTGCTGATTCCACCCCGGTTCAACCTGCCATCCGCCGCTGCAATTGTTTGTCCCCCCGACAAACTTCAATCACCGTCTCATTCGTAATAGTCAAAACTCCAATCGCTCTTCGGAGTGCCGTGAAAATTTTCTTGATCGACAGGCATGAACTGGAAAAAAGGTCAGTGACACTTCTGCAACTCGACAGTCGCATGCCGAGTTGCAAGTCATAGTATAGAGCAGACAAGTGTTTGTAAACTCCTTTCGCCTTTCGGAATAATTTACGAATGTGGGGTCACATCCAAGCGTCAGTTCATATGGACAGGGCGTCTCAAAGCCGCCATACCTCACATATATCTGGTATTTTTGCTTTTACACACTAATACCGGTGGCAGGACAAACCATGGTTGTTATTGATTAGTGTTCATTCAGTACGCTTTGCATGCCTTCACCAGAAGGGGGGGTTTCATCGTGATTCTCGCATAATCGCCATCTTCAATCAGTTCTTTTCGGCAGCGTCAGATTTGCGTTATGTGGTGGGAAGTTGAGCATGGACTGAGATTATTCGGGCCAACAGGCTCGGCGTACCAACGAAGCTGACGCAGATGATAAGGTGATAGAAAGAATTGTCGTTTCGGCTGGTATTGACGGTCGGAGGGGTGGAAATCTGCCTGCCGGCGTCTGAGATGCGGGCGGAGGCGGTCGCCAGCGTGACGAACAACGAGTTGACGCACTATTGAGATGTGAGGCGTCAGGGAGGAGGTAAAAACCCTTCCATTATAGTATCCTCTCCCATCAATCCCTGGGCCATCTCCTTCAGGGGGCCAAAAAATACCGCCCAGGCTGCGGCCGCGACCAACAGGATGAACATGATGAAGATCAGCTTGCCCCGGAAATGCGATCGTCGCGCCTTGGTGATCTGCACCTGGCCCCGCTGCACCCCGGTCTGCTTTGATCCCTTGGCGCGAGCTTCATTGCGGGCGGCACGCTCTTCATCGCGCTCGCCCCCGACCCGGGTCGGCGCGCCGTAGTACCCGCTGCCGTCTTTCTTGGGGAAGACGTAGAAGATCCCGCCGTCCTCATCGGTGACGGCGCGGCCGACATCTTTCTCGCGAATCTTCACCGGTCGCCCGGTGAACGGACTGTTGACGGTGATGGTCATAAAGATAGTGTAGTCGAGAAGGTATCGAGGAAGCAAGGCAACAAGGCAGCAGGCAGTTCTCAGCATCTAGAATCAAAGAACCGATGCCGCCGTTCCATCCCGGATGCCTGGTACGTTGTGCGAAGTACCTCTACACTGTCCCCATGACCACCTATCTCATCATGGGCGCCAGTCGCGGTATCGGCCGGGCTCTCGCCGACGGCCTTCCCGAAACCGGCGATACGGCGTGGCTGGTATCGCGGACGCTCACCGAAGGGGAGTTCGAGGTAAGCGGCGTGCGTCGAAAATGCCTGGCGGCGGATCTCAGCGCGCCAGATGCCCCGGCGCGGCTGGTCTCGTGGCTGGGGGATGAGGCAATCGACGTGTGCATCTACAACGCGGGCGTCTGGGAGACGAACTGGACGCGGACGAAATTCGAGGACATCGACGAGGCGGAAATCCGCGCTGTGCTCGACACCAATCTCACCGGCCTCATCTTCTGCGTGCGGGCGATGCTGCCCAACCTTCGGCGAAGCGACTTTGGCCGACTCATTCTCATCGGCTCGATCAGCGGCCTCGACAACGAAGGCTCATCCCCCGTGGCTTACGCCGCCTCCAAGTTCGGCGTGCGCGGCGTGGCCCACGCCCTGCGCCCCGTCCTGCGTGAGTCGGGCATCGCCGTTACCTGCCTCAATCCCGGCTGGGTTGCGAACGATGTGCCTTATGCCGATGGCGTTGATGCCGCCCTCGCCAAACACGATGGCAAGGCGATCCCCGTCGGGGATATCGTTGAGTTGCTGCGCGCGGTTCTGAAGCTTTCCCCCGCGACCTGCATCAAGGAAATCAACATGCCCGCGCTGAGGGATGAGATGGTGTGATGGGATGGGATAGGCACCGAGACAGCAAGTGCTTCGTGCCTCTCATTCACGCTCCCGCCGTCGCGAAACTTCCCGCTGCGCTCTTCAATGCAGCCGCGATATCCGTCTTTTCCCAACTGAACGTGCCCGGGCCCGCTTCGTCGGGGGTGCGTCCGAAGTGGCCGTGGTACGACGTCGGGCGATAGATCGGATTCAGGAGGTCAAGGGTGGCGATGATTTCGTGCGGCGTAAGCTTGAAGTGCTCGCGGATGAGGTCGGAGATTTTTTCCTCGTCGATCTTCGCCGTGCCCTGGCAATCGACATGCACCGAAGTCGGGTCGGCCACCCCGATCGCGTAGCTGAGCTGGACCTCGCAGACGTCGGCCAGATCGGCGGCGACGATGTTCTTGGCGATATACCGCGCCATGTACGCCGCGGACCGGTCAACCTTGGAGGGATCCTTGCCGGAGAATGCCCCGCCGCCATGCCGGCCGCGTCCGCCGTAGGTATCGACGATGATTTTGCGACCGGTGAGGCCGCAGTCGCCGTGAGGCCCGCCGATTTCGAATCTGCCGGTGGGGTTGACGTGGATGGTGATGTCGTCATTGAACCATTCGCCGAGTGCGGGCTTGATGACATGCTCGGTGATGGCGACGCTCAGTCCCGGTTGGTCGCGGTTC
>JADFSH010000005.1 GCA_022560875.1 Planctomycetota bacterium | reverse complement strand
TTTTGGATAGATCGCCAATGGGGGCCAGGGCGCCGGACATATCGCCATACAGGGTGGCATAGCCCAGGGCCAATTCGGTCTTGTTACCCGTCGTGAGGAGCAGGGCGCCCTGCTTGTTGGCCACCGCCATGAGCAGCGTCCCGCGGATGCGCGCCTGCAAATTTTCCTCGGCGACCCCCGATGGGGTCCCCTCATAAAAGGGGTCCAGGACCTGCAGCAGCTCCCGGCGCAGGGACTCCATGGGCAGCACCTCGAAACGAAGGCCCAGATTGGCGGCCAGTTGGCGGGCGTCCTCCTCGCTGTGGCTCGAGCTGTAGGTGGTAGGCAGGGCGATGCCGGTCACTTGCCCCGAACCCAGGGCCCGGACAGCCAGGGCGGCCACCAGGCTGGAGTCCACCCCGCCACTGAGTCCCACCACCGCCTTCTGGTGGCCGGTCTTGCCGAAGTAGTCGTGGAGTCCCAGGACAATGGCGTTGGTCAGCTGTTCCTCCCGCTGGACAGTGACAGCCGCAGTTGCAGGGGTAGTGTCCAGAGGGAAATCCACCCGGATCAGGTCTTCCACAAAGGCTGCGCCCTCCATCATCAGCCGGCCATCACCGTCAAACACCAGGGAGCGGCCGTCGAAGACCAGCTCGTCCTGACCCCCAATCAAGTTGCAGTACAGGAAAGGCTTGTGCCACTGCCGGACTTTCGTGGCGATGAGTTCCCGCCGCCGGGGGTCCCGATCCACCGTAAAGGGCGAGGCGCTGATGTTGATAAACAGGTCCACCCCCTGCTCGCCCAGTTTATCACAGACGTCGGTCCCATAGCCGTGGTCCCACAGGTCCTCGCAGATCTGCAGCCCCACCCGCAGCTCGTCGCCGGTGGAAAGGGTCAGGGTCACCGGCTTGATCCTGAGACTGCGCATCCTGGGCGTCCTGTTCTGGGCGGCTGTCACCGGCCATCGCTTGAGAGGCGATTATGGTGCGGATACTGATCGTGGTGAGGATCAGAAAAACAGGATGCAGCAGATTACTCCCCAGCGCTATCCGACGACAACCGACGGAGGTAATTTCCTTCCTCGAGATGCGACAATTCGATGTTGAACCACAGGAAAGAAAGCCTGAGGGTGAATCTAGTGAAGATGCTGGTGGGATCTGGGCGTACATGACAACAATCGTCTTTCGAGCGAAATACGACAGGTCCTGAATCAGGCCAAAAACAACGATTTTGCCTCATTCCCGCCCTGCCTCCTTGGATAAAGCTACCCGATCAGACGCTCTTCCGTCAAGCCAACTTTCCTAATTTTGCGTTGATTCCGAGACTTGCCTCAAGATAGCCCGCCGAGAGATGCCATCGTGATTCAAGCACGTCTTTTTAGGGCAACTATCGGTCTATGCCCGAGCCTTGGAAATGACCAGATTCGTCTGATTGATGAATTCACTGTCAATGGTATAGGGTATCTCTGTTGTCAACGGCAGACGTTGGGTCGTGGCCCGAAGACAGAAGATTTGGCTGGCGGTCGGGATCCCGATAATCAGGTCCACCCAGTGATGATCAAGTGGGAGAAAAGTGAGTACCGGAGGCGGCCCGGGGAGCAGTTCCGAGAGAAACTGGAGCCAGACAATTGCAGCTTCGTTATCGCGCAGGCCACATTTCGGCAATCTCAGGTGATGGGAAGGAACTTTCGAGACTGCTGATGAGCGCGAGTCGCCACGCTTTGTTTTCAGATCACCCATTTCACGCTCGATCTGATAGAACACGCGATGCAGTCCCTGGTTCTCCGGGCCGAGTTCGGAGTACTGCGCCAGTTGCCCGAGGGCATGTCCCGGTTCGGCAGCAAGGCGTCCAGTTACGGAAATCTGCTTTGTCAGTGCGACGAGAACCTTTCCCGTGGAATGAATGATCGTGCGCACTTCATCGGGTGAATCGGTTGCGGTCAGTCGCGACTCGAGCATCTCAAGCCGGGGCAGCACCAGATCCAGAGCATTTTCCAGCGATATGTTTTCGCAGTGTACTGCGACAATCATGGGGTATAATTTTCTTCCTCGACCATCGGATGAAGTCCACATGCGTCCAATCAATATGTCGGTGCCGACGGTCCATACAAAAATGTGATGAAACCGCTCAACCAGATGCTCTGGTTCGAGATCACGCCAGGCTCCCGAGTCGATGTTGCTGTTGATCCCTTCCACATAGAGCAGACGCCGGAGGCTGATGAGCCGATCAGTGGTCAGGCCCAGCTCATCCATGTGATCTTTCCAGCCGGGATGCTTTCCGAACGCGGCAAGTTGTATCTGCGGCTCAGTCCTGGAATCCGATCGGAATATGCGTGCGAGCTTGCCAAACACGGAATCGTGTCGCCTTTCCTGACATGTGGAATGAGATTTGACTCACTACGTTTATTGTGGCCACTCATCAAGAGTTGGAAACTGCGTGTCGAATTCGAGTTGCAGCCAAAACGATAATGAGGAATTTTTGTAAGGGACGATCATTTCAACTTGCCAGATCAGCGGATTTTCCGGTGTCCGTTGCCCCTGGAATTTGTGAAGAAGGGCGAGGACGGACCACGGGCCGTTGATCTCGATGGGGACCTCCTCGCCAGCCTGCTCGGTTGTGCCGAAGACCAGCACAATCTTGTCGCCACCGGGATACAACGCCGTCGCCAGGGCCTTGTTGCGCCGGTCGAGGCGGTACGGATTGCTCTGGACATTGCCATTCCGGTGGCGTTCCAGACGCAGCAGGGGTAGCGGCAGGCAAATCAGCGATCGCCCCCCGGTCGCCTCTTTCTCCCCAAGGTAGGTGAGTTTGCAGTTCAGGGGCGGGGCTTTGGGATCGCTGGGCAGGGCGCGAAGAAGTGCCGAGAGACTGTCAAATCGCCTTCGCTCATCGGGGGTCATCCGTTTGCCGCGAATCTTGCCCAGGGCATTGTCGATCTCGGCTACCTTGAAATCAGTGCCCGGATTGCCTATTTCCCCTTCTGCATACCTACCGACCCCGTCGTCTCCGGACGTGTTTTCGGGGCGAATATTCTGCATCGCTTCACGCGCCTGCAGGACATCCTCCCAACTCAGGATTCGCTGCTCGGGTGAGTTGATCTCGCCGAGTTGATCGAGATTCGCATTTTCATGAAGCGGGGCCAGTGGGAACCACCGGAGATCCTGCAGGACGGCATGGGCTTCGTCGGTCTTCTTCTCACTGGCCTGGGCAAGCACATTCAGTCCTGAGTCAGTGAGAGATCGCCAAAAATCGACGTAGTGTTCGTTGGACGCTGCGCCATACAACGAAAGAAAGCCCTCGAGGAAGTCGGTGGAATCGAGTTGAAGAATACTCCGACGATCGAAATCAAAGGATCCGGTGCGGTCCTTGCGCCAACTGTCGAACCATTTTCCGCATTTGCGATCGAAGGCGGGGCTCGGGCTGAGGGCAGTGAGGTCCATTTCGATCCATTGGATCGTGTCATCCCGTTCCTGGACCAGATCGGGGGTCCAGTCATCGGTGCGGGGCAGGGCGTCGATCGCATCACGTCGCTGCAGGGCGAGCTGGCGTAGCTTTTCATTCACTGTGCTGTAGGCGAAATTGAGATCATTTCGAAACTGTCGCCAGTCACCGTCGTATTCCTTGAACAAACGACCGTCCCGGAGGAGGGTCTTCCAGTGGGCAAGATAATTACGGATGTAATTGTGACGCGCGCGACGCACGGCTTCCGCCTCCGCCGGTGAGGCGGATCGAAGACGGAGATGATTTTCTATGTGAATCAGCATGTCGAGGCACGCGGGGGCCGCCTCATGGTGGTAATCCGTGTTCAACGTCGCGTTGCCATCCGCCCAGACGGTCATTTCCAGGCGAGGGCACGAAAAGGGTTCATAATTCGGACTTTGCTCGACGATCAGGGCGACCAGTTCCTCGACCTCGCGTGGGGATTGGGGGGGACTCGATGTGCGCAGCGTTTCGGCGACCAGGCCTTCCGTCTGATCACTATCGGCGAGGGAAAGGACATGAGTCGCCACGTTCACCGTGCGATTGATTCGATCTTCACGATTGGCGGTGCGGTGGGTCACAAATTCCGATGTGAGCCGTTCCGAGTCCGACTTCATGGAAAAAATCGAGTTGGACAAGGCAACGAGGTTCGAGGAGGTCCGAGTGAGTAATCGATGTTTCTCGACTTCGGCGTACATTCCCGCCCGCTCCGCGAAAGCGCGTTGTTGGCTTCGCGGGTTGGTGCCAAACAGATCATTCTGCAAAATTGTCATCCGCTCACGTTCCACTTCCGGGTCCAGCATCCCTTCAAAGGTGGTTCGCTCTTTTTCGAGCTGCCTTTTGAATCCCAGCAGGGAACTATGAATGACAGTATCGTCAGATGTCTCCACATCGTCATCGGGAAGGAGAGGCATGATCCCGATCATGGCATCATAATTGGCCTTGAGTCTGGCTTGCCCTTCCTCAACGATCTCCATATACCAATCGGAAAAATCCCTATTTTGTAATTTAGGCAGGATATTGGAGAGTGTGCTATGCGGATAACCGGGCCTGTTAATGCCAAGTTGGGGATACAGCCTTACCCAATCGGTAAGATCCATGCGCGGGGCTTTTTCTTCATCGGGGGCGTAGGTATCCCACAGTTCCTTCTCAACTCGACTGAACTTATCCAGAGCGAGACCCCCCCGAATCGCTTCCATGAATTCGCCTTCACCTTCACCTTCGCCTTTCCATATATTTACGACAAAGGCGACAAATCGGTCGATGCCCGTTGAGAGGTTGCGGGCCACAGGGGGATGATTACTGTCGAATATTTTACCAGGCCATCGATCACTCGAAAGCCGGTTGTTGTACAACGCATCAAACGTTGCCTGTAGTCCCTCAATGTCCTGGGCCGCCTCCTTGAAGGCGGTGTCATCCCTGGTTTCTGTAGATGAAGGTCTGAGGACATACTCAAACAGAGGGGCGAGATTGATTTTCTCTGATCGGACCAGGCTTTCATCATTCAGAGCGTAGATGCGGAGCAACTCCGTCAATGCCGCGGTTGCAGCGGGCGACCAGAGATCCTTCGGATCGGTACTAGCCATTCCCTTCAAGGCTCTGCTGGTGAGAGGGTGCAGCACGCTGAGTTCAAAAATCACCCTGCCGGCATCGAGCCGTTTGGCGTCTAAGAGATTCTTGCTTGATCCCCGCAAAAACAAGTTGACTGGACGGAACAATAACGGCACCGTGATGCGACGCTTAACCTGCCGGTTAATTTCCTCGGTGGCCTTGCTAATCGTGGCATTGGTTCCATCCTCAAGGGTAAAGCCGTATTTCAAGTCTGCAGGCTGATTGCCGAGATAGACCAGTTTTTCATCGGCATTATGATTTTGGAATCCGCCGACAATGACGGGAAACGTGTCACCATCGGCCGGCTGAGTATAGATATTCGCAGCTGTCTCCCATATTTTTTGAGGCTGAACAATGGTCTTGTTCAGTTTCTGGATTTGAAGCATGGTCAAGCCCAGCAGCAGCAGACTGGCGGCAATGCCCGTACCTATGAGGATAATTCTTCGCTTGCGTTTGAGTTGGGACGTGTTGGAGGTTCGCGTCACGAGCCCCCGCTCGCGGAATATCTTCTTCAGGAAGAGGTCGCGGAGGAAAAAGCTGCGATCGCGCTCCCAGATGCGACCCTCGGGCAGTTGCTCGACCGGCACGCCCAGCACTTCCGCCAGGTCCGCGTCCAGGGCGGACCCTTCCCGCATGGCGGACACGAAATAGATGCCCCGCAGGAACAGCGGTTTGGATGACCATTCGCCACTGACAAATATGAGTTCGAGATATCGTCGCAATCGTGGCACGACGCCGGTGATGCTCTCGGGAAAGGCAAACATCGCATCGACTTCGTCGGTCCTTCTCGACATGGCCCCTTCTTTGCTAACGGGATCAAGCAGAAGTCCGAGTCGCCGGCGCTCGAGCCGTTCCTGCACGGTGTAGATGTGATCGATCACATCCTCAGGATCGAAGGGATCATCGAGGTTACCGGGGTTCGACCAGCCCATGATCTGATGCTGCAGTTGCGGATCGCTGAGTTCATCAAAGAATTCACGGAAACCGTTGATGAGATCGCTCTTTGTGATCAGGATGAACACGGGAAATCGAACGCCCAGGGTGCGCTGGATCAGGTCCAATTGACGGGCGATGCGCCCGCCTTTCTCATGAATCTCATCGGCGGTGTCGCGGATGAGGCTGTCGGCAGGAATCACCAGCATGAGCCCGTTGATGGGGCAATTGGTGCGATGCTTCTGCAGGAGCTTGAGGAATTCCGTCCATTCGGGATTCGAGGTGGTGGACGCCTCATCGAAAAGGAGTCGCCCTGCCGTATCCAGAATGATCGCGTGGTTTGTGAACCACCAGTCCATATTAATGGTGCCGCCCGATCCCTGGAGTTCATCCTGCAGGCCCGGGGGGAAGCCTATGTTTGAGTGTCGCAACGCTTCGGTTTTTCCGGAGCCGGGCTCACCAACGATGACATACCAGGGAAGGCTGTAGAGATCCTTGCCGTTCGCGCGGAAGGTTTCGATGCCCTGCTCGAATTTCTGTCTCAGGTCGTCCAGCCGGGCCCGGCTGGACGCTTCGGTGACACCACCTGGAACCGCGCCGGTATTGCTGGCCAGTTCTCGCTCGAACGGATCGGATTTTCGTTTCTGAAGCCACTTCAGTAAACCCAGAAACATCAGGAAGATGACCAGAACGACGATCACTCCCACAATCAGAATAAGCAGGGCCCACAGATTGAAACCAACCACGAACCAGATCAATCCGATCAGGATCAGTACGGCGACCAGTCCGAGAACAATTTTCATTGGAGTTCCCATGTTTTTCATGGATTCTGCTCCTTGACGACATCAGTGGTGTTCTGCGCGGATGATTGTTCGATGATGGAATCAAGCGATTTGCCCAAATCACTCTTGCTTTGCACAAACAGCGTGATGATGACGGCGAAGACAACGAGGATCATCCCGACCATGAGGATCCCGATTCCCACCAGCTTCTTGGCCGGCGGTTCTATCAGGTCACTGGTGTCCACATGCTCATAGGCTTCCGGGCAGAGCGGTATTGTCTCATCAATGTCCATCATCTGGCGAATACGTCCGGATATTTCCGTCATTTTACGACGGAGATATTCGGGCTGGCCGGTATAGAAACCCGTAAAGCCGAGTCCCAGGCAGGTGTAGAAGACACTCAGCCGCTCGTTTGCCGCGGGGGTGTTTTCCTCGAGAGTTTCATCAAGCAGGTCATAAAATTTCTCATCACCCGCATGTTCGCCATACTCTCGGGCGATTTCATCCCAGCTATCGGCAAAGGAAAGCGTACTCTCCTTGATCATGTAGTCGATGAAGAATAACAGGGGCATCTTGATTTTCTCGAATTGCGCGAGAAGATCGGGATCCGTACCTGCGGTTTTTTCAGCATCTTCCAGGATAGTGAGAACCGAGTTGCGGACCGAAACCGAATCGATCTGCCCACCTTTCCGGGCGGAACGGTTCAAGCGACACACGTATTGAAAAACCGGTTCACAAACGACTAGCAGCGACATGGGTTATCCACTCCCTTCCGGGATGGTCATATATAGGGTCACGTTGAAATCAGACGTCTCAAGGTCCGGCCACCAGAGGGCGATGATCTTCTCCTGCTCAATACGCTCCCACATTCTCTTGCTTTCATCCCGCATGAGCCGGTAGTAGTGAAGGCCTGTTTCCGCAGGAAACTGAAGGGGCGGATGTCGCTCTTCAACGATCTTGACGCCGCGAATCCTGTTCTGCCACATGGATTTGGCCATGAGCTTGAATTTATCCTCATCCTCGATGAGGGTGGAGATTTCTCGCGGGTCCATACGGGATTTGATGCCGAGATAGTACTCGTTGGGAATGTTGAGGTTATCGTCAGAGAGCGTGGCCGCGAGTATGGGACCGTCTCTCGTGAAGGCCGCCTTCTGGAATACGTCACCCTTCAAAGGCTTGAGCATTCCGCGAATCTTCTCCGCCAGATCCAGGAACGCCACGGCAGGTTGGTCATGGTCATAGGGAGGCACTTCAAACAGATCGCGATCGGGATGAAGCGCGGCGAGTTCGGCCAGAAGTTCACGCAGTTCGAGATAAATCTCAAACGGGGTTATGGCGGGCGCCTCGACCAGAGATGGCAACCTGGCGCTGAACCGATTGAGCGTCTTGAGGCGAAGCATCTGTTGAAACTGCGGTCCCCGCATGGCATCCACGCTGAAACCCGCCCTCGTCATCTGCACGACAAGCTCGCGCCGGCTGGCTTCCACCTGGTTGGTGAGGTCGCGAACAAGATCTCTGAGCGTCGGGCTGCCGGTGAGCAGATGGCAGGGAGGAAGAAAACTTGGATCCTGGGCGGGCAAACCGACACTCTCCCCTGCGGCATGGACGATGCGGAGCAGGGGAAGCACCTCCATGTCCGTCCGGTCGTCATCCTCGAACATCAACCGCGCGTTGTATTGCCTTATCAGCATCGGTTGAGTGTTCTCGCCGGTATTTTCATCCGGACGTTCGATTTCCACGACCTTGTATATGCGTTTGGCGCGCCAGTCGTCTTCACTGGACGGTTCTATCGAATTACCGCGCTCGGCATACCAGAGAGGAACGCCCAGCAGAATATTGATTGCGTCACCGCTGGAGCTGAATCGTTCCTTGATGTTCAGGGGTGGGAGACTTGTGTTTCCTGGGTAGTTCAGCTCGATTCCGCTGGGCATGATGACGTGGAGGCGATCAAACTGAACCAGCATGTTTTCCAGGCCATCATTGGAGATTCGGGAATCCAGCAACCCGTAGGGGTAGGGGCGTGAAGATCGTCGCTCCGCGGTGAAATTATTCAGCAGATTGCTCTGCATCTGCTGCAAATGGTGAGGTTGCAGAAAGAGTCCTTCATACCAGTGAACTTGGCTTGTGTTGGTCATGCCTCAGTATCAGCCACGGTCAGTGGCTCAATCCTTTCATCAGTCGGTCAGCATACTCGGCGATCAACTGCATGATCTCCCTCTCGATGGTCGCTTGATCCGTTGTTCCCAGGAGTTCCTTGTACTTTCGCCAGGCGGCCACTCCGAGATTTTCGAGAGCCTTTTTCTCCTGTTTGGCGGCGTCTTCAATATTGTCAGGATTGAAGCGAGCATAATGCTGCTGCGCAAACTGGCGTCCCGTCTGGCTGATGGCGGATATGAGGGCGGCGGTGAGCTGGCGGAGTTTTTCCAGATGCATCTTGACCTCGCCTCGCGCCACATCCTGGTCGCCCTGGAGATACGGGGAGATCGTCTTCTTGAGCTCCCCGGCGCCTCTGATGTCCGACCGCGGGGAGATGGCTTTCCAGGTGCTCCAGACCAGTTGGTCGAGGCTGAGCGTGAACTCAAGTTGGAGTTGGAGCAGTTCCACGGTTCGAATGGGATCAAGCTCCGTTCCCTCGGGGATTTTCAGGTGAGCCCGCAGTTTCTCCGCGGCATGCTCCGGCCAGACCTGACGTCCGGCCGTGGAAAGGCCCGCATCGCGCAGCTTTGCTGCCACGGCTTCGCGTTCCTGCTCGGAAAGCGTCGGTGCGATATCGATCAGTCGATCCACGAGAAAGCTGGCGTCTCGGAGATCTCGTTCATCGGCAGCTGATTGTCCCATACCCTCCTCCGAACTACCGGAAAGCTCCACTCGCTCCCACGTGGGAAACCATTCCTGAAGCGATGCCATGAAACCGGCTCGATCCGCCGGAATTATTTTGGTGAGGGCCCGCTCCAGTTCATCAGCGAGATACTGCTGACGGACCTCGGGATCTTCATCGGCGAGATCCGTCTGCACAAGCCTCAGCCGGTTCGCCGTGGCGATGACAAGTTTTGAGGTTTCCCCACTGAGGTTACTCATGTGCTCCCGACTCCCATGATTTGTGCTCGGATGATTCCGTGTTGTCTGGGGCGGAAAGAGTATAGAGCAAAACCCTGGATTCCGAAAGAATCGTGGGCCTGGTTCATACGGTTGGGCCGGGCTGGACGGTGAAAGCTCGGTACCGGATGAATTGAACGCGGTTCTGGGATCGTCGGAGGAGTTCGTCTTTCTGCTTCAATTGAGATTGACATAACCCCTGCTCGTCGCGGCGAGCACCTGCTGGGCGACGGTGTCGAACTTGCCCGCGATGACGAGTCGGAAACCAACATCGGCATAGGTCATCTTGAGGAGATCCTCGGGGATAACAAGATCCTCGGCATCTTGGCGTTCGCTAGGCGATAACAGGGTCGAGGAGAGCGCCGAGCCCCCGATTACGCCAAGATACTTTATCTTGAGATTGCGGAGAATCTCCTGCGGGGACAAGAGCGGCTCGTCCTCGGCGGGCGTTACCGAGTCGGGATCATCATACACCCACTCCTGCACGTTGCCGTACAGATGCTGAAACCCGTTGCCGATTTCGGCTCTGGTGTGATCAAACCAGAGATTGTTATCATTGAATGGATATGAATGATCCCGATCCGGATCAGGGAGGAAGGCTCCGTTTTCCGGAGAGAAGTATTTTAGTTTCCTCTCTTCAGCCATTTCCGTCACGGCAAAGTCCAGGTACTTGGTGAAATTCGAGTCCCTGAGATTAGGGATGTGGCCTGCGAAATTATTGCTGTTGATCTTGTTCAGTAATTCGGTGAAATCCAGATCGCCGTATTGTTCCACGATTGCCGCCTTAAATTCATCGGTCGTCGGCAGTCGACAGCCGAAGACGTTGGCGACATACATGGCGACAATTGCTGAAACATGTTGGACCGGATGATCGAGACTCGGCAGAAGACGTGGTCCCTGATCCGGGGTAGGTCGACTGGGATCTTCCACTAGCCATTGGCTGGGGGCCTTCAGCGCGATCATGCCTTGTGGCACGGCCTGGGCCTGCTCCCAGACGTGCGGACCATCTCGACCATCATCATTGCCAATCCCGAGTTCGATCATATTTTCAAGATACTTCATGTGCTTCGGATGTTCAGCGACACGCTTGAACATTTTGAATGACACTTCTTCCGTGCTGACATAAACGTGATCTGACAGATCAGAATGCTTGTCTCGATCGAGAAGTTTGAATCGCAACTCAATTTTCTTCTGGCGCGGTGGTATGTAGTAATACACGATCTCCTTGGGCGGATAGTTTGGGCGCTCCTCGTTGCGAACTTCCTGATCCATGTCATAGGTCCAGCGAAGATCGGTGCCGGCCGGCCCGATCACATTGAAGTCAACCGTCGTCTTCTCTTCATTGGCGATCAGGATGAGTTCTTCAGTCATCGTCTTGATGGAATCGAGTCCCGTGATTTCGGGTCCGAAAGCGTCAAAGCCAGACTGCAAATCAGTAACTGCCTTTCGGGCGGCGACTTCATGCTGAACTTCCTTGTCCATCTCCTTCATCTCGGAGCGGAACCTGGAGATATTGAGGTTCCATTGCAGCCAAGTTGCCAGATCGCCGGTTCTGACGTGGAATGGTTCGTAGAGTTGAAGCGCCGCTTCATACTGTTCCAATTCCTCATCCTTGTCATCGGCGGGCAAGGGTCGTTTTTGCATTCGGGAAACCCAGCGATCATGCGCTTCGCTCTCAAGACTGTCCTTCACGAACTGCTGGCGTTCCGGATTTCCGTCAAACGATTCCAGCCATCCGGTGATCGCCACCAGAAGCTGATGATCTTGATGGATCGCGGTGACATGATTCGCATCCGCAAGCTCACCCAGCCGGTTCCACGCGGTGCGATACAATTCAGGCTGTACTGAAGGATCGCGTCCTTCGACGATGGACATCACTTCCTGGGGGTTGTCTAATTTCATCACATTTCGGCTCAGGTCGATGCGGTCGATGATTCCCGTCAGCGCGGGTCTGAATTCCCGGAGCAGCGCGCTGGACTCTGATTGATCCGTTTCCCATTCACTGACGAGGGAAAGGACCGTTTCGCCACTGGCCTGATCCGGTTCATCCGGGCGGTGTCCCTCATCGAACATCCGCTCGATTTTGAGGTAGCACGTGAACATCCTCTGGGCCTGTCCGTACCAGTCGCCGAAGATGTTTTCTTCACTTTCGAGGGTTTGGACAATCTCAGTCGTTTCGAGAGTCGGCGGGGAATCGCTGGACTCGACCTTGCGGGCAACCCGGCCGATGGCCAGTTCCCTTTTCTGACTCAGAATGCCCAGCGCGACATCCGGGTCCCAGCCCGAGGATCGTACCGGCAAGTCCTCGGGCTGAATCGAAAGCGCCGTCTCGTCCAGATGCTGGAAGATCGCTTGTGTCCCTTTCAGGCGCTTGCGGGCGGCACCATACTTTTTTCGATCACTGTCCAGAGTCGCCGCCGATCCCACCGAATCGATTGCGTTGTTCCATGACGAAACCAGAGAGGTCGATTGGTAACTCAGAAGCCGCTGTTCATCCAAGTATTCGTTCGCGGGAATGGCCACGATGCGATATTGCTCCTCGCAATCCTCGGCATAGGTTGCCAATTTCAGGACTTCATTGACCGCACCGTCGAGTTGGGATTCGTTCTTTATGATGCGGTCAAGTTCCCTGGTCAACTGGAAGGCGGTTTCGACAGCCTGTTGATTACGCCGGAATCTTTCAGCTTCCTCGGTAGCTTCAAAATCCATCAGGTAGCCGATGTTATCCCGAAGCGTCTTAAGATCAGTGAGATATTGTTGCTTGTCAATCCGGGTTTCCGGGGGGAGGCGCCGGTACTGATCCGCCTCTCGCGACCAGGCATCGAACGCCTCAAAGGTATCTTCAGCCGGCGGACCGACATCTTTCTCAAAAAGAACCCACTCGATCTTGGGGTCTTCATCGCGGGCGATCCCCAACATACGCGCAACCAGATCCTTATTCTTTTCCTTAGCGAGTTCCGTATGAATTGCTTCGACGGAGTTCAGCGGGGCCATCAGATCCTGCATAATCGGCTGAAAACGACGCAGGACATCCTGGCCGTTTACCGGAACGTCCTGATAGACGTTATCAATGTGATCCCACAAACTGTCGATGGCCAAAAGATGCCGTCGGGCTTCCAGCAGATTCTTCAGTTGCTCGATACGGGGAGGGTCACCGTCATCACCGATCTCGTGCTGGAGCGATTCGCTTGCCTTATTCCAATTCCGTTCAGCAAACTTCTGCACGGAAGTTGAAAACGCTTTTGTTTTCCATTCAAGGAAATCTTTCCGAAGTTTCTGGATGAGTTCACTGATATCCTCGATCTCTTCAAACTGGCTGCGTGTGAAAAGTGTCAAATCAACACTCTCACCATTGACGTATTGATCGAGATTGCCCCAGTTTGTTGGATTGTCTGGAAAGTAATTCCTCGAATCAAAATACGTCTTGCCTTCTGCTTTCCTGATCTTACCGAGCACATTTTCATCGAGGTATGCCACATCGTCCTTGAGGTCGGCCTCTTCGAGGAAGTCGGCAAGAGGATCATCATCCCTTACCGAGTCTTTGAAATCAGTCAGCCAGGCCTGATGCTCCTTGCTGACGTAAGTGATGTTGTCCCTCAGCGGCCTGACCTCATTTTCGCTGATGAGCGGATCGTAAAAGAATTGCCAGAACAGAAATCCACCCAGGGCGGCGATGACGATCGCCGCCGCGGAAAGGCCGATCGGTTTCCTGTAATCCCGGGGCTCGATCGGAAGACTTCTCAGAATGTCCTCAAGATCGAGGTCATCACCGTTCTCGGCGGCATTGGGATCGAGCAGGCGATTGGTCAGTTCCCGCCAGTGCTCGCCGCTGCGACCCAACTTCCTCCACGCGTCGGACGGGGGGACCGGCCAGCGAATCGGCGCCCAAGCGGGCCGGAATTCGACCAGGGCGTGTATCAATCGACCCAGAGCCGCAGCGTCCACACTTGGGTTCTCAGCAACATCAGCAGTCGGCATTCCGGGCTCGGCAAGAGCCACATGCGATGACGTGAGGTCTTGCATCCCATTCAGCATGACCGTCGAGGCGATGAGATTGTCGTGGGGCTGTAAGGCCTTCGATTGGTATTCAATCAAGCCTCGGATGATTTTTTCCACCAACGATCGAAGGTCATCCGCAGAAAGTCGGATGCGGTAATCGATCAGTGACTGGAGGGTGTAGCGATATCCGTCGGTGACGATATAGGCGCCGCCGTGGGCCTTGCCGTGATCATGAACGCTGACGATGAACCGAGCGTCTTTCGCGGCTTCCCGATGAGAAATCCCGGCCTCGAGAAACCTCACCATGTCCATCGCGGCGCGCGGCGATCCCATGATGGCGTCGGGAGGTCGATAGACCCTCAGAACAAACAACTCCGAACCATCGGCCCCAAGTTTGCTTGCGTGGTACGTTGTGACCAGCCCGTCACTATGAATCGGTTCGACAATCCGAAAATCGCCGTACTCATTCATGATGCGGCCTCTCGGTACGACGGGGTTTTATTCTTTCACCGGTCTCATGGCGGTCATCAACACGATTCCGCTGGGTTTGATCAACAACTCGATGGTCATGCCGCGTCCCCATCGCGCCCGGTCCAGCGGGAGTACCAGTCGGCGGGGATCGACGGCAAACTGGCTGCTGGAGAGGGGAATACTGGCGAGAATGATCATGTTTTTCGCGCCGGATCCCTGCCAACTATTCCAGTTGCTGGATCCGGCGGAAAGCGTCTGGGCTGAAGACTTATCGTTTGTGAACGGCATCGTGTAGCGATCGGCATTTGCACGTTGCGGATTGCCCGGCGTGAAGTAGTCGTCAATATTATAACCGATCCAGCGATCGCTTTCAGATTCATTGACGCCGACGAAATCGACTTCAATGGAAGGCATCATATTTGTGTTTTTGTCGAGTAATGCGCTGTCCAGTGTGACACGATAGGTGTACTTGCCCATCGTCGGTGAATGGCTGCAGCCCAGGGTGAACATCAGGACGAATGACAGAACGCCCAGTCGTACGATTCGGCAGTGGATTTTCATGAAGTGAGTCTCCCTGACACATGGTGATGGTGTGCTACTTGAAAAACTGAGTCGATTCATGATACCAGCATCGCCCCTTCATGACCCGTGGCGAAGCGGCGAATGATGGCATTAATCTCACGATTGTATCGCCAGTCTATCACAATCAGACTGCGGGTACGCAGAAGCAGGCCGCCAAGATCATGAATGGCGGGATCGAAGATCCGATGAATGCCTCCGATCGGTGCGTCGGCAAAATCACGACAAATCGAGTCGGCGCCCACCCCGGGGAAGAGACGCACCAGCATGCCCAGCGTGTCGTACCACAGTTCGCTGGGGATGAGGTCCAGGGCTTCCTCCGGGGTCAGGGGCCGGTGGGTGATGCGGTGGGGCCCGATGACTTCCCCCCAGCGGGGATCACGCTGGAAAATGGTGTCGATGCGGTCCCGGAGCGAAACGCTTTCCTCATGCTCGATCGCCACCTGGCGGGCCAGGCTCATTACTTCGTCAAGCGCGATGGGAAGTGAATTGTCCTTGTCCACAAGTAGCGTTCGTACTCCCAACACCGCCAGCGCATAAAGGTCATACGGGGTGCTGAGCAGGGGGAGCATCTCGAAACGGACATCGGAAATGGGAACGCCCGTCGCCTCCTTGAGCATGTCTCGCACATCTTCCGAGAAATGCTGGGATATCGTGCGGAACCGCCATTCGCCGCCGGCCATGGCTTCCGATTCATCAAGATGCACGAAGAGGTCGAAGTGCCCCTTTTTAAGTTCCATACGGAGCCACAGAAGATCATTGCGGGCAAACTCCAGACGCTCCTGGGTCACCAGCGTTCCCGCCACGATTGATTCCGTTTCCGAATCGGCGATCAGTTCCCGGATGCGAACCATCGCGCGCCCGCGGGTGCGCGATATGGCTGAGGCCTGTTGATAGATCGAAGAAGACTCGGAGTCCGGTTGCAGGAAGTACTGAAGCTCACTGGATTCGATCGGCAGGGCGACCGCTTCGCCCGGATTGGTGAGTACCGTCTTCGCCGACCACAGAAAGGGCAATCCACTGCCGAATTCGCCCATCCTGATATTGAAACTTTCCGCTTCCAGATTCAGCAGAGGCGTCTGAGTACGACGGACGGTCTCGCGGACCGATTCAAAGGCGTTGGAGAGGGCGCGAAGCTTCAGATGCAGCGTCTCCACCAGACGACCCCAGCGACCATGATGTCCCTGAAAGAGCCACCCGTCGCCAAGTTTGTGATCATCGGTCACCGTATTGAGCTTTTCGAGATTCTGTCCCAGGTCGATATCGATCCGTCCGTGACGCACGCCTTTCCAGGCTTCGCCGCTCAGAACATCATTGAATGCTTCATACCGGATAGGAAGAAATTCCCTCACCCGCAGCAGCCCCCCCCCGAGATTAAGCGGTTCGAGTTCGGCATAGTCCTTGATGGCCGACTCAGGGGTGACGCATCGCTCATTCGTCGGCGCGTTGGCGGTGACGGGAAGGAAGGTTGACTCTTCTGCCTGGTTCGGAAGCCAGAGATAACGATGAAGCGATGAACTGTAGGGTTCGAGTCCCGCTCCACTGAGCGCCGCGTCATCTTCGCAGAGTTGCCAGATCTCTCCCGAAGTCATGTCAGTCGGGGTGATCGGTCGGGAGTTCTTGAGGTCGAGCAGGAGGGGGGGAGGGTGATTCTGCTCCCAGCCGCAGGTCAGCAGGGGGCCGTAGGGCGGATTGTTTTCGGCAATGCTCTGACGCTTCCAACGCTCATCGAGAATTTTATTGTTCAAGACCCGCCGAGAGGCGGAGAGCGACTCGACCATACGATCGGCATCCTGGATCGAAATCTCCAGCCATTGATGTACATTCCCGTCGGCATCACCGAGACAACCCAGGACGGTTCTGGCGTCCAGATGATTGGCGATGGAGATGAAATGTCCTCCGATCGGCTCGGCCTCACGACGGACGATCACACAAATGCGCAGCGATCCCGGAGTCCCGGTGGCGTCCAGCGGTATGGCCGCATATTCGTCAGGGAGGTTCCAATGTGGCTGCATCATCTATAAACCGATCCTGCTTTCCCATACCGACCCCGGTCCCGTCGGTGATGGTTGGGGCTTTCGATCAGTGTAGCACAAATGAATTGCCATCTACGAAGTCACGACCCGGTCCCGCTCAAAAAGTCGATCCCGGCTTCGACTCGATCACAATCCCAGCAATCGAGCGGCGTTCCCGCCGAGAATCATCGAGCGGTCCTCTTCCGATACATCAAGTGACTGAAGGCTTTCCCCCATTTTCTGAAGGGATCCGATCTGATGCGGATAGTCACTTCCCGCGAGGATGTGATCGGAACCCGCAAAATCAATGGCGAGTTGCAGGGCATTCGGATCGAAATTGACGGTGTCGTAATAGAATTTCTTCAGGTATTCCGTAGGCGGTTTGCTGATGTTGGCGCGGCAGTCCGGAAACGCCTCGTATCCTCGATCAAGCCGTTCCGCGAGATAGGGGATCGCCCCCCCGAGATGACTCAGCACCCAGCGGATGCCGGGGAATCGCTCGACCACCCCGCTGAAAACAAGGGCGGTCGCGGCAAGGGTGGTATCAAAAAGAAAGCCCACCAACGGCATGAGCCAATACTCCTGCATCGCCTCCACCCCGACGGGATAGGTCGGATGTATATAAAGGACTGTCTTGGCGTCGCTGGCGCGCTCGTAGATCGGCCAGAAGCGTTCATCGGCCAGCGCCACCCCGTTGACATTGCTATAAAGCATGACCCCCGGGAATCCCAATTCTCCCGTCGCCCGCTCAAACTCGGCCACTGACGCCTCCGGATCGTTCAGGGGCAGAGTGGCCAGCGAAGAGAAACGCTCAGGGCGATCCCGTACGATGGCGGCCAGGCAATCATTGACCAGGCGGGAAAGTTCGACGGAGCGTTCGGGCGTTTCGATGAGCGTACCCGGGGCGGTGAAGGTGATCACCTGCCGGTCTATGCCCATCTCATCGAGTACGTTTTGCCGGAAGTCGATATCACGATGGCCGGGGACAATGTAATTTATGTCTCCCGGTGAATGAAGCACCGGATTCCCGTCGTCATCAACGGTGATCTTGTAGTGGCTCGATCCGGACTTGAGAGCTTCAATGTATTGGGGCGGATAGAAATGATTATGAAAGTCGATGATGGTCATGCGTTACCGGCTCCGGGGTGAAAAGTACGTCCACAGGTAATAGACAGGCAGTCCGAGCAGCACGAAGCCGAGGCCGATGCTGCTCTCTTTCGGATCGACGATGATCTGGTTGATGACGATGGCGAATGATGATGCCACAAAAATTGCCGGAAGTATGGGATAGCCCCAGGCGGAATAACTCCCCCGAATATTTCTTCGACGCAGGATGAACAACCCGATCGTCATGAGACCGAAGAATATCCATTCCGTATAGATCACCCTGGTAAACAGGGTTCGAAACGATCCCGTCGCCACCAGCGTGGATGCCCACAACGCCTGCATGAGGATAGCTTTATGAGGCGTGCGGAAAACCGGGTGAATATCGCCGAACCATCGAAACAGCAAACCGTCGCGGGACATGGCCATATACACGCGGGGGCCGGCGAGCACGATGCCGCTCAGAGCCCCGAATGTTGAGAACATGACGATGCCGGATACGATTTTTGCGCCGCCACTTCCAATGACGATTTCAGCGGCGTCGGCGGCAACTTGTTTCGAGGCAGCGACGGTTTCCAGGGGCAGAACGTACAGGTACACCGTGTTCATCGCGATGTAGCACGCCGTGACTATCAACGTGCCCATGATCAGGGCCCGCGGAATCGTCTTTTGAGGATCGACGGTTTCCTCCGAGTTGTAGGTGACCATGTGCCATCCGCCGAAGGCGAACAATCCTGCCACCAGTGCCGTGAAGAAATGACTCACTGTCACCGGCCCGGGATGGCTCGGGGTGACGAAATGCTCAGGCAGCATTGAGCCCCAGGCGAACCCGACGATGATGATGAATGCGATGGCCAGGAGCTTTCCCAGCGTGAACAATGTCTGGAGGGTGCTTCCATGCCTGACCCCGAGATAATTGATGATGGAAAGTACCCAGATGGACCCGATGGCGGTTGCTATCTTGCCGGATTCACCCATGGGAAACAGGTAGGCCGTGTACCGGGCAAAGACCACGGCAATGACGGCGATGATCCCCGAGTGCATGATCCAGAACATCGCCCAGCCCCACAGAAACCCCAGCACTGGACCATACGATTCACGAAGATAGACATAAACCCCCCCCGATTCCTTGAATATCGATGACAGCTCAGCGCAAACCAGGGCGCCGATGAGGGTCAGAATTCCCGCGCATCCCCACACCAGCAACGCACCCGGAATCGAGGGGATCAGTCCGGTGACTTCGGAAGGCTGTACAAAGATAGACGCACCGATAATAGTGCCGACCACCATCGCGGTCGCGTGGGGCAGGCGAATCGCCCGGCGCATCTCCGGCGCGGATGATTCGTTCTTCGAAAGCGATTCGCTTTCAGACAGTGTCTATCCTCCTACCCTCTGAAATTCGATCTGACTCCTCCGCGTATTGCTACAAATAGTCAGAGCCATTGGGAAGTTCAAGCCTTTGTGATCGCCAGCACTCGAAGGGGACTGCCGCTGCCGTTCACTATTTTCAGGGGGGCGGCAATTACGATCGCGCCGGTGGCCGGGAGTTGATCGAGGTTGGTCAGGCTCGCCAGGCCGAACTTGCCCGCCCCATGCATGATGGTGTGATTAGGGAAGGGCGGGTCGAAGGAATGGGCCTGCCCGGCATCCGTGCCGATGGTTTCCACCCCGAAGCCCAGCACATCGCGGTCAATCGCCAGCAATTCGGCGGCTTCCTTGTTCGGCCCCGGACTGTGGGGGCCGTTATCGTCGGCATTGATGAACGAATCAGCGCCGCTTCGTTTCGACCAGTCTGTACGCAGCAAAACCCACGAGCCGGCGGGAATGCTGCCGTGCTCGCTCTCCCATTCCTCGATACGCTCCGGGGTGAGAAGGAAATCCGGATCGCCCTGCGATTCCAGGGCGCAGTCGATGACGCACGCCGGGCCGACGAATCGATTCGGGTCGATGGTGTCGCAGGCATTGTCGGGCAGATCTTTCCCCGTGACCCAGTGAACGGGGGCGTCGAAGTGCGTGCCGGTATGTTCGCCGAAACGGAGGATGTTCCAGTACCACGCTGGCCCCTTGTCGTCATAACGCGAGATCTCATCTATACTCACGCCCGGCGACGGGGCGAACTCCGGCGGGAGGCCGATCACCGGCGTATCCGGGCCAAGCGGTTGGGTGAGATCGACCACCTTTAATGATCCCGAAGCCAGTTCCTCGGCAAGCTGCGTAAGCACATTCGACACATCCGACTCCTTTTTATTGCGGGCAATCGTGTGGGCCTCGTCCCGCAGCCATCGTTGGAATTGAAAACGGTTCTCCAGCAGGGGCAGGTCGGTGACGAATGCCGCCGGGCCGACCGCCTCGACCTTGGCGATGAGGGAAGTCAGTTCATCGGCATTCAACGCTTCATCGAATGCGGCGGTGAAATCCTCGAGGTTGTGTACCGTTGATGCCCGAGGGATCCCCGCCCCCTTTGCGATCTTCTCCAGATCGCTTCCCGTCGAGGTCGCCGTGGGAAAACCGCCCACCGAGAGGAGGCTTTCGTTATCAAAAACAACATGCAGGAGATTCCGGGGGTGGTAGCGGGCCAGGGTGGTGTAGCCGCCGAGGTTCATGAGGACCGAGCCATCGCCATCGAGGACCACGACCTTCAGTTCCGGGCGGGCCAGGGCGATGCCCAGTCCCATTGAGGACGCCAGCCCCATCGCATGCTGGAGATAAAAGAAATTTGGCTTGTGGCCGATGGACTGCAATTCCGCGGACACCGCTCCCATGATCGTGACCACCACGCAACGCTCAATTTGCGGGTAAATGGCATTGAGCGCATCAAGTCGCTTCATGCGTCATCCTCCCACATCAGATCGCGATCGAGCAGCAATGCAACGGGTCGGCTGGAGGCTTCGGCAAGGGTTTGAGCCTTGTGAATCCGAAGTTCGACAGTGTCGGGATCATCGAGTGTGGTATGAGGAATGTCGAGCGCTTCAAGCACGGGTATGGTCACCAGCCCGCCCTCGGTCTGCCAGGGATCCTTTTCACCGAACCATCCACGATGGCTGATGATCATGAGCAGGGGGATGCGATAAAGCTGAGCGCAGGAGACGATGGCGTTGATGGAGGCGAGGAAGCCGTGATTCTGCATGAGCATGGCGGACTTGACCCCGGCCAGATGCGCCCCGGCGGAGATGCCTACCCCCTCCTCCTCCTTGGCGAGACGAACCAGCGTCATGTCCGGGTCGTCATCGCCCATGCGGATCAGATGCACCAGCCAGGTCTCCGGCAGGGCGGAGATAATTCTGATATCACACGCCTTCAGCGCGTCGTAGATGATCTGCGAGTTGGGTTTGGAGACGGGCATGGATGCGTCACAGTAACAAATCAAACACAATGTTGGCTTGGGAAGAGGTTGTTTTCATCTTTCATCCGCCGCTGAGCCAGCTTGAAACCGTCGGCCACCAGCCGCCGACGATGATGACGATGATGGTGACCGGGATAACATATCGAAGCCAGACGATTAAAAGATTCTTGAAGGGAAGTTCCGACCCGGGGCTGATCGCCTGGAGTGCCGTGGCGCGATTCAGGCACCACGCGAAGGCGATGACCGCGAAGGCGCATCCCACGGGGTGCATTGTCGAGCCCCAGATAAGGTCGCTGTATTGGATGTAGCTTCCGATTGTGAGGGCGGGGATCGCCAGGAGGATCTGCGATACGAAGATAATGCTCAGGGTGGTTCGTCTCGATAGCCCCAGCTTTTGATTGGCGGCGCTGACGATCACTTCGTATCCCGCCATCAGCGAAAGCAGGGCGACGATGAACACCGACACAAAGAAGATGGAACTGAACAGGGTGCCGGAGGGCATGACTTCGAAAACCTGCGGCATGACTACAAAGAAAAGACTCGGACCGCCGCCGCCAAGATTGACACTGAGCGCGAGCGCCGCGGGGATGACGATCATGCCCGCCATGACCGCGGCCAGCATGTCGGTCATGGCCGTGACCACCGCCGCCTTGGGGATGGCGTCTTCGCGGCGCATGTAGCTGCCATAGGTGACCATGAGAGTTCCCCCCAGCCCCATCGAAAAAAACGCCTGTCCCAGGGCGGCAAGGAATGTCTCGGGTTGAAACGCCTTCATGTTGGGTTTGAGATAATCTGTTAAAGCCGCCATAGCGCCGGGCAACGTGAGAACCCGGATGATGAGGATGACAAACATCAGGAAGAACACTGGAAGCGCGATCATGCTCAGGCGTTCAATCCCGCGTTTCACTCCGAACATCAGCGCTCCACAACATAGAAGGGAGGTTACGGCTACGAACGTCATGGTGTGCCAGAAACCAATTTTCGATGCGTCGAAAATTGGGGCATCCCGGGCGAGCAGGACATGACGGGAATATTCGAATGCGGATGCCAACACCTGGGCCAGGATGACCCCGTAATATGAACAGGCCATGAAGATGGTCAGCAGCAGCACTCCGGAGATGAGAGAGGAGCCCGGCATTCTGACTTCGGCAAAAGCCCCCATAGGTCCGTGTCGCGTGTGTCGTCCGAGCGCCAACTCGGCCATGAGCGCCGGAATCCCGATGAGGAACACGATGACGAGATAAACCAGCAGAAACGCCGCCCCGCCGTAGTCCATCATCATGTACGGAAAACGCCAGATGTTGCCCAGGCCGATGGCGACCCCCGCGGTGGCGATGATCATGGTGGTGAGGGATGAGAATCGTTCAGTTGAATTCGTTTCAGCCAAGCTAGCCTCGCATGAGCAGGAGATGTTCTCTTAGCATAACCGTTGAGGCGAGGTGAAGTATTCAGCTTCACATCACGAGAGCGATTCAGGTCGGGGTGGAAAGATGCCGGGAACCATGAATCAAAGGTCTTTGTTTCCTATCGGACCCCGGTTGATTGAGGGCCGGGCTGCCGAATCTCACTCGCATGGGGCCTGATGACGTGATACTGTGGAGGGGATGCTTTTCCAAGGGAAATAGCTGGGGGATATATAAAGGATGGAGGAAGATCGGATGCGATTTACGTCCCGCGGGGTTTCTTGGCGAACCTCAATCGCCTCTCTGGCATGTGTATTGATCAGCACGACCGGGAGCACCCTCAGCGGTGCCGCGGATTTGTCCGCTCCGGGAAGCGTTCCGCCCCGGGCTGAATTGCACCCGTCGTTTGACGCGATCTTCGCCCGGAGCGATCAGCCGGTGAAGACCTGGGTGTTTTTTCGGGACAAGGGGTATCCTCAGGAAGCGGCCCGGAAAACCGCCCTCCGGGAAATTGAAAGTACCTATCTCCCCAGGACGATCGAGCGTCGAAGACAGCGCGGCACCCGCCCCACACTCTTCGATGAAATCGATCTGCCTGTCGCAGAGCGGTACATAAAGACGGTAACGGAAACCGGGGTGAAGCTGCACATCGAGAGTCGCTGGCTCAATGCGATCAGTGTTTACGCCACGGAGAAACAAGTAAAGCTGATGGCCCGGCTTCCATTCGTTCGCTCTCTCGAACCGGTCAGGAAAGGTCGCAACAGGCTGCCTGACCCGGATCCCCCGGTAGGACTGGCTGGGCGCGATCCGTTTACTAAAGCTCTCGCCGGATTTTATGGCAGCGCCGAGGATCAGCTCGCCCAGATCAATCTGATCGCCCTCCACAATGCGGGCATGACCGGCGCGGGAGTCGTCATCGGCATCCTTGATACGGGATTCAAACTTACCCATAACGCTTTCAATGATCCCGGGCATGTGCTTAATGTCGTCGCAGAAAAGGACTTTGTGAACAACGATGGCAATACCGCCAACGAACTGGGCGATGATCCGAGCCAGCACAACCACGGCACGTACATTCTCGGCACGCTCGGAGCCTACCTGCCTAATCAGTATGTCGGCGCGGCTTACGACGCTTCGTTCATACTCTGCAAGACTGAGGATGTCACCCAGGAAGTCATCGCCGAGGAAGACAACTTCGTCGCCGGGCTTGAGTTCATCGAGCTTAATGGGGGTGATGTGGTCACATCCTCGCTGGGCTACATTGACTGGTACACCCAGTCCGATCTTGACGGCCTGACCGCCATCACGACCATTGCCGTCAACATCGCGATTTCCCAGGGATTGATCTGCTGCAATGCCGCGGGGAATTCGGGGCATGACAGCGATCCCGCCACCTCGAATCTCATTGCGCCCGCCGACGCCTTCGGGGTGATTACCTGCGGGGCGGCGGATTCGGCGGGGGTTATTGCCGGCTTCAGCTCCGATGGACCGACCTGGGCGTTGTCCCCCCAGGATCGACGCATCAAGCCTGAATTGCTGGCCCGAGGCGTCTCAACCCAGACCGTCTCGCCCACCAATGACGCGAACTTCGTCGGTGTGAGCGGCACCTCCTTTTCCACGCCGCTTATCGCGGGGGCGGTGGCGTGTCTTGCCCAGACGCACCCTTCATGGACGGTGAGCCAGATGCGCAACTTCCTCTTTCAGAGTGCCGATGATTTTGTCGCCAATGGAGAGGCCGATCCGCTGTTCATTCGGGGATACGGCATGGTCAATGCCTATCGCGCTGCTCTCATACCCTGCCCGTCCGATACGGATTTCAACGGCATGGTCAACGTCACCGACCTGCTGCAAATGCTGGGAAACTGGGGAACCTGCCTCGCCGGACCGAATGGCTGCCCCGGCGATAGTGATTTCTCCGGCGAAGTGAACGTGACGGATCTGCTGGCGCTGCTTGCATCCTGGGGCGGGTGTCCATAACGCTGCGATTACCCATTCGGCAGGATTCTGGACTTCCGGCTCCAGGCCACCTAATCTTTGTCCGACTCCATGGACGATAAAGACCACTGGACGAGAATTAGATGCCGGTGGCTTTATTGAGGACGCGATCCGCGTTCGGAGACATTCCGGTTTCGAGGGCACCGGAAGCCCGAACACTCCGGAATCAGAGAACAACCACGTATGAGATTTCATGACTTGAGGCTTGCAGAGCCCATCGTTCGCGCGGTGGCCGCTGAAGGCTACACGACCCCGACCCCCATCCAAAGAATGGCCATTCCGGAGGCTCTCGCCGGGAGGGATGTACTCGGCTGTGCCCAGACTGGCACCGGGAAGACCGGGGCATTCGCCCTTCCCATTCTCCATCGACTGACACAAGCAGTTACCCAGAACGGCCATCGATCCCAAAATGGCAAGAAAGCTCGCCACGGGAAGTTCTATCGCAAGGGGAAGCGTCACCAAAATGGCCAGGCCAGCCGTAATCCTCGGGCCCTGATCCTGTGCCCGACCCGCGAGTTGGCAACCCAGATATTGGAGAGCTTCAATACCTATGGGGCCAACCTGCCGCTACGACATACCGTCGTCTTTGGCGGCGTCAGCCAGTTTCGACAGGTAAAGCAGCTTCGGGCCGGGATTGACGTGCTGGTGGCCACCCCCGGTCGCCTGCTCGACCTGATCGGCCAGGGTTACATCGACCTGGGCGGGATCGAGGTGCTGGTGCTCGACGAGGCGGATCGCATGCTCGACATGGGATTCATCCCCGACATCCGAAAAATCGTCGAGTGTATGCCCACACGTCGCCAGACCCTGCTTTTTTCCGCCACCCTGCCCGCCGATATCCGTCGCCTGGCCGACTCCATTCTCAACGATCCGGTCTCCGTGGCGGTGGATCCCGAAGCATCCACGGTCGAGGCGATTTCCCAATCCGTTTATCTGGTCACCAGACAAAACAAACCGATCCTGCTCACGCGACTGCTTCGTCATGAGACCATGGAACGTACGCTGATCTTCACCCGCACCAAACATGGTGCCGACAAGCTGGTCAAGATCTTGCATCGGGCGGGGATCGAGGCGGGGGCAATTCACGGCAACAAGACCCAGAACGCCCGAACCCGCGCCATGCATGGGTTCAAGTCAGGCAGGATGCCCGTGCTCGTCGCAACCGATATCGCCTCACGCGGGATCGATGTTGACGAAATTTCCCACGTCATCAACTACGATATCCCCAACGAGCCTGAGACCTATATTCACCGCATCGGGCGTACGGCTCGGGCCGGTGCTTCAGGTATTGCCTTGTCGTTCTGTGATCATGACGAGTTCAATGATCTTCGAGCGATCGAGCGACTGATCGGTATGCAATTGGATGTCATCAAGGACGAACCCGACCTCGTTTTCGACACTCCCATGAAGCCTCAGCGACGAAGCAAGCATCAATCCCCACCGAAATCGACCGCCGGCAAGCCCCGTGGCTGGAAAGGCCGATCACAAGGCGGACGCACTCGGCAATCGGCAGGATCCAAGCCGAGAGGGCGACGTTGATCGGACGACCGCTCAACACTCCCGGTAGGTATATGCCTGACACGTCGCTTTCAGTATGAGTCCAATACGCGCTCAAAGTGTGGGCAATCCGCTCTCTAATGTGGGATGCAGGAGCGTGGGGATCAACTCTTCACGCATACGCCGCGTGTCACAAGCGTACGGTACGCGGCCGATCCGGATGAAATCTCGCGTTAAAGGTGATTTGGTGCGGAAAACCAAGGCGAACAACTCGCACAGCCAGGCCGCAGTATAGATGAGCCATAACGGCATCCGCCAAGGACGCGGACAGTTCCACTCCTGGCACGCCTTATCCAGAAAGTGCTGCAGTGTCACCGGCTGGTCATCGCCAATGTTGTAAATGCCCTCGATCCCCGGCTTTGCGATCGCCGCCTCCGTGGCGGCAAGGTAGTCGGCGGTGGAGATGAGGTGAATCCAGGTCGGCTCTTTCCAGACGCCCAGCAGCCGCCATCGCGCCAGTCGGCGGGCCGCGTCGATCATGAGGATGCCTCGCCCGTAGATCATGCCCAGACGCAGGATGACGGGCGTGGTGGCTTTGCCCTTGGTCATGTACATCAGCAGTCGCTCCTCTTCCAGCCTGGTCCGGGCGTGGACGGATACGGGTTCGCGATCGATTCGACCGGTGGCGGGATGTTCCGGTTCGGTCGGGCCTTCCGTATGAGGAAAGGAGATCAGTATCACTCGTTTCACGCCGGCCTCGATGCAGGCTTCGAGGAGATGGCGAAACCATTGCGTGTTTGTTCGGGGCAGAAATTTCTCCGGCCGCGGGGCGAAGAGGATGCCTGCGAAATGCACGACGACATCCACGCCCGCAAGGGCGGCGGGAAGGGTCGAAGGATCAGCGAGATCGGCGTGCAGAGGCGTGACATTCGGGGCGGCCTCTACATCAGGCGGCAGGGGAGTCTTGTGCACCATCAGGCGAAGACGATGCGCATGCTGTATGAGATGACGCGCCAGAAGGCTTCCCAGATTCCCGGCGGCACCCGTGATCAGGATAATCGGCGAGTCCGGAGCGGTTTCAGGCATGACTCATCTGCACAGAAAAAGTCCCAGATCAGGCAGCGCGGAAGCGGTATTACTTCAGCGCCTTGCCGTTTTCACCGCCGTGCTTGAGGAGCAGGGCGGCGAATTCCTCGTTCTCGAACTTGATCGCCCAGTCCAGGGGATGCGAGCCGTTCTTGGCCATGGCGTTGATGGTGGCGCCATGGTCGATGAGCTGGTTGGCGATCTCCATGTTTCCTTGTCGGGCCGCACAGTGCAGGGGGGTCTTCCCGTACTTGTCCCGACCGTTGACGTCCGCGCCATGATCGATCAGGAATCCGACGATAGCGGGATCCTTGCCGAGGGCCGCGGCGTGCAGCACGGTGTTGCCTGCCGCCGTCGGGGCATTGATATCGACTTTGGCATCCAATTGCTTCTTTATCGCCTTTTTGTCGCACTCGAGAGTGGCGGCTAAAAGTTCTACCGTTGTTGATTGTTTGGGCAAAGCCATAGATCTTCATCCTAGCACATTTACAACAATCTCGCCTGAAATGCCGGATCTCTCCATATCCATGGTGAGCCATCTCATTGAATGCCCCAGCAAGAGACTGGAGGGGAGGCCACTTAAGGCTTCCGGTAGTAAATGGTCGGATTCCATAGCGGAGGACTGATTCCAAGGCACTTACGATTGGGCGATTTCTTGGACCTGCAAGTCCGCATCCACCCAGAGGCCCAATATCTCGCAGTGGGGAAAATGCTCCTTCAGCCACATTACAGACACCCGGACCTGGTCCTGCTGCATCTCGGCGGGGATCGGATTGCCGGCACAGTCATCGTGGGCGACGATTGCGATCTGCCGCGAACCGTGCTTCTCGATCGAGATCAGAATGCTGTGTAGCGTCGATTCGGTCTGGGGCGAATCTATTTCGTCAGAGAGACAGCGGACTATTCCCGCCTCGGTGATGGTGTCGATGTATTCGACGCCAAAACGGTCCAGAAGATGGAGGATGACAGGCACCTGGATCCGTCCATCCATGCAGTTGAGGACTGTGGCAAAAGAGCCTCTCATGGCCCGAATGATAAGGACTTTCAACTCGGGCCGTCCCGTTCGAGTGCCGATCTGGCCTATACTGGTGAGCAAGTCACAGGCGGGGTGTAGCTCAGCTTGGTAGAGCACCTGCTTTGGGAGCAGGAAGTCGCAGGTTCAAATCCTGTCACCCCGACTTTAAAGACGAGCGGGGAAGCGCCGCGACCATTGCCGGAGTTGCGAGGGGGCTTCGGCTTCCCCCATCTCTCACCTCGCCGCGGGTTTTTCCGCCGCCAGCCACATGTTGTCGTTGAAGGGGAAACGGTCGAGTACGCCGAACTGCGTTACGCGGAAGCCCGTCATCTCCACCACCCGTCGCAGTGTCTCGGGCGTGAAGTAGTTAACGTGATCCGGGAACCGGAAGCCGCACCAATTGCCGCCGCGCACGACGCGATTGACGCTGCTGTAATTCGGCACTTTGATGATAATTCTCCCTTTGGGGGCGAGGGCGTGTTGCGCTGCCTCCAGAAGCAGGCGCGGCTGCGTCTCGTGCTCGAGGAACGCCCGCAGCATCATCCCGTCGAAGAAATCTGCCTCGAACTGGCCCATGCCATCTACGGCGTTGTTTTCCACGACGTATCCGCCACGCGACCGACACAACTTATTGGTCTCGGCGGCAAGATGTTCGGAAATCTCAATGCCGTAGGGGATGATTGACTTGGGCAACTCCATCAGCGTGCGTCCTGTACCGCAGCCCACGTCGAGCAGACGTCCGGAGCCGACATGCCGTGCTATCCAGGCCTGCTCCTTGCGACGCACACCCCCACCGCGAAAGAGAACCCGCACACGCTTCAGAGGATCGCTGATCAAATAATGCAGACGGTGTCCCTTGCGGCGGCGCTGCATTTCCATCGTGTATGACTTTTCCCACGCCAGATCGACGGACAAGGCCTCGTAGCCCGGCGGATTCTCGAGGTAAACCAGGCCGCAGTCGCGGCACTGTTTAAGCTGCCAGGGATCGCGGGAGTAGCGAACGGGCTCACCATTGGCATTGTCGGTATCGCAGATGGGACAGTCGCGATGCGGACCCGGCACGATGACCGGGGCTCGATTCGACGCCTTTGATGCCATGAGTGCATCGGTGTCGGAAACGGGTTCGTCGTGTAAAGTTGTCACGATTGGCTCCGTATGAGAAAGACCCCTACACCCGTTTCACGGCACGCTGGTAGATCACGGTCTTGCGGCCGCTGTTGGCGCTGGTGCCGATCAGGCCGAGATCCATGAGGACCGCGAAGACGACCATAACCAGCCCGAGGCCCTGGGGAGTGCCGCCGCCTCCCGCGGCAACGGACTGGTGCCACGCCCAGGCCCAGGCGAGGGTGGTCAGGGGCAAGAAAAAGAATCCCAGCAGGGGCAGGAGCATAGAGGTGTACACGGTACCGATATAGTCGGAGAAGATCACCACCAGCACGATCGCCAGCCGCGGAAAACTCATGGCCAGGCATCCGATGAAACAGGGCATGGGGGTAGTGTCGCCCTTGCGCCAAGTTGCCGCAAGGGGCGATCCGTCGTATTCTCACCCCCCGGAAGCTGGATCCCCGGAAGCCAGAACCTCCGGATTGACGCTTGCTTGGACCCCCAATGGAGCCCGACATGTTGACAATGCTTGCCACGGACTTGTCCGGCTACATCCCGGTGGGATTACTGGTGCTGATGGCGATCATCTTTGTCGTGGCCAACATCATGATGACGCACCTCCTCGGGCCCACCCGGCGTGGTGAGATAAAGCAGTCGACCTACGAATCAGGTATGGACCCCATCGGCTCCGCCCGCAAACGCTTCAACATCCGCTTCTATATCCTCGCGATGACGTTTCTCGTCTTCGATGTGGAAATCATCTTCCTCTACCCCTGGGCGGTCACTTTCACCAAGATGACCCCCCAGAGCCCCGAAGCAGGTCTCTTTCTCGCCCGCATCTCCTTCTTCATCGGCACGTCGGTCATCGCCTACATCTACGCATGGAGGAAGGGGGTATTCAGGTGGGATTGATGGGGAGGCATTTGGCACTGGGCACTTGGCATTAGGGGAGAGCCAAGAGGAGAATGGGAGTGGTAATAGGGATTGTTCTTTGATAGGGGATTCTGATGGGTCAGAAAATTAAATCATTTCAGGATTTGGTGGCATGGCAGAAGGCGTTTCGATTGGGGATTCATGTCTATGAGCTGACAAAATCGTTTCCTGCTGATGAGCGGTTTGGCTTGATTTCTCAACTTCGGCGCGGGGCGGTATCGGTGCCGAGCAATATCGCCGAGTGATACGGGCGTGGCTCACGAACTGATTACATCCGCTTTCTCAAGGTGGCCTGAGGCGCACTGTATGAAATCGAATCGCAAATCCTGTTTGCGGCTGAGTTGGGCTATCTGAATTCTCAACGCGTAGAAGACCTCGAATCCCAAATCGCCGAATGCAGCCGTATTCTCGGCGGCCTCATAAAAAGCCTCCAACCCAAATCTCCCTGACACCATCCTTTCTTCCTGTCTTTCCCCAGTGCCAAATGCCTAGTGCCCAGTGCCTATTCTCAAAAAACCCCGAAACGGTGGTGGGTACCGTTTCGGGGAGGGAGGGAAGAGAAGAAGTCCTGGTTGCTTTCGTCGTGAGACGAACGCGGACTTCTCCAGGTGCCGTGGCTTTGTCAGCGCTCCGAGAGAAGAAAAGAAAATGCGATGGGAAACGACCGGCGTGAGTCGGTCGTGCCGTATGAACACTGTGATTGGGCATCGCTCAACTCCGTGCCAGCCCAACCGTCGCAAGTAAGATCCATCCACTCGCCAACCTTCATGTTCAACCTTCCGTGATCGTTTCCCATCGCTGTTCATTGACCGGCGGCTCTCGGAGCGAAAAGCCGCGGGCAAGTCATACTCCGGGGGGTCATACTCCTGGGGGATTAGCTGCAGCCCATTGAATTGCCGCAGTTCATGCACTTGTAACAACTGCCGTTTCTCACCGTGATCGATCCGCAGACATCACACGCCGGCGCATCGCCCATGAGTGAGGCGTTTGATTGGTCGAGCGCGCTGACGCCAGCTTCGCCCACACTTTCGATCATCGTGAAACCGAAGCCAGCGGGTTCGGTGATAACCATGGCCGGCTCGATCGGCCGGCCGGTCGAGATCTCCGGTGAAACACCGTCGATCCTCGCCCCGCCGTCGGGCTCGATGCGGCTGGCGGTCCCATTGATGGCAAGCCGGTTCGTATAGTTCGTAACGTCTTCCCTGACGTCTGCGTGCGTATGTCCGTTTCCTTCGGACCATGCCTTGTCCTCCTTGACTGGTTGGGTGATGCTGTCCTTATTCTTTGGTTTGTCGGATTTCGTTCGCGGCGGCGCGTTCGCTTCCCGGTATCCGGGAATGAACTCCATGCCCATCCAGCGAAAGATGTAATCCACCAGGCTCTTGGCGAAGGGGATCTCCTGATTCGTGGTCATGCCCATCGGCTCGAAGCGGGCATGCTCAAACTTCTTGACCAGGCTAGCTATCGGTACGCCGTACTGCATGGCAACACTGATTGCCGTGCCCAGAGAGTCCATCAGGCCTCCGATGGTCGAGCCTTCCTTGGACATGGTGATGAACAACTCACCGGGGCCGCCGCTCTCGTACATCCCCACCGTGAGGTAGCCCTCGTGGCCCCCCACGTTGAAGTGATGCGTCACGCTCTGACGGGTGTCGGGCAGGCGACGGCGCATCGGACGCTCGATAATCCGCTCCACGATCCGTTCGACATATTGCGGCTCGGCTTTGATCTCAACCCCGGTCGGGGAATCTGCGTCGGAAGATGGCGATGAGGTCGATATCACAAACCCCGCTTCCGCAACTTCGATTGATACTTCCCCCAGTGCGGCCTCCAGTGCGTCGGCATGATCTTCCTCGGTTTCGATGACCGTATCCATGTCGGATTTCGTATTCAGCGGCTGGCTGAGCTTGCAGCCGTCGCGATAGAGGGCGTTGGCCTTGAGCCCCAGTTCCCAGCTCAGCCAGTAGGACGAGGCGATGTCCTCCACTGAGGCCTCGTGGGGCAGGTTGATCGTCTTGGAGATCGCGCCGGTAACGAACGGCTGGGCCGCGGCCATCATGCGGATGTGACCCGTGGGGGCGATGAACCGCTGGCCGATCGTGCCGCACTTGTTCGCACAATCGAACACGGGCAGGTGCTCGTCTTTCATGTGCGGCGCACCTTCAATGGTCTGTGTGCCGCAGATCGCCTGGTTCAGTTCCTTGATCTGGGCATGGCTGAGTCCAAAGGCGATCAAGCCGTTGAACGAGGTGTTCTCCCGGGCTTCGTTCGGGTCAAGGCCGAGCGTTTTCATCACGGCCTCCGGTATCGACCAGGCGCTGAATGCGAAGGCCAGCTCGAACACTGCGGGAAGCTGATTCTCCACACTGACCAGATCTTCGGAGGAATAACCTTTGGCGAGCAGGAACTCGCGGAAAGTCGCGCCGCTGTCCTGTGCATCCAGCGGCATGGGGACATTGAGGCTCAATGAACCCATCACGTAGCGGAGTATGCCATCCACTTTGTCGGTGGCATACCCCAGCGCTTTCAGCGCGGGACGGAGCGACTGGTTGGCGATCTTGAAGTAGCCGCCTCCGGCCAGCTTCTTGAATTTCGTGAGGGCGAAATCAGGTTCCACGCCGGTGGTGTCGCAATCCATGAGCAGGCCGATGGTGCCGGTGGGGGCGATCACGGTGGTCTGGGCATTGCGATAGCCGTGTTTTTCGCCCAGATGCAAGGCATCGTCCCAGCAGTCGGTGGCGCGTTTCAGGATTCGCTTCGCGTTGGTGATGTGCTTTTCGACGCTCTCGAATTGCTTGTGATCGATCGGCACGGGGGCGATGGCGAGATTTTCGTAATCGCCGGAGTCCCTCGCTACGCCCATGGCCGCGCGACGGTGGTTGCGGATCACCCTCAGCATCGCTTCGCGATTGTCCGCGAAACCCATAAACGGTTTGAGTTCTCTCGCCATCTCCGCGCTGGCGGCATACGAACGCCCGGTGAGGATCGCGGTGATCGATGCGCAGACCGCCCGGCCCTCATCCGAGTCGTAGGGAATCCCCGCCTGCATCAGCATCGCCCCGAGGTTCGCATAACCCAGCCCCAGGGTGCGGAATTTATAGCTCTGGGCCGCGATCTCGCGGGAGGGGAACGCCGCCATGAGCACCGAAATCTCCAGCACGATCGTCCACAGGCTGATCGCGTGCTCGAAACGCTCCACGTCGAATACCCGCGTCTCGGGATCGTAAAGCGTCAGCAGGTTGATCGACGCGAGATTGCACGCCGTGTCATCGAGGAACATGTACTCGCTGCAAGGATTGCTGGCGTTGATGCGCCCCGACTCGGGGCAGGTGTGCCAGTCGTTGATCGTGGTGTCGTACTGCAGGCCCGGATCGGCGCAGTGCCATGCGGCGGAGCAGATCTGATCCCACAGGTCGCGGGCCTTGATGGTCTTGTGGACCTTGCCATCCGTGCGCCGGATGAGGTTCCAGTCCTGGTCATTCTTCACGGCTCTGAAGAAGTCGTCGGTGAGACGCACCGAGTTGTTGGAGTTCTGTCCGGAAACGGTGTAGTACGCCTCGCCGTTGAAGTCGTGGCTGAGCGTGAGGCCGAGCGATTCGGCGAGCTGCTTCTGGTCATCGCTGAGGTGCTTCATGCCCTCGACCATCGCCGCGACCTTGAGTTCCTCGCGCACCTTCCAGGTGACGAACGCCTGGATGTCGGGGTGGTCGGCGTCGAGGCAGACCATCTTGGCGGCGCGTCGGGTCGTGCCGCCGGATTTGATCGCCCCTGCGGAACGGTCGCCGATGCGGAGAAAGCTCATGAGGCCGGAACTCTTGCCGCCGCCGGAGAGTGGCTCATCCTCGCCCCGGAGGGTGGAGAAATTCGTTCCCGTGCCCGAGCCGTACTTGAAAAGCCGCGCCTCGCGGGTCCAGAGGTCCATGATGCCGCCTTCGCCGACGAGGTCGTCCTTGATGGACTGGATGAAGCAGGCGTGGGGCTGGGGATGGGAATAGGCATCATCGGCGAGTTTCGTTTCGCCGGTGGCGGGGTGGTTGACCCAGTGCCCCTGGGGCGGGCCGGAAATGCCGTATGCCCAGTTGAGGCCGGTATTGAACCATTGGGGGCTGTTGGGGGCGGCAATCTGATGCAGGAGCATGTAGGCCAGCTCGTCGTAGAAGGCCTGGGCGTCCTCGGGGGTATTGAAGTAGTTGTGGGTCTCGCCCCAGTGCTTCCAGCACCCGGCAAGGCGATGGACGATCTGGCGGACGGAGGTTTCCGGTCCGGTGACGGGGTTGCCAGCCGCGTCGAGCCGCGGCGTGCCGTCCGGCGTGCGCTGGGGGACGCCGGCTCTTCTGAAATACTTGCTCACCATGATGTCGGTGGCGAGCTGGGACCATTGGGCGGGAATCTCCACATCGTTCATCTCGAACACGACGGACCCGTCGGCGTTGGAGATTCGGGATGATCGCCTCTCCCACTCGACGGATTGGTAAACGTTCTGGCCGGGCTTTGTGAAACGTCGTGTAATTTTCATGCATCCACCTCAAACATCCATGTCTGTTTAGCCGCAAACTTTTTGTTTGCGAGTTTTTTCGTCATCGAGTCTGCTTATCCACGGCAGGCCGAAATTTGTTCAAATCCTGTAGAAGTCTGTCGCATCAATTCATGTATCGAACATACTTGTTGGCATGAATCCTAAAATGTTGTCGCTCTTGGTTATGCGTGATTCGCATCACGTTTAGTCCACCATCGGCAACACTAATCCTTTCTGGTCCTGATACTTCCCTCCCTTGTCCGCGTAGCTCATGGCGCAGACGCGGTCGGCCTTGATGAAGATCATCTGGGCGATGCCTTCTTTGGCGTAGATCTTGGCGGGCAGGGGGGTGGTGTTGGAGATTTCCATCGTGACCTTGCCCCGCCATTCCGGTTCCAGCGGCGTGACGTTGACGATGATGCCGCACCGGGCGTAGGTCGATTTGCCCAGGCAGATCGCCAGCACATCGCGGGGGATGTCGAAGGTCTCGACGGTCTCGGCGAGGGCGAAGCTGTTGGGCGGGATGATGATGTGATCGCGTCCCGTCTCGGCGGTGTCGATGGTGATGAAGTTGTGGTCGTCGAAATGCTTGGGATCGACGATGCCCTGTCCGCCATCACGCGACACGGCGGTGAAGATCTTGAAGAGCGTTCCCACCCGCACGTCGTAGCCGTAGCTGGAGACGCCGAAGCTGACGCGGCCGGGGCGTTTGACGTTGTCCTCGAAAGGCTCGATGCCGACGAGTTCCCGAATCTGTGTATCGCATAGGACAGCCATGAGTTTTCCTCATTCGCTCGTCGTGAGCGTCAAACGGTTTTGTGCCTGGACAAGGCGATCGGCACGGCTTCGCACTCCACCAATCCCATCGTCGCCAACTTGCTCGCTGTCGTGGTCGCCCCGAGGTGACGGGCCAGATCGGCGTGGTCTCTTGCCCACCAAAGGCCTGACGAGACCGAACTGAAAAAGCCATCCGACGACAGTATGCTCAACATTGAGCGACGACTGAGGAAGGGTATCATACCCCAATATGTTGTATTTGACACAAATCTGACCACATAATCTTGAGTTTAATGCAACTTGTTCTAAGCATTTGATGGACAGGAGGTTAGAGTCAATTATTCGGGAGTGCAAACCGCTATCTCTGGTGTGGAGAACCTGTAAAATAGTGTCTACTATGCTATATGTAGTGTTTTCGCCTTTGTGAAGTCAGAAAAGCTCCATAATCGTGGGGATCGCCGCATTCGATTGGTTTCGTTTCCGGAGGCTGGACGTAGGATCAGGGGACACATGAACACACCGTCTGAACTGTTTTCCGATCTCACCGAGGCCCAGAAGAAAGCCGTAGCGCATCTCGACGGCCCGTTGCTGGTGCTGGCCGGTCCCGGCTCGGGCAAGACCACCGTCGTCACCCGCCGCATCGCCAACCTCATCGCCAACGGCATTCCTCCCTGGCAGATTCTCGCCCTGACCTTCACCAACAAGGCTGCGGGCGAGATGCGGGGGCGGATCGACAAGCTCGTCTCTGAAGACCTGCCGGGCCGGCGCGGACTCACCGTGGCGACGTTCCATTCTTTCTGTGTGCGACTGCTGCGTCATTACGCATCCGAAGCGGGCATCAACGAACGCTTCACCATCTACGATGCGGCGGACCAGCGCGATGCGATCAAGCAGGCGATGAAGGAAGTCGACCTGAGTTCCAGCAACTGGACGCCCGCCTCCATCGGGGCGGCGATCAGCAATGCCAAGAACCTGCTCATGAACGCCGACGCGTACACGAAGGCGGCCGGCGATTTTTATACCCGCAGCATCGCCAGGGCGTTCGTGGCGTACGAGCGCATCCTCAAGGCCAACGACGCCCTGGACTTCGACGACCTGCTTCTGTTCACGGCAAATCTCCTGCGCTCAAGGCAGGAAGTCCGCAAGGAACTACAAGCCCGCTTCCAATACCTGCTCATCGATGAATACCAGGACACCAATCACGCCCAGTTCATCATCGCCCACAGCCTGGCCTCCGCGCATTCCAACATCTGCGTGGTCGGTGATCCTGACCAGGCCATCTACGGCTGGCGGGGGGCGGATATCCGCAACATTCTCGAATTCGAGGGGCAGTATCCCGAGGCAATCACCATTGCTCTGGGGCAGAACTTCCGCTCCACCGGCCACATCGTCGCGGTTGCGGCGGCTCTGATCAGCAACAACAAACGGCGCAAGGAAAAGAAACTCTTTACCAGGCTTCCCGAGGGCGACAAGCCGGTGGTCATCATCTGTCAGGACGAGCATCACGAGGCGGGGCAGATCGTGGAGGAGTTCAGGAAAAGACACGAGGAGGATGACATCGCCTGGAAGGACATGGCGGTGCTGTATCGCGTCAATTCCCTCAGTCGGGTGCTGGAAGAGGCGTTTCGCGACTCGCATGTGCCGTATGTGATAGCGAGGGGGACGGCGTTTTATGATCGCAAGGAGATCAAGGACGCCCTGGCGTATCTCCGTTTCACCGCCAACCCCAACGATGAGGTTTCCCTCCGGCGCATCATCAACACCCCGACCCGCGGCATCGGCAAGACGACCCTTGATCGAATCGAGATGTATGCGCTACGCAACCAGATTCGACTGGTGGAGGCGTTGCGCGAGCCGTCCCGGGTCGAGGGCGTCAGCGCCCGGGCGGTCACCGCGATCGGAAAGTTTAATTCGATGTTCGATTCGTGGCGGAGCATGAACGGCAATTCGAGTCTGATTGCCATTTCCGGGGGGACCGGGGGGACCGGGGAAACCGGGGGGGCCGGAGGGCTTGCCGAACTGATGGACCGGGTGGTGCGGGAGTCGGGGCTGGAGGCGATGTATAAAAAGTCGCGAACGGATGAAGATTTCGAGCGGCTGGAAAATCTCGGCGAGTTGGTCAGCGCAGCCGCGGATTTTGTGTTCCCGGCCAACGATGGTTTTGAGGATGAGGCCGAAGGCGCAAATCTCCCCGATCCGACCCTGCTGGACATGCTCAGCGCGTACCTGGAGTCCGTGGCCCTGGTCAGTGATGCGGACATGGTCGATCCCGCCAATGGAGCGGTGACGCTCATGACCCTCCACGCGGCGAAGGGGCTGGAATTCAATGTTGTTGCCATTGCGGGCCTGGAGCAGGGATTGCTGCCCCATCAGCGGGCCGCACAGGCGGAGGCGGAACTGGAGGAGGAGAGGCGGCTGTGTTTTGTGGGCATAACCCGGGCGCGAAGGCACCTGCTTTTGACTCAGGCGACAGTAAGGACTCATCGGGGACTGCGGGAGCGGACAATCGAGAGCCAGTTCATCGGGGAATTGCCATGTGAGGCGATTATTACCCTCGATAAGGCGGGGGTGGATGATGCATACGTTTATGGCGACGGTTCCGGGGGAGATTCCGGGGGGGGTGATCCGTTCGGGGAAGGCGGAGACAAGGATTTTGGTTCCTGGTCGCCTCGGGGGGCGGGTCGGGGTGGTAGGGATGACAACGAGTTTCCGGTCGGCTGTCGGGTGATGCACCCGAAATTTGGACTGGGCCTGGTGGAGTCGATTACGAGACGACCCGCGGGATCGAGCGCGAGAGTGAAGTTCACCCGGGCGGGAACCAAGACGTTGATTCTGGAGTACGCAAAGCTCCATAGGGTGGAGTGAATGTCAATGTGGGTACTTGGTGCCGCTGATTCTCGCGACCAACGGGAGGGAAAATCAATGCATGTGCAGAATCGTCGCTCATCGCACTGACATTTCCCGCTGCGCGTGAAGTGTCAGTGGTACCGTGCGGGTTGCGTCAGTGGTAACGGGTACACTCTCTTACTGGACATGCCCGATCAAGCACAGACAACTCGGGAGGTGCTGGAGCAATGCGATGAACTCGGTTTCGCCCTGGCCGGAATCTGCGAAGCCCGGCAGACGAGCTATGCGACGGAGCTGATGCACTGGCTCGAGGCGGGCCGGCACGGGGAGATGGAGTATCTCAATCGCAACACCGCGCTGCGTATTGATCCCGGCAAGATGCTGCCGGGGGCAAGGTCGATTATCTGTATCGCGGACCGGTATCACGACGGGACGGCGGATGAACCCCTAGCAGTGGGAAGAGGGCGCATCGCCCGATACGCACGGGGCGGGGATTATCACTCCGTCATGAAAAAGCGTCTGCATGAGTTGTGCGACAGCCTTAGGATTTCCTTTCCCGACGAGAACTTCCGGGGGTGTGTGGACACCGCCCCCGTGCTGGAGCGCGAGCACGCGACGCGGGCGGGGCTGGGGGCGATCGGCAAGCACACACTGCTCATTGAGCCGGGGGTGGGGAGCTATCTGCTGCTGGGGGAGGTCATTACTACGCTCAAACTGGACCCGTCAGAGTCGGCGCAGGCAGACGATCCATGCGGCACCTGCACCCGCTGCATCGACGCCTGTCCCACGGATGCCATCACCCCCTGGTCGGTCGATGCGACAAAGTGCATCAGCTATCTCACCATCGAGCATCGGGGTGAGATAGACGAGCGGTTTCATAAACCGATGGGGGACTGGATCTTCGGCTGCGACATCTGCCAGGAGGTCTGTCCCCACAACCAGCCCACCGAGCGCACCCGGGAAGCGGTGGTCCATGAGGCGTACACGCCGAGGCTTGACAGCTTCGATTTGCTGGAAATTCTCAACTGGGATGAAGACGCGCGAAGGAAATCGTTCGCCCGGTCATCCATGAAGCGGGCGAAACTGAACATGATGAAACGCAACGCCCTGATTGCGGCAGGGAACGAGTTGCGCGATCACGATCGGCCCGAGTTGCGATTGCGGCTGGAGGAGATCGCATCCGATCCAAGCGAGGATGAGATCGTGAGGTTGACCGCCCGGACGGTCCTCGCGTCCGATCACAGTTCCTGATAGGTATACAGCGGGGCGAGCCAGTAGATAAAGCTGGCGAGGAACGTGCCGATCATCATGAGCGAAGCCAGAATGCCAAGGACATTCCAGAGGATACGGGGGCGGGCTCCGGCCAGAAGCATGATGCCGCAGCAGAGTGCGGGCAGGCAAACCAGTATGTAGAGCATGGGGCGTTCGATGATGGCCGCGAAGAATCGAGGCATCTCATCGAGAGCGATGGCCCCTTTGTTCCGGGGATCAAGGGCCATGTCCGAAAGTTTTCCAATGACGAAGGTACCCAGGCCCATGCAGAGGATCGACGTCAGCAGATGCATGACGCCGCTCAAGATATTCCAATGTGATCGTTTTTTGAGATTCTGTTCCAACAGAGGCCGCAATCGTCTGAAATGCCAGATTGTACAGACGTAAAATAAGTTTAATTGTTGCCCATCATGCTCTCACCGAACTTCATCATCTCGGCGCTCATCTGCTCCATGGTCGTGATCTCGCCGCTGTTGATCTTCCGGGCCAACTCGTCATACATCTCTGCCGCGCTCTTTATCATTTTTTCGGCGGCATCGAGCATCGGCCCCTCACCGCCCATACTCTGGAGTTGTATATCCCCGTCAATCATCCATGAGCCGTTGACGCGGACGAGGCCGAATTGCGAGGCCTGCCCGAAGGCGGAAGTTTCATACACGACGCGATCGTCGGATCGTTCCGTCACCTTGGCGCTGCTGAGATCGGGAATGCCCCCGCCCATCTGCATTAAAGCCTTCATGCTCTCCAGCATCGGGCCTATCTCATCGCCCATCTTCTGCTCGGCGGCCTTGATGAACCGGTTCATGGCAAAAACAGCATCGCGACCCAGGCTCAGGAGGCGTTTGCCAGCGGGAGTCTCGGCGTGCGTCAGATCGGCCATGGAAGTGATATCCCCGCTGGCGAGGAGATTCTGCAGGTGGCTGATCAGGGCTTCGGGGGTGGGGAAACGCGCCTCGCTCGTGTCGGGGTCGGGCGACGAAGTTTCCGGCTTTGCAGCAGGTGCGGGCTGCATCATCGCGCTGACATCCTTGCCTTCAAGTGACGCGAGGGCGAGGTCAAGACTCTGTTTGAACGCATTGATTTCGTTCTGCGCCTTAGGGTTGTTCACCTGACTCAGCAGTTGAATCGCCTGGGCATATGCCGCTTTCGCCTTTTCCACGGCGTCGGCATGCTGTTGATTCAATTGTTCGATTTTCGAAAGGACGGAATCCTCGCTAAACACCTCGCGGGCCTGATGTATCAATTCATACAGCTTGAGACGAATTGAAATGCCGCGGGATTTCGTCCAATGGAGTTTGCCCAGACTTGCATGTGCGCGGGCGCCGATCAGGTGAGGCCCGTTGGTATCACCGTTTCGCCCGGCCTTGCTAGCGGCGGTCTGGGCTTCACGCGCTGATTTTTCGAGGTATTCCTGAGCGGAATCATAGTGGGGGTTGAGTTCGTTGTTGGTCGTATTGGCAAGTTTCTGAAGCAGGGCATCGAGATCGCCTCGCAGGGTGGCAATCAACTGCTCCGTGTTGCGGAGATCCTCCCTCCCGGTTTGCTCATGAGTATCAATGGCGGCCTGGGCGTCAGAAATAGCTTCAATGGCCTTGTTGATCTGCTGAGTGTTGAGGTTGATGTAGCCTTGTTCGGCCTTCAGGTTCAAGTCCAGGACGATTTCACGCTGGGCTATTTCATATTCGATGCGATCGGCGGCACGACGAGCCTGGATGGCTTCCTCGAAGGAGTTGAATCCCGAAGCATATCCCTGTTCGCGAGCATTCCGGAACAGTTCATCCGAACTCTTTCGCAGGGCATTGACCTCCTCGGCATCGCGGGTGTTCTGACCCTCGCGGTCAGCAATCGGTCCCTCGAGTTCAGCCAGTTGTTCATTCAGTTGACCGAGTTTCTCCTCGGCAGTCTCCATATCACGATTCAATTGCGATCGACTCGTCTGAAGATCAATGACCTGGCGGCTTTCAAGCATGCCGTTCAGATTCATGCCCCCCTGGATGATGCCGATCACCTGGGCGCTGATCGAGGCATTTATCCTTTCATAATTTTCAGCATGAGCCATGTCCATGCTCGCCAATTCCGTCATGGTATTCGCCAGCAGAACAGACTTGGTGCCTTGCTGTCCGGCATTGCCGCCACGGATGCTGGAAAGGCGACCGGCCAGAACGTCAAGCTCTTGTTTTTTTGTATCGAACTCCTTCGTGCCGGGAACTGGAGCTCCGACCCTTGCCAATTGAAAAGCCGTGTTCTCCTTGCGGATGATCTCCTGGACCTCAACTCTCTCCTGGGCAGCCTGGTCCTGGCAGCCGGTGAAGCCGAAACCTGCCACCAGGCAGGTCGTGAACAAACCAGTCATTCTCATGCGTTCTCTCATGGGGATCGTCTCATAGTTGAGTTGTGGTCTTAAAACCTGATTGTATCAGTATCCGGCTCATTGGAAAGAAATTACCGCTGATGACCGGGGTATCGTCTTGCAGATTACCCAGACTACCGGGATGTTCGATTGGGGTTCTCAGGCGATGGGCTTTGGTTCTTGACCGGTTCGGATGATCCCGGAGGAATGTATTCAACCGGGTACGCCGGACGGGGATCATTCATCATGGATTGGATCCAAAGGATGGTGTTTTCAAGCAAGCGACTGTTGCCCTTGGTGAATACCGCTCTCCAGCCCCTGACGTCAGGATGCGGTTTTCTCGCCATGTCCCGGCGGAGTCCATGCTGGATAATCAGTGAATCTCGGGGTTGCTGGTAATTGATCAGCGGCCATTCGGGATCCAGTTCCAGCCTATCCAGGATGAGGAAGTTCGTATAGCGGACCCGCTCGTTTTTGTAGCCTTTGCGATGGAGGAAAAACCTGCCCGCTTCCAGACCGCCATGACACCGCCGGGTGGCGCAGCTGTTGATCAGCCACGTGTTGTGTATGCGTTGCCGAAAAAGATTGAGCGAGCGCGGCTCCGTGAGCACCTTGACCTCGGGGTAGAGATCACGGGCTTGAAGCTCGAATAAGAGGCGCAGGACTTCCAGGGGCCGCTCGGCCGCTGCGCGAAACAGACGCGTCTGCCCATCAGGCGAGACCGGCACGCGATCGTCCATGCGGTATGTCTCAATGAGTTTTCGTACCGTATCCGGTGAGATATTGATTGCCGGAGGCTGACGGAAATCGATTTCCATCACCTTGATGATATTGACATCCCGTTTGGTCAGCAATTGGTCCGGCAGCAGATCCTTCAGAGGCACGATGCCGGTCGCGGCCGGCTTGTTGGAGTTTTCAGATTCACCATCACCCCGGAAGGCGTCAGCTTTCGGGGGCGAGGTATCACGATTCATCATTGTCAGTTGTGCGTCAACAAACGTGAGCAGTTTCCGGGCTTCGTCCATGTTTGAATGACCAAGGAGCTCCGCAAGCTCCTTTCTCGCCAATTCATATTGTTTCTTCTCAAAGAGCCATTGACAGAGACGGAAATGACGCGCCTGCATGTTCGGCCTCAGGGATTCCTTGAAACGTCGATAGTTTTCCTCGGTGGTCGGCTCAAGCAGAACATAATCCACCACATCGCGCCGGAACTCGCTCCGAATGCCTTCAATTTCAAAGACAACCCGGGTGAAGGAATCCTCGATGATCCGGCCTTCCTGCGATTGTCCGTTCAGGAGAACAATGATGCCGTCCTGTTCTGGGGCGGGATCAACGAGCCTGATGATCCGGTTGATTCTGGATTTGGAATAGCTCTTAACTTCACCCGCGAGATCGCGGACGACAATGACATCGTCTTCCTCCAGTTCGACAATGCCCATGACAACCAGGTTGCGACTGACACGGAGAATGACGCGCTGAGGCAGCTTGTCGTCATCGGGAAAGGGAGCCAGCGCCACCAGCATTGAGCCGAGGGTGATCAGCCAGACCATGATCCAAAGTGGATGTCGAATACGCATCTAGGTATTGTCTCAGATCTCTATCGGATCGGTCAACGGTCGTTATGGCGTTGCGAACGAAATCCATCTTCCCGACGTCCGCATAACCGGTCAAAGGCGGCAATATCATCAGATCCGCAGATTATCGGGAGGAGTTTCATCAGATCGGGTTTTTCTGCTCGACTAGCCCTTGTTTCAGCGGTGTCCGGTTATGCGTCCGCCCTGCGTGTCAATCCGGCAAACCAGAGATCGGAACGTTTTTCGCACGATTGATGCGTACCCCGAATTCGACGATGAATGCCGTGTTGTTGCCGTTCGCGGGGGGGATGGCCAGATCCCATTTGAGAAGTCCGAGAGGCTTCTGCTCCTCAAGGTACTCGGCATCGGCGGCAAGGGGATGACTCAACCCGACCAGATCGACCGTGATTTGATCGCTACGGGAGATCGGGTAGCGGTCCCACAACTCCAGGGTAATGCCCTTGCCCGCACCATTTTCTATCTCGATGCGGTAATCGTAGCTGGTCTTGAGCCCGCCTCCGAGCAGCCCGGTTTTGGTGGTCTTCTTGGTGATGAGTTGCCGGGTGGCTTTTATGGACTGGTCGATACCGAAATATAGTTCAAACGTGCCGTCGGGAGGCACCGTCGCAAGCTGGGTCGGGCCGACGTAATCCTGGCCGACAAAGATGGATACCGGGCCGGGAAGCAGCAGAAAGGAACTGTTGTTCGTCAGCGCGCCGCGGATATACACCGCTTCGGTAAGGATGGGCATGGCGACATGGATGAATTCACCGCGGGACTGAATGGTGGTAATGCGGCTGCGCTGCTGCTTCTGGATATTCGTTTTCAGGGTGACGGGGCGCGGCAGATGATATGTCACCGCCGGGCCTTCGCCGGAGACCTGGGTTTCGAGCGTGGGGATCGGAGCACCCGCTGAAAATAATGCATTTCTTCGCCGTGGTCTGGAAGTATCTGCTTCACCACTTGTCGCCAGCGGCCTGCGTGACGAGGGTTGCGGAACAAGGACATCCACAAAGCGCGGGTCTAATACCGGTGGGTTAGCGGCGAGGGTGGGCTGGGCGGTACTCAGCGTCAGGTCAACACGATTCCAGTCCTCCCCGCTGCGCTGCGTGAGTTGGGCATCGTATTCAATGTCTACGGTGTCACCGTCCGTTGCCGTGCGGATGTTATAGCTGGGCTGCCACGTCGCCCCGGTGACAAGGTAGGACAGTTCAATGCTCGTCTCACTCGGGGCGGCGACCATGATCGTCACGGTGGCGATCCGCATGAATTGCGATGACCCTGCGATCGCCTTTCGACGATTCCGGGCGGCGCGTAGTTCTTTTTCCAGACGCTTTCTCTCGGGATCGACTTCATTGTGGGCCGCATTGAGCCTGGTCTGCTCGTCGATGATGAACTGAAGTTGCTGGCGTATGGCATCGAGGTCAAGAGCGCTGGTTCCGCCTTGGTCGGTCGCATCACTTGCCGCCCGCACCCCGACTTGGTTGAGAAAGTCCTCTTGCATCCTGATCAGCTTGAGTTGCTGATCGAGTGTTGAGATGAATCCCTGAAGTTCCTCGATATGACGATCGATCGCTTCCGTTTCCGGCAGGGTGACGTCTGCCGCCGCGACCTGGTCGTACTGAACCTCAAGAACCTTGCATTGTTTGCTCACCCGCGCCTGCAGGGTTTCCGGTTGAATTGTCTCGGGCAGATTCAAGAATCGTAAATCATACAGACCCGGTTCGAGCTGAAGCGATCCGCTTCGGGTCACGGAGGCACGACCACGATAGACCGTCACCCCGGTAACGCTCGCTTTCATATCGATCGGAGTCACTGGTGGCAAATCGAGTTGCTGGGCCAATGCAGACTGCATGAACAGCAGGATCAGGGTCAGAATCCATGACTTTGTGAGCGTGCTCATATCAGGGCTCCGATGAAACCGAACTGAAGGGGTCAGTATAATAAGTCATAAATGACGAGATCATCCCGCGTTACCTCCGTCGATAGCCCATGATAGTGAAACGATTGACCTGAGCATTTCTTATTCGCATTGTCCTGTAAATCAGACGTTCGTCGATAGAGGGGTGGAGGTGGGTTTTTGACATTTTTCCGGGAAGAATCACCGGCCATCGCTGGTTCTGTGTACCACCATGCTGATCATCCTCTTTCTTGTTGTTGTCATCCTCGCTTACGCCAACGGCTCAAACGACAATTTCAAGGCGATGGCGACCCTGTACGGCTCTTCAACGCTGAATTACCGCAGTTCGCTTTTGCTGGCCTCCATTGCCCAGATTCTGGGATCGTTGACATCGGTCATCCTGGCGGGTGCCCTGCTCAAGGCGTTCAGCGGCAAAGGACTCGTTCCGGAGGCAATTGCCGGGGATCCGACTTTCCTGCTTGCGGTCGGAGCCGGAGCGGCAATTACCGTTCTGATGGCGACACGTCTGGGAATGCCCATCTCCACCACCCACGCCCTGATCGGCGGACTGGTCGGTTCCGCCCTGGCCCTGGCCCCGGGAGAGTTGATCTGGAGCAGTTTGGGAGCGAAGTTTCTCTTGCCGCTTCTACTCACCCCGTTTCTCGCCACGTTTGGTGCCGCTGCGTTGTATCCGATCGCGCGGATGTGTCGCAAGAAACTCAACATCGATGAAGTCACCTGCCTTTGTGTCGGCAAGTCGATCGAGCCGGTGGCCATCACCAGTGAGGGAGCCATGGTCGCGGCTCGCACCGGACTGGAACTCTCCGTCGAGCAGGCCGAGCAATGCGAACGCCGCTATCTTGGGTCGCTCATCGGTATCCCCGCCCACCGGATCGTCGATTGGGCGCATATTTTCTCCGGTATGTCACTCGGTTTTGCACGGGGCCTGAACGACACCCCGAAGATCATGGCCCTTCTCATGGCGGTGACTTGGGCGGGTATCAACAGTCGCTTGTCTTTGGTCATCATCGCTGCGGCCATGTGTCTCGGAGGCCTGCTTCACTCCGCGCGTATCGCCTCAACGATGGGCCGTCGAATCACCGCGATGAACCGTGGTCAGGGGTTCATCGCCAACTTCATTGCCAGCGGGCTGGCCATTGGGGCTTCGCTGATTGGGTCGCCCGTTTCCGTGACACATGTCTCCACCGGGGCGATCTTCGGCATCGGGGTGTGGACGGGGCGTTCGGATTGGAAAGTCGTGGGCGAGATCCTCCTGGCCTGGCTGGTGACCTTGCCGATTGCCGCGACCATCGCTTTCCTGATCGCATTGGGGGCCGGATTGATCTGAGTGACCACGCAAAGGATTCAGACGCGTCAGTCCAGGGTGGAAAGAATACCCGCCTCGTTGAGGAGTTCGATGAGACGCGTCCGGTTGGGTAGCGTGGACTGATCAACCTCCTCGATAAGCATCTTCCGCTCCAGTTCAAGTTTCAGATACTTCAAGGCGAGTTGGGCAATCGCCTCGGTCGGCATGGAATCGAGGTACTCAAATCCTTCGCGATAGACGATGCGAGCCGCCAGCGATTTCGCCATGATCCATTTGAGATAGGATCTGGGCGTCTTTTTCCACAGCTGCTCACCGACGGTTTCCACCAGCACGGGTGGAAGATACTCGATGACCAGACATTTCAGCAGTTCGGCATCGTGTTGTTGAAGCGAATCTATCGCCGCTTCGATCGCATCAGACGTGCGAATCATCACCCGGCTGAGGCGGATGCAGATTTCCGGCATCGTGGTCTGTGGTCGATGGTGGTGGAAACGCAGGAGCAGTTCGGCTTCGCGTCGGGCGAGTTCCTTTAGTTTTTCCAGAACCTGCTCGACGAACCGGTCCTTGATCCGAAGAAACTCCTCCTCGCTCAGCAGCATGCTGGCGATGATCTCGAAGCTGGAGCAGATAACCCCGCATTTGTTGGCGGAAGAATCTTTCAGAATCACCACCCCGCACTCGGAGAGTTTCGTCCGTGCTTCCGGCGTGAGAAAGAGGTTGGCGCCTTCAACGATGAGGCCGCTGCTGGGCTTGCCCTCGGAGGTGAGAAAATCACGCCAGTTCCCCCCATGAATGACGTTCGGTCGGCCCCCACAGGGGATGAAAGCGTCGGCAAGCACCCGGTTATGCAGTGAGTTGCGCAGGTGGACGCCGTCCTTTTCGTCGAGGGCGACAATGCGCCCTTTCGCCCCGAGCTTGGAGCGATCGAAATCTGCAATGGTTCGGGATTGCTCAACAAGCGAGAGCAGTTCTTCATGATCGAGGCCGTCCGGATCTTCGCCGCAGCCGTTGCGATCGGCAATCCCGACGATGCGGGCGTTCTCGCCGTATTCACGATGCAGAATTTTGATCATGTTTCCGGCGACATCACCATCAGGGCCGCCGGTCATTTTAATCGTGAAGGCCTGTTTTTTCGGATCGATGCCGAGGCTATTGAGCGCGACATTGAGGAAGATGTTGACTCCCTCGCTGGTGACACCGTACTGCTTGTGATTGATACCCGCCCCGGGTTTGGAACTCATCAGCGCCGTCGGGGCCGGGCACCCGCGTCGGCGGGCGCGATCAACGATCCACTCGATGAGATCGGGGGTGATGTTTTCGTCCGGACCGAGATAGATCTGTTCCTCCTGCCCGAAGCGGTCAACGATGAATTTCCTGGTATTCTCGTCGGGGGTGATCAGATCGATGATTGAATCGACAAAGCCCTTGACGCTGCGGGGGAGTTTCGCATCCGGCTCTAACAGGATCGCAGCTTTGGACCCTCCCTCGGGAATGTCCTTATTCTTGAGTTGCTGGGCCAGGGCGAGTTGGTATGCCTCGTCGTAAAGACGCTCGGCTTCCCGGGCATGCTCATCGACGCCCCGAGGTCTGACGGCACGAATTCCTCCCCGTGCGATATCACGGAAACGAACATGAAAGCCGTTGAAGTTGCGACCGTGAACGTAGAAAACGCCGAAGGGCAGTTCGGATCGTTCCGGGGTGGTCAGGAAGGATGGAGTAATGCGCAGGGCCAGGCCGTAGCGATCTTCGAGATACACATTGGTGCGGAGCGTGGCTGAGATCGCGTCGATCATGCGCCTGAGAACGATGCGGGCGTCCTCAAGATCGACCTTGTTGTCGATTTCCCGGTCAATCGCCGATGACCGGCGGTGATATTCATCATCAGTGAGCGCATCATCGGGATGAAATCTCTCCAGAAACAGATCCGCGATCTGTACCGCCAGGGTGAGGTTTTTTTCGGCGAGATTACGGATACGGTCCTGGTTGAAGGCAAAGGGATTGACCTTGACCAGGGTCTGATGGATGAGATCACAAAGCCCGTCGATGATCTCCGCCCGGGTCAAGGAAAGTTCGGGATGACGATAGGCAAAATCGAGCGAGTGTTGATCCAGCCACTTCAGTCGGATCAGGTCTCGACGGAGCGTGTGCCAGAGTTCGCTGTCCGGATTGAGCGGCTTGCCGTCCGGCCCCTGAACGACGAATCCCAGGACGCTGATCCATCCGTTTTCCCGATCGTCTATGGTATCGAGATAGGCCCGGTGGATGTTGACATCAGATCGGCTCAGGCGGATGGCGATGCGCTCAAGCATGGTGCGGCGGGTGGCGTTGCCGGTCGCGACGACGATGCGACAGAGATTGGGATCGATCTCGGGTTCCATCGAGACCGCCGTGCCGTCTGTTCCCGAAACGAGTTTGAACAATTCCCAGTGATGGCACATTCGCAGCGGGGTAAGCGTCATGACGTAATCGGCGCTGCAGCGATGAAAGAAATCCGTCATCTCTTTTGGCGACCATTGCGGCAGGTTTTTCGAGGCGTACTCAATGGTCTGACTGAGTTTTTCCGCCTGATCCGGATCTTCGGGATCGAACGGCGCGTAATCGCCGAACTCGAAAGTGTCCAGCACGAGTTGGCCATCGGTTGCGGTGTGGATTTTCGCTTTGCGGAGCGGCCGGTCATTGGGCAGTTCCCGTACCAGATCCGCCAGGACGCCCGGATAGTCCAGGGGGCGCATGAATGTCCATTCCGACCCGTCTTCACTCCTCAGCATCAACTCAAGCGGACGACCGGAAGCCCGGGCGGCAATGATGGCCCGCAAGTGACTGAGCCGTGAGGCATGATCCGTATCCTGAAAATACATCGGGGGCATCTTTTCCAGAAACCACGGCACGGTATCCTCCGCCGTCCTGCGAAGGCCCTCAACAAGTTCTTCGATCAACAGTTTGGGATCGTCCAGCATGTCGCCGACGATTGTGGAGGCTTTTTCAAGCATGATGGCGGATATTTCCTCGCGAGTGGTTCTGCGCCGCACTTTCTTGAGACCAGAATCCACCATCAGAATGAAGGGGACTTGGCCGAAATGGGTGGGAAGCCTATGGTGGACACCTGTCATGTCAAGCCTAACCGCCATCACAGTTGGTAATTTTGACGGAGTTCATCTCGGACACGCCGAGTTGGTCCGCACGGCCCGGCGTACGATCGGAAACGAGGGCATCGTCCGGGTGCTGTCTTTCGATCCCCATCCCTCCACCGTCCTGAATCCCCGGTCTGCTTCATTGAGACTTTCTACGTTCAGGCAACGCGCCGAATGGTTGGAAAGTCTCGGTGCGGACGAAGTGATCCGACTCCAGCCGACATCAGAGTTTCTCAGTTTTTCTCCTGAAGAATTCATCCGGTGGCTGGTGGGACATCATCAACCTTCCATCATCGTTGAAGGGCCTGATTTTCGATTCGGGAGCGAGCGCTCAGGAACCATTGAAACGCTCAGGAAACTCCAGGGGAAGTATGAGTTTGAGACCGTGGTGATTGAACCGGTGGAAGCAAGTCTTTCGGATGGCAGTCTCGTTCAGGTCAGCAGCTCCCTCATTCGGTGGCTCATCGGGCAGGGGCGTGTCCGGGATGCCATATGTCTTCTGGGCCATCCCTATGAGATTCGGGCGATGGTGGTTGAAGGTGATCGACGGGGACGCACCCTGGGAATACCAACTGCCAACCTCGATCACGGGGAGATGATGCTTCCTTCAGATGGCATTTATGCTGGTCACGCATGGTTGCCCGATGGTTCGGAGTACCCGGCGGCCGTCAGCGTCGGCACCAAGCCGACGTTCGGCGAACACCCGCGGGTTTGTGAAGCACACCTGATCGGATACGACGGTCCCCTGGATCATTACGAGTGGACGATTCGTTTGCAGTTTCATGAGTGGTTGCGAGATCAGATTACTTTTTCGGATGTCGATGCACTTCTGTCCCAAATGCATCGAGATCTCCAGGAAACCAAAACGCTGGCCCCGGTGATGACTGGATGAAAACTCTGCCAATGACTTACCATTATGAATCGAATGCCACCATGAGTGAGTTGGCGAGTCTCATCAGGAAGGCGCAACGCATCCTGGTGACCAGTCATGCCAAGCCCGATGGAGATGCCATAGGTTCGGTGCTCGCTCTCGTGCGGGCCTTGAAATCCATGGGCAAGAAGGCAGACGGCTGGTTGATGGGTCCGATCGAACCGTCACTCCGGTCTCTGGCGGAAGACACGCCGCTGTATGTCGTCGAGGAGAGGCAACCGGATGACTCGTATGACCTGGTAATTGTGACCGACACGGGAGCCTGGGTGCAACTCGAGCCGCTTGCTCCCTGGCTGAAGAAGCATCACGAGCGCGTCATCGGATTCGATCACCATGCCGCGGGCGAGGAAGTTGCGATGAAGCGCATCGTTGACACCTCCAAGGCTTCAGTGACCCAGATTCTCGTTGATTTGATGGATGAACTGGAAATCAAGCTTGTCGGTGATCGTGGGGGCGTGGCCGAAGCGCTCTTTGTCGGCTTGGCGACGGACACGGGATGGTTCAAGTTTCAGAATGCCGATGCCGAAGCCTTTCGCGTCGCCTCCAGATTGCTGGGAGCAGGCGTCGATAAGTCGCGTCTGTATCAGGTCATAGAGGAGACTGCCGCCCCGTCACGGCTTGCGCTTGAAGCCCGGTCACTGTCTTCGGTGGAGTATTTCAAGGATGGCACCATCGTGATCATGCTCCTGAGAGAGGAAGATTTTCAGGCCACCGGGGGATCGCTGAATGATTTGACCGGCCTGGTGAACACTCCCATGCAGGTCGGGGCAGTCCAAGTCTCTATTTTACTTACCCAGGTGAACCCGGGTACGACAAAGATCAGCTTCAGATCCAAACCCGCATGCGCTGATCGAAGCGCAACCGATGTCAATGAGCTGGCGAAGCATTTCGGCGGAGGGGGGCATTGCCATGCAGCGGGCGCTCGTCTGGATATGAATATCGATGAAGCGAAAGCCGCGATTTTGAGCGTGCTGGAATAAGCGGCGAGCCGTTATCCCGTTCGCTACAAATCCGGCAGCAATCTCGACCACGGCTCAGCGGGCATCGTCTTCCTTCTCGATCGGGACGATGGTTTTCACATCAATCGAAAAGCCGAATTCGGCAAACGGCCCGACCAGTCTGGGATTATGAAACGGGTCCGAGGTATCGGATTGGGTTGTCAGTTTCAACTTCGGGGTGAGGACACCGATCAGGATGAAAGTATCCAATTCATCCTTTTGTTCAAGCTGACTGAGGCGTCGAGTCAATTGTCGATTGAGAGCAATCGAAAACGGCTGATCAAATTTTTCGCCGGTCGATGGGTCCACGGCCAGAAGCTTGAGGCTCGACGGACGTGGAGACAGTGGTCCCTCGAATATCGTCACATGCCATTCGATTTTGGACTTGTAGTTACGATTGGTGAAAGCGATCCAGCGTTCGACGACGCGGAGATATGCGGCACGGTTCCGGTCGCCCTGCACACCGATTTCAAAGTCCCGGGTTGCTTCGGCATAATCCTTTTTCATGGCCCTGAAAAGTGCCTGCGGATTGTCTTGAGGCTTTGCCGGGTCCATTCCTTGAGTAGTGGGGGTCGGGGGAGAAGACGCCGCGGACCCCTTGTCCGAGGCCTGATCCAAAGTCAACTTCAGTTGTTCGATCTGCCTTTCGAGGGTGACAATTCGGTTTTGGGCGGATTTAAGCTCTTCGGTGAGCTTTCGGACCTGGTTTTTAAGTTGCTCGTTTTCCTGCTTCAGATCAGTTGCGTCCTGTGCGATCACAGAGGTGGTCAAACTGGCGTAACCAACTATTAATGAGACAGTTAGGGCAAACAAGTTGTGGTGGGTTCCTGGCATGTTCATCACTTTCTTCTGGAGACCCGGCACTGGGAAACCGGGCAATATCTGACAATGAATCGCTGTTATTTTGGCGACTCATGCGTTTAAATCATATCATTGAAGCAACGAAAAACCCGTTTCTGTTTGCGAATCAGGGGTTATTGATTTCCCCGGTCTTTTTGAACCGAAACGATTTGATCGAACCTCCGGCCGCCAGGGTTCACAATAGGGGATTTGGTTATGAATGACATTCGTAATCTTCTCAGGATCGCACGTCGCAGGCTTGAAACCTCCACTTTTCTCAGGTGTGCCCACAAGGTCGCCCTGATTCTGGGGGGATTGATTTTGATTCTGATGGTCATAGACAAGGCCCCCGCTCAGGAATTTCTCCCCTGGGCCTGGATCATCCCCATCGCTTCTGTCCTTCTTCTCCTGGTCGCACTGGTTCTCTGGAGTCGTCGAATCAAGACCGAACTTCAGGTGGCGATGGCGGTTGATGAGCGACTTGATCTCCGCGAAAAACTCTCCACCGCCCTGCACTGCCAGGGGCGGGACGATGTCTTTGCCCAGGCTGCGATCGAGGATGCCGTGAAAACAGCTCAAGATGCCCGATCTCGCGAACTCGTGGGCAGGAAGTTCAAAGTCACCGCCCCCCGCGGCTGGTGGTTGAGTCCCATGCTTCTTCTTCTTGCCTTGGCAATTTCCTATCTGCCGCCTTTCGATCTTTTCAGCGGCGAGGATGAACAAGACCAGGCTAACCTTCAGCAGGCCCGATTGGATGCCGAGCAGTCAATCGATGATCTGGTCAAGATCATCAAGGAAAAGCCTCAACTCAGCAAGGAGCTGTCAGACCTGATCGGAGAGTTGACTCTGGAAGGCATAGATCCCGACGCCATGCGTTCGGAAAAGGACATCAAGAGAAACGCCTTGAAAAAGGTGACTGATCTCAACAAGAAGCTTGATGAACTGATCAACGGCGAAAAGAGCAAGACCAGTCAGTCGATTGATAAAACCTTGAGTCAGTTGAGGACTCCGAAAGATGGTCCGGCGAAGGATCTCGCGGATGCCGTGGCCAGGGGGGATTTCCAGGCGGCTCTCAAGGCGCTTGATGAACTGCAAGCCAAGCTCAAGGACGGTGATCTGACCGAAGAGCAAAAAAAGGAACTCGAAAAGCAGCTCAATGATTTGGCCGAGCAGCTCAAACAACTATCCGAGAAAAAAGAGCAGCTTGAGGCGGCGCTGAAGAAGGCGGGTCTCGACCCGCAACTCGCCCAGAATCCACAGGCCCTTCAGCAGGCGATTCAGAACAATCCCAACCTCAACGAGCAACAGAAAAAACAGCTCATGCAAATGGCGCAGGCCCAGCAGGCGGCCAATGAGATGTGTCAGGGCATGGGACAGGCCATGCAGCAGATGGGGCAGGGAATCATGAATGGTCAGTTCGGCCAGGGGGCCAATCAACTCGGCCAGCAACTCAGCCAGATGGAAGCCATGCGAATGCTGCTGCAGGAAGCGAGAGCCGCACAGAATGCCTGCATGGGTCAGGGTCTGAGTCTCGGCCAGGGACTTGCGATGATGTCCGGTGGCGCATTTGGTAATCGCGGCCAGGGACGGGGCGGCAAAGCCCCGATCGCCCCGACTCCCACCGGCTACAAGCAGATCAAGGCCAACATCAAGACCACCGAAGGCGATATCATCGCCCGCATGCTTTTCGATGGTCCTCAGGTTGTCGGTGAATCGAAAGCCAAATTCAAGCAGGTGGCGGCGGAGGCAACCGAGGGGTTCGATGAAGCCCTTGCCGAAGATCAGTTGCCCCGGCGCTATCACGACACCCAGAAGCACTACTTCGGCGAACTGAAAAAACTCACCGAAGCGAGCGAGACCGAGGATGAAGAATCCTCCTCCAGCGAAGAGGAAGAATCATCTCAGACGGAAACGGACGACTGAGTCACGTGCCAATCAAAGAATTGTCCCGGTTACCATCTCGTATGGTCATGATGGCGTTGCTGGTCCTCGCAATCGTGATGCCGCTGTGCGTTAACTCCTGCAGGGAGACGGACAATCGACCTGACGTTGTGCTGTACGTGTCCGCGGATGAATTTATCGCCCGTCAGGTCATGGCGGAGTTTGAAAAAGAGACCGGGATCCGGGTTCGATTCGTCGGGGATACGGAGGCGATGAAAACCGCCGGGCTGGTCAATAGACTTCGGGCCGAAGCGGACAATCCCCAGGCGGATGTCTTCTGGTCCTCGGAAATCTTCATGACCATTCAACTTGCCGAGGAGGGCGTTTTCGAGGAGCACGTTTCCGAGGCGACCAGGGACTGGCCGGATCAATTTCGCGATGGCAAGCGTCATTGGTACGGATTCGCCGCCCGGCCCCGGGTCATCGTGTATGCACCGCAGCGCATCGTGCCGCAGGATATTCCCAAGTCGTGGATGAACCTGACCTGGGATACCTTCAAAGGTCGCATTGTCATGGCCGACCCGAGGTTCGGCACTACCGGGGGGCATCTGGCGGCGATGAAATCCTACTGGGACGGAAAATACCAGCCGGGAATCTACACCGCGTTTCTTCTGGGTCTGGCCGAGAATGAAATTCGCCTGCTCCCCTCCGGCAACGCCGGGGTCGTGCGGGCGGTGGTGAGCGGTGAAGCTGATATCGGCATGACTGATGCCGACGATGTCTGGGCCGCTCAGGCGCAGGGCCATCGGGTCGAACTCATCTATCCTCTGCATACCTCTGATGAGAGCGAGATCGGAAACGGCACGCTCTTGATCCCGAACACCGTGGCCCGCGTACGAGGCGGGCCGCATCCTGAGCAGGCCCATCGTCTGATTGACTTTCTTCTCTCCGAAAAAGTCGAACGCATGCTGGCTGAGTCGTCATCCCACAATATTCCGCTCAGACCTTCACTGGCCGATGCGTATCCCGAGTATGGGGTGAACGATCCTTTGCGGATCAATTATGTGCGAGTGGCCCATCTTCGAGATCAGGCTTTGGAAGAAGCCCTGCGCTTCCTCATGAATAAATCGGTTGAAACCGAGGCGGATGCGCCGGGTGAGGGTTCCGATGCGCCGTAGTGGCTGGCTGCTTGGGGTTCTGGCGCTCGGCCTGTGGGTCGCCGCAGTGGGCTGGCCGATCGTCGCGGCGATCTGGACAAAAGTTTCACTCCCACCATCAACGGACGTGGCAACCCGGAATCTTGGAGAACTGTTGCTGACCAGCAGTCGCTGGGCGATTGCAGTCGCTCTGGGAGCGATGCTGGTCGGATGGATGCCGGGTGTCCTGCTCGGTAAGGCGGTGCATAAAAAAGGATTTCTTCCGCTGGCGATTCTCATGCTGGCCCCGGTCTGTCTTCCCGCTTATGTCATTTTCTACGCCTGGTGGCAGACCTGGCCGGCGGATTCGATTTTGCATGAGTGGGCGATCGCCGGGGGCGCGGCGCGAGTTCGTCTTCTCAAGGATCTGACGCTTTTTCTGGGACTGCTCTGCTGGTCGTGGCCGCTGGTGTCGTGGTGTGTGGCCGGCACGGGGGCATCCGCTTCCGCACGCCGGGAAGAAATGCTCCGCCTTGACGGGGCGGGGTGGGGAGTTCGAATCCGGGAGCGATTTCGACAGGATTGGGCGGGATTGGCCATCGGCGGGTTGGTCGTCTTCATCATGACCTTCAATAACACCACCTGCTTCGATCTTGCGGAGATATACACGTTCGGCAACGAACTACGCGCCCTCGATGCCCTGGGCGCAAATTCACGCGACATACTGGAAGCGGGCAGCGGAGCGGCCCTGCTGTCGATACTGGGGGCGGGTGCGATCTGGATGCTACTTGGATCGAGACAGACGCTGCCCCCTTTGCGCAGCGGTCATGCACACCTGATGACCAAGGTGTTCGTCGCCACGATCTGGTTGGTTGCAGTTGCCTTGCCCCTGGGGTTTCTGATCCGAGGCAGTATGCGAGGGGGTTTCGGATCGATCCAGGAATTCGCCACCATCTACGGACCCGATCTGGTTTCCACCATCCTCCTGGCTCTGGTGTCAGGTGTTTGTGCCGCGATGGTAGCGCTGGGGCTTTCAATCCTCTGGACCGATTCACGGGCCTGGGTACGAGGGGCTGGACACCTGCAGGCCGTGGGCTGGCTGATCGCGGCGGCAGTCCCCGGGATGCTGGTGGGCGTCGCACTGGAATCAGCGTACAACCTGACCACAATTTTCGGGAAATCGGGGCAAAGTACCCAAGAGTCGTTTGGCGCGACGCTGGGTACATTGGAAAGTACAGTGACGAATCTGATCTATCTGACTCCGGCAATTCTGGTTCTGGGTCATCTGGCTCGTTTCGGATTCGTGGCAGCCCTGCTGAGCCGCTGGATGGCACTGCGTGAAGCAAAAGTGTTGAAGGACTTACGAAGACTCGACGGTGCGGAAACCCTGCACGCCCAGCTTGTCTCGGCGAGGCCGAGGCTGTTGGCGGTGGCAGTGTCATCGCTGGCTATCGTTTTCGTGCTTGCGTTGAGTGAGATAACCGTGACGGGGCAAGTCAGCCCGCCATCAAACCGCCAGCCGATCGCTCTGGCCATACTGAACGCCATGCACTACCAGCGCCCGTACACGGTCATGATCGCATCCCTGGCCCTGATCGGATTCGCCCTCAGCGCAGCCGTAGTAGCCATCATCGCCTGGCGGGCGGCAGGCAGGTTCACGCGAACGGCCACGCTCGCATTAATCCCGCTGCTTGCATTGTTGTGCATCCCGGGATGCTCTTCCGCGGACTCGGACGGACAGACGCCTCTGAAAACAAGGCTGTTGTTTGGCTCGGCTGGTCAGGCGATGGGGCAGTTTAATTATCCCCGGGCGATTGCCGTGGATTCGCAGCGCGAGTTTGTGTATGTCGTGGATAAGACCGCGCGGGTGCAGCGGTTTGACTTCCAGGGCACGCCGCTCTCGCAATGGCGAATGCCTGAATGGGAGATGGGCAAGCCCACCGGGCTCAATGTTGCCCCGGACGGAACTATCTTTGTCGCCGACACGCACTATTTCCGGGTGATAGCCTACAACGCTCAGGGTGAGGAGCTTCTTCGATTCGGCAGCTACGGCCAGGAGCCCGGTCAGTTCATCTATACCACCGATATCGAGTTCGGGCCGGACGGGGAGTTGTTCGTCTCCGAATACGGCGGGAATGATCGGGTGCAGGTCTTTTCCCCCCAGGGAGAATTTCTCTATGGCTTCGGATCGTTTGGATCGGAAACAGGTCAATTCAACCGTCCCCAGTCATTGGCGTTCAACGCCGACAAGAGCGAGTTGTTCATCGCCGATGCCTGCAACCACCGTATCGTGGTAACAGATCGAAAAGGGAACATATTGAGGCAGTTCGGCACCGCAGGCCGCGAGCCGGGACAGTTTGCCTATCCTTATGATCTGATGATTCTTAAAGACGGCACACTTCTGGTGTGTGAATTCGGCAACAACCGCCTGCAGCGGGTCACCCCGGAGGGAAAATCGCTGGGCATTTACGGTCGGCTGGGTTTCGACGAGGGTGAATTGCAGTATCCTTGGGGAGTGGACGGGACCGATGAGTACATTTTCGTCGTGGATTCCGGCAACAATCGAGTGCAGAAGATCAGGAGTCCGGTGTGAGTTTCACTCCTTCGTCGCATTAGCGGAGAGGCATTGAAGATGGATTTTTTACCGCTTCAATTTGATCGATCGGGTTGGCTGCTGCTACTGCTGTTGATTGTGCCCACGTATCTTTTCGCGCGAAAAAGCATCGGAGGATTGTCGCGGGCCAAGGCCACGTTGACGTTCGCCCTCCGCGTATTCGTCATCCTCTTGCTTTCCCTGGCCATGGCTCAGCCCATCTGGGAGAAACGCGGCGAGGGCTTGACGGTCACCGTGATCCTCGATCGCAGTCAGTCAATTCCGCTTCCTCTCATGGCGAGTTTTCTCAATTTCATGAGAATTGCAACCGATGCGCCCGAGACCAGGAAACCGGAGGACCGGGTGGCGGTGATCACCGTGGCCCGGGATTCCAGCATCGCCGCCATGCCGGATCGCTATACCGCGGTCACCCCCGGGCAGGATGTGGAGGATCGCACCGCCACCAACCTTGCCAGCGCGGTCAGGCTTGCGCTGGCGATCATGCCCGACGATACGGCCAACCGCATCGTGCTGGTTACCGACGGCAACGAGACTGAGGATTCCGTGCTCGAAGCGGCCCAGATCGCCCAGGCCAACAAGGTTCCCATCGATGTAATACTGATCAAGTATGTGCATGACCAGGAAGTGATCTTTGAGCGCATCGTCGCCCCCGCCCGAGCCCGGTTGGGGCAGTCGGCCAACATTAAACTTGTACTCCACAGCCAGGCGGAGACGACGGGCACCGTCTTTCTCAGCATGGGCGGCGTGCAGCTTGATCTCAACGGTGAGCAGCCCGGTAACGGACTTCACATCACCTTGCCGCCGGGATCGACGGTATTGCCCGTGACGATCAGCCTCGACTCCCCGGGCCCGCAAAAATTCGAGTCGGTCTTCGTGCCGGATGATCTTTCCTCGGATCGCATCGATCGCAACAACACCGCCGTGGCGGTGACATTTGTCGGCAGTGAGGGCAAGATCATGGTGGTCGAGAACAGTCCGGACGAAGCGGACCACCTCATCCGGGCGTTGGAGGAAAGTGAGATTACGGTTGATCGAACGAGCCCGGCCGGCGTCGGAGATTTGGTTGAACTCAGCGCGTATGACTGCATCGTGCTCGCCAATATTCCCCGCTGGTCGTTCGATGATGATCAGGTTCGTGACCTGCACGCCTATATTCATGATCTTGGGGGTGGATTGGTCATGCTGGGGGGGCCGACATCATTCGGGGCGGGGGGATGGATCGATTCCGATCTCGCCAAGGCGTTGCCGGTGCGTCTGGATCCTCCTCAGTCGCGACAGATGGTGCGCGGGGCGCTCGCCCTCATCATGCACTCCTGCGAAATGCCCCAGGGTAATTTCTGGGGCCAGAAGGTCGCCCAGTCCGCCATTGAAGCCCTCAGCAGCCTCGACTACTGCGGCATCGTTGAGTTCAACTGGCAAGTTGGGCAGAACAACGGCACGTCCTGGGCCTTCCCCATGCAGATCGTCGGCGACAAGTCGGCGGCGATGTCCGCGACCAAAACCATGGTCGTGGGCGACATGCCGGATTTCGGCTCCTCCATGCAGCTCGCGCTTCAGGGACTCACCGGCATTCGCGCCGGCCAGAAACACGCCATCATTATTTCCGACGGTGATCCTTCCCCACCGTCAAAGCAGCTTCTACAGAGTTATGTTGACGCTCAGATCACCGTCACCACGGTCATGGTCGCCGGGCATGGCAGCGCAATCGATCGCAACAACATGAAGGCGGTCGCCGATATAACCGGCGGAAACTTTTATAACGTCACCAACCCGAAAAATCTGCCGCAGATCTTCATCAAGGAGGCGCAGCTCGTCTCCCGCTCGCTCATCCAGGAGGGTGAAATCTATCAGCCGGTGATCATCAGCCGGCTGCCGGGCCCGCTTGAGGGATTCGACCTGGTTCCTTCCATCGACGGATACGTCCTGACCGCCCCCCGCGAGGGTCTGGCCCAGGTGCCGATGGTCAACGCCACCTCGGAAGGCAACGATCCGATCTTCGCCTACTGGAACTACGGTCTCGGCAAGTCCGTCGCCTGGACATCGGACATCACGGGGCGCTGGGGAAGTCGCTGGGTGAGCTGGTCGGAGTTCAAGAATTTCTGGGAGCAGTCGATCCGGTGGACGATGCGACCGAGTTCGCCCCATAACATGATCGTCAACACCCGCATGGAAGGGGAGCTGGCGATTGTCGAGATAGAAGCGCTGGAAGCGGATGCCTCATTCCTCGATTTCCTTCAAACGCAGGCCGTCGTCCTTGATCCTGACAGCGAAGTGACATCACTTGACCTTCAGCAGACCGGCCCCGGGCGATATCGCGCCGAGTTCAAGACCGACAAGGCCGGGGCGTACCTGATCAACATCAATTATGCCGGTGGTTCGGTGGAGTCGCCCATCCGGGGTAATTTGCAGGCGGCGGTCACCGTGCCGTATTCACGTGAGTTCCGGGCGGTCAGGCATAATGCCGCGCTGATGGAAGAGCTCACGGAGCGCACCGGCGGCCGCATGATTCAGAGCACGAATGCGGCCCTGGTCGATCTCTTCAATCGCGATGATCTGGAGATTCCCAAAAGCCCGAAGTACATCTGGGATCTCCTGACGATTATCGCGGCATCGTTGTTCCTCCTTGATATTGCCGCGCGACGCATATCCGTCGATCCGAAATGGGTTGCGGCATTGTTTGGCCGTGCGGTGAAGTCGCGTGAGGACGCTTCCATGGACACGGTCGCAGCGTGGCGGCGGGCCAAAGCCCAGGTTTCACACCGTCAGGAGAAGTCGGTTTCGACGATACAAACCGCCGATGTGAAAATGATTCGCCAGAAGAAGTTTGAGGCGGATGAGGAATCGAGTCGCTATGCCATCGACGTGGAATCCGACTTGCCGCAGGATGTTCGTGAATCAGATGCCGTGAAACCTTCCCGCGTCTCGAAAAAACCCGAGGAGGCGGAGGACGAAGGTGACTTCACTTCCAGGCTACTCGCCGCAAGGCGTCGCGCGCAGGAATCCGACACTGACGGGAAGAAGGGCGATGGCGATGCCTGATACGCTTCAGTTGCCCGATCTCGATCTGATGTTCGACGATGTCAAGTCTGCGAAGACCGCCTGCGCATCGTTCCGGGAGGTGTTCACCCGACTTCAGCACGAAATCGCGAAGGTCATCGTCGGCTACGAGGAGATCGTGGATCTCACGCTTACATCGCTGTTCGCCAACGGGCACGTCCTTCTCGAAGGCGTGCCGGGCCTGGGCAAGACGCTGCTGGTTTCCACTTTGGGGCGGGTATTGACCCTGTCGTTTTCCCGCATTCAGTTTACGCCCGATCTCATGCCGGCGGATATCACGGGCACGAACGTGGTGGTGGAAGATGAGGCAACCGGTCATCGCTCGTTCCAGTTCCGTCCCGGACCGATTTTCAACCAGCTCGTCCTCGCCGATGAAATCAACCGGGCCACGCCCAAGAGCCAGTCGGCGCTGCTGGAGGCGATGCAGGAGCGAACGGTGACGGTGGGGGGGGTCACGCGTCACCTGATCACGCCCTTTTTCGTCATGGCCACCCAGAACCCGATCGAGCAGGAGGGAACCTATCCGCTTCCCGAAGCCCAGCTTGACCGCTTTCTCTTCAAGATCGTGGTTCCCTACTCGACCCGGAAAGAGTTGAACACGATTGTGAGTCGGACCACGAAAAACATCACTGACGACGTCGAGCCGGTTCTCGACGGGGAGTACATTCTCAAGGCCCAGCAGCTCGCCCGGCGAATCGTCGTGGCTCCGCACGTCCAGGATTACGCGATTAGGTTGGTTCTCGCCTCCCACCCCGGCAGCCCGCATTCATGTGACAAGATGAACAAGTACATTCACGTCGGGATCAGTCCCCGCGGTGCTCAGGCCCTGATTACCGGGGCGAAAGTCCGGGCGTTGATGGACGGTCGCTACGCCGTGTCCTTCCGCGATATCCATGACATCGCCCCCTCCGCCCTGCGGCATCGGATCATTCGCAGCTTCGAAGCCGAATCAGACGGCATCACCTCGGACGCTATCATCGAGCGGCTCCTGGAGCACCTTCCTCACGAGCCGGAATAATTCACCACGACCTGGATGAGCGAGACATGCCCCCATTTGGTGTGACCACAGAACCCCGCCCCGAGCGCATCGACGAACTGCTGGACAGTGAATTGATGGCCAAGCTCGATCAGGTCGATGTCATGTCGCGCAAGATCTTTGCGGGGAAGCTCCAGGGAGAGCGCCGGAGCAAGAAGCGGGGCATCAGTGTGGAATTCGCCGACTACCGTCACTACACGCACGGCGACGACCTGCGCTTCGTGGACTGGAATATCTACGCCCGGCTCGACAAGCTCTTTCTCAAGCTGTTCATCGAGGAGGAGGATCTTTCCCTTCTCATCGCCGTCGATGCCAGCGCCTCGATGAACTGGGGCAACCCCGGCAAGTTTGTATTCTGTCAGAGGCTGGCCATGGCCCTGGGCTACATCGGGCTGGTCAACCACAACCGAGTTTCGTTGTACGCCTTCGACAGCGAGGGCGTCAGGCCGATCCCGAACCTCCGCGGCACCAGGCGAACGCGAGAAATGGGCAACTGGTTGCTGGCTCTCGAACCCGGCGGTTCCAGCGAGTTCGACAATGCCATGCGCAGCATCGCGCTCAATAGGCAGGGCAAGGGGGTGATGGTGATCCTCTCGGATTTCATGTTCAAGGAGGGCTACGAAAAGGGTCTGCGTTATCTAGCGGGCGGGGGCTATGACACCTATTGCCTCCAGGTTCTCAGTCCGGAGGAAATCGACCCCGGCAAGCACGGACTCGCGGGTGATCTGCGGATGACCGACATTGAGGATGAGGATGTCGCCGACGTCACGGTCAGCGCGGCGTTATTGAAAAAATACAAGGACAACCTCAACGCGTATTGCGGCAAACTGCGGGAGTTCTGCGTGAGGCGGGGGATGATGCACCTTACCGTTGACACCAGCACGGACATGGGCACACTGCTGCTTGACTATCTGAGAAAACGGGGACTGCTTAAGTGACATGGTTGTCGCCGATGGCCGGCCTGATTCTGGCGGCGTGCGTGATTCCGCCGCTGATCCTGTTATATTTTCTCAAGCTTCGTCGCCGGCCCCATGCCATCGCCAGCACGCTGCTGTGGAAAAAGTCCATCGAGGATCTTCGGGCCAATGCCCCGTTCCAGAGATTGCGCAGGAGCCTGCTCCTTTTCCTGCAATTGCTCGCCCTGATACTTCTGGCCCTGGCCCTCATGCAGCCTCAGATTCAGGGAAATCAGAACAAGGGAAGAAGGACGATCCTGCTCATCGACAACTCCGCGTCGATGACCGCGATCGACGGGGAGGAAGGCAGGTCCGATGTCACCCGCCTGGAGGATGCCAAACGCCGCGCCCGCGAGCGTATTGAAACGATCTACGGCGGGGGCCTGTTCGGATCGAACGCGAGCGAGACGATGATCATCGCCTTTTCCGATCGCGCCGAAATTTATTCCCGGTTCACCGACTCCAAACCTCAACTCCTGGCCGCCATCGATCGCATTCGTCCCACGCACGGCGAAACGAACATGGAGGAGGCCCTCAAGCTCGCCCGTGCCTATACCACCAACGTCAATCCCGACCAGCAGAACCGGCCCATCGCCGCCCCCGCCGCCCTGGAACTGTTCAGTGACGGGCGCATCATTGGTCTGGCCGAGGAGGTGTTGAGGGGCGAATCGCTGGTTTATCACCGCATCGGCTCTCTGGACGCTGATAACGTCGCCATCAATGCGGTCTCCGTCGATCGACCGTATGACCGGCCGTCGGCGGTGGCGGTATTCGCTTCCCTTCTGAACATGAACCCGATGCCGGTGACGTGCGACCTTCAGCTTTCGGTCGATGGGGTGGCCCGAGGAATTGAATCACTCGACCTGCCCGCGGCGGAAACTCATCCGGGAACCGGTGAACTCATACCCGGACGCAATACGGTGGTCTTCACTCCCTTCGAGCAACCGCGTGGGGCGGTGATCGAAGTTGCCAATCTTCGGGTGGATGACCTGGCGGCCGACAACGTCGCGCAACTCATTGTCCCGCCTCCGAAGCGCTTGAAAGTCGCACTGGTATCTCAAAGGCGCTCGCTGATTCGCACCGTGCTGGAAGGCATGGCGCTGGAATCCATCGAACTTCTCCGACCGGTTCGGTTCGATCGATTTGCCGAGGAAGGCTCGTTGGAGCAGTACGACGTGGTGGTGCTGGACAACTATCGCACTGAGACGCTGCCCCCGGGCCGGTATCTCATCTTTGGTGAAACTCCCCCGCTGGAAGGACTCAATCCCTACGGCGAGGGCAAGGACCAGATTGTGCTCAACTCAAAGGATGAGCACCCGATCCTGCGTTTTGTCACGCTCGATTATCTTTACATCTCGAAACTCAAGCTGATCCAGCCTTCCGACGAGGTGAAAGTGTTGGCAGAGGGAGCGAACGGTGTGCCCTTGATCATCGAGTATTCACGCGGCCCGTTGCAGGTGTTGTATGTGACCTTTGACCCCCTCGACAGCAACTGGCCGTTCAAGCGGAGTTTCGTGACCTTCATCGTCAATGCCATCGATTACCTGGGGCATTACGGTGAAGGGTTGGTGTCACGGGGGTTCATCCCCGGCGAGGCAATCACCACGCGGCTTCCCCCGGCGGCGCAGGACATAACGCTTGAGTTGCCAAACCGACAACGTGTGCCCCTTTCCCCGACCGACCCCACGATGTTCAGTTGGGGGCCGATCCGGGAATCCGGTTTGCATGTCGTATCCTGGAAGTTGCCCGGATCCCAGGAAACGTACCAACGCCAGTTTGCCGTGAACCTGTTCAGCGGGACTGAAGGCAATATCGCCACCCGGGAAGAAATCACGATCGGTCAGGAGAAAAGAGAAGGACTTTCTTCGCACGAAGGGTCATACACCCCCTTGTGGCCCTGGGCCGTGGGACTCTGCCTGAGTGTGATGATGATCGAATGGTGGATTTATCACCGGAAGATGATGATTTGAGAAGAGTGTGACTTGGGACTAGGCACTTGGTATTAGGGAAGAGGAAGAAGGCATCGAGGCATTGAGCGTTTGAACCATTCCCCCCTCCTTGTCTCTTCGGTTCTCCGTGGTGAATCTCTTACGATGAGCCGCCGGTGATTTCTTCGGGGTTGATGCCGAGGTAATCGTGCATGTAGGTGTCGTAGGTTGCCTGGTCCTCCTCGCGGGAGAAGTCCAGTCGCATCTCATTGATGACCTTCGTGCCCTGTTCGATCCACTCCCGCCAGGTCTCGGCGGCAATGTTCTTTTGAATCCACTCGCCGATCGGGCCGCGAAAGGGCGGTTCTTCCAATTGCCGGCCCGGACGACCGGTTCGCTTGCAGATGAACGCCCCGGATGCGATCAGTTTTTCCGCAGCATCATCGCTCTTCGCATCGGTTTGGGGCGGCTCGCGTCCGATCGAGCGAAGAAGGTCGCCCATGGCATTCTTAGGCATGAGATCACCCTTGGATGAGGCGACCTCGAAGCCCCGCATGAGCACATCCACCGCCATGTCCTCCCATCCGGCCTTGATCATCGCTTCGCCCGCGAGCTGATACGCCTTGCTCATGTCGGGATTGATCTCGACGCATTTCTGCAGGCTCTTGGCCGCCTCCGCGAAACGATCGGCCTGGAGGTAGGCATTGCCCAGGCTGAAGTGAGCCATGTCATTGTTGGAATCGGCCTCGGCCATGTTTTCAAATTGTGCGATGCGCTCGGTGATCGTGGTCATGTGCGAAAGTCTCCGGGTTTGATCCCCTCCCCCTCGAAGGGGAGGGC
>JADFSH010000181.1 GCA_022560875.1 Planctomycetota bacterium | reverse complement strand
TTCTCGAAATATTCGTACCCGGTCCGGGCCCGGATCACCTTGGAGTTGTTGATGTTGTAACTCCAGTCGATCTCGAACGTCGTCGATTCGCCCGGCTTGAGGGGCTGCGGCAGGTCGATCCGCATCATGGTTTTGACCACGGTGTAGGCGAGGGGATTGCCTGTGCCATCCTCTACTCGGGTCAGCTTCACGCCGCCATCAAAGACTTTCTGGGCCAGCAAGCGGCTGACCGTGCGGAACGGCACGCCCCGCTCGCCATCCATGTTCGGTGCGGCCTGGGCGAGGGCGGAATCGGAGTCCAGGGCCATGTTGTTGTTGTCGAGTTGCAGCCAGAGGTATTTCAGGGTGTCGGGCGAGAAGTTGTGATAGTCAATCCGTTCGGAGCCGATGATCCGCTGATTCTCATCATCCAGCTCGACGTCGATGACATAGTCCGCCCGTTGTTGCCAGTAGTCCTTGCCCGGCGCGCCGGAGGCGGTTCGCTGGTCGTTGGGGGTGGGGAGGATTTCCTCGAGCTGGCGAAACTTGTCCGCCTGGCTGAACTTCTCGATTGTCTCCCGGTCGGACTGGGCCGCTGCCGGGCTCGAAATCAGCAGGGGAGCCGCAAGGGCGGCAAGAAGGGCAACGGTGGTGGGCTTGGTGGTCATGGCGAATTTCCGTGAGGTAGGCTCGGTCAATGATGAAGACGTGTCGAAATGGTACCGACAAACCGCGATGAGGATGAGGGGGCGGCAGTCGATTCAGCCTGAAAGATCTGATTTGGGGCTACTTTTGGGTTCTTCCAAGCCCGGAACCAGTATCCCTGATTTTGGGGGCGGGTTCCAGAGGAAAAAGGAGGATTGGCATCGTTTCGGCATCTTTCAATGGGAGTGAGGCGGGTGCGAATTTACGTGACCTTCTATGGTTTCGACTGAGCTTGGCTCGAAACTACCACGCTTGCAGGAGCAGCAAAAGGTCCGAAACATTGACGATGCCATTGCCATTGAGATCGGGCAGGCAAAGCAGGACATTATCCGGGCAAACTCCCCAGGCGGCGAGCAGGAGCAGCAGATCGGTGACGTTGATCAAACCATCATTGTTGATGTCGCCGAAAACGTCGCAGGCATCACCAAGGCCATCGCCATCGGCATCGCCCAGATCGAGGTTCGGCGTTTCAGGGCAGCTATCGCACGAGTCGCTGAAGCCGTCGCGGTCGCTGTCGAGAAGGCCTTCGACAATGTGTATGCCGCTTGCAACCGACGCTCGAGGAGTATCGTGAATAATCGAGCTGATGATGGCGAAGTCCCCATCCGCCTCCATTTTCCAGCCGACATACTCATACCTTTCGACATCATAAAAATGTACCTTAGCCATGGATTCCCAGTCTGTCGTGAGGTCGGAATTCCGAATTCGACGGAAGCGATATAAAGACCCATGACGACCATCCGCCTGAGCTCCAACCATGATGATTTCACGTTTGACCGCAGTCGTCATTCCGAACGATTTGCCTCTATCGAGCTTGTCCGGCAGTAGTTTTTTCGTATATTGCCAAGACTCCCCATCGAATTCATAAACATAGGCAGCGCCGGTTCTGATTTGATTATTTTCATTATACAAGGCGCCCACAACGGCAATATCGTCGTCAATCGCAGCACTCATTCCAAAAAAATCAAAGACTTCACTGTCGGGGGAAGTCAATTTGGCTTCAATCTGCCAATGACTCGTGCCATCAGGCTCTTCATGGCGACGATATATCGTAATGGCGCCGGTTCTACCAATGCCGCTACCGGCACTTCCGCCAATCAACAGATCTCCATGTAATTCCAGAATGCTTTGTGGGTGCCATACTTCCCATAAACTCGTCATCATTACGCGATCTTCAAACTCCCAGGTATCGTCATTCTCAATGTATTTGTAAATGCTGACGACAGTTCCACTGAAACCGGCTCCCCAGCCATGCATGACGGCGAGGCGATTCCCGCTAATCGAAACTTCAATACCAAATTTAGCGATGTTGCCAGGATTAGGGATGATCTGTTTTTCCACCCACTGCCCGGTGTCTTCCCGGTATTGAAAGATATACACGGTACCATCATAATCCCCCCCCCAAATATCTTTACACACGGCCACCGTATTTCCATCAATGGCCACCTCCCTACCAAACTCATCACCAAACTTTCCATCCGAGGCGACAAGCCTTGCTTCCTGCGTCCAGATCCCGTTGATTCTCCGGTAGATTAAAGCCGCACCTGAACGTAATTCATTGCCATGGCTATCCGGGGATCCGACAATGGCCACATCCTGACTGATATCCAAGGAATGAAAACGAAGGAGTAGATCGCTCGGGTCTTCGGGTTGGATAGGAACCCGAACCGGGCAATCGCACTCGTCGAGCAGGCCGTTATTGTTGCCATCGAATGACGTTTCAGCTGCAATATCACACTCATCAGGAATGCTATTTCCATTGCAGTCTAACTCGCATTCGTCGGGAATGATGTTTGTGTTGCAATCCTGACTCACTCCGGAGAAGATCTCACAAGCGTCATTCACGAGATTGACATTACAGTCTGTCATCTCGATTGCGCCGGGAAAGACGTAGACGGATCCCGCCCGGGTGTCATCAAGAAAATTATCCTGATTTCCGGCGAGTATGATATCACCATTGGTTGCAACAGCATCAGTCGGTGCCGCTAATGGATTACTCGAAAGCAGGACTCTGTCAAAGATCCATGGTTCCTCCAATGATTGCGCAGGGTCATGGCGATAGAGGAAAGCAAATAAAACAAATGGTTTTCCTTCATCAAAATGCTCCAGGCCTACAGAGACAAGAAGGTCATCCTTCAACGATATATTCCTGAACTCCTTATTCCGTATACGGAGTTCAGGTTGTTTGACACTCTGTCGTTCTACCCAAGTATTATTTTCGAGTGTAAAGATATAAATTGATCTCATGATCGGGGAGCTGATCGCCATCGTATCATCGTCGATATCAACCGTAGCACCGAAATTAGCATTGCTATGGAGATCAATTGGCTGCAATTGCCTGGTATGCATCCAAAGATCCCCAAAGCGCTGATATACGAATGCCTTCCCTTTCCAAGAACCTGGCACAATAGTCCCGCGACAGCCGACGACAAGATGGTGGTCATCGATGGCCAACGTGATGCCGAATTGAATACGGGCGGTTGAATCGGGGGAGTTGAATTTCTGGAGAAATTCCCAGCCTTGATCACCGTAATGAAACAAATAGAAAGCACCAGCCCGGTCCAGAACGGTGCTAACCTTTGGAGCTCCAATCGCGATGTAGTCGCCGTAGATATCCACGGCCGCCCCGAAGCGATCGCCGGCTACTCCATCCGGTGCGAGTAAATGCCCATCCTCGATCCATTCCTGACCGTTGAACCTGAAGACATACACAGATCCGGAATCATCCCCGAGATCATCGTCTCGATCACTCCCGACCACGGCAACGTCGCCGTGAATTGAAACGACACTCCCGAACAAATCAAGATCTCCCACATCCTCTGGTTGAAACTTCGCTTCGGGATTCCAACTGACGCCGTCAAATCGATAAATGTAAGCGGCTCCAGGTCTTGCTATGTCGTCGGCAAATGCCGTACCGATGATGGCGACATTGCCGTCAATGGCGCATGACTTGCCAAAGCCATCGCCCGCGATGCCATCGAAGGGGAGAATCTGATCCTCCTCGCATTGTGCCATGAGAGGACGCGGGTACATCAAGAATGGAATCAAGATGCAAAGACATCGGATAGCCCAGGAGAATGAAGACGTTGAATGCCGATCACCCGCCTTCTCCCTCCTCGGGAGAGTGCAAGATTCAGGCCCAGGAGATGCGAGCAGGGGTACCGCCTCATATTCGGGCCTTGCGACTTGGTCATGCCGCAGAATTTGAAACAAGGTACGAGCAAGAAAATAACGTATTGATGGCGTCATCCGGAGATCTCCTGAAAGTGTCTGGGGGAAGGATTCGGAAAGAGGATTTGTTCTGCGTTTTCGATTCATTTTCATTCCGCATTTCGCTTGCGATGTTGGTCAATGAACGAACTAGAATTTTTGTTTTCAACATTCGGTCATGCACAAATAAAATGTCGCCTGACCCATTCGTGTCTGACGCGACGAGATTGGAGGTAAGCGTTGAAAGGTGATCAATCGTCCGTCTGCGGAGGGAGTCGGCATGACGCGAGAACTGGTCCCCGGGATGACATTCGGCACCAGCGGTATCTCGTTCTCGCATTGCCCAAACCCCGCCCCACTTCCGGACAACAAAAATATCGCCAGGGAAGTGAATCCAATTCGAGCCACGCAGCCAGTACGGAAAGCGAGATTCATGGGCCGGCCTCATGCCAAAAGAGTCCTAAAGAAACGACTGAAGCACTCATTTGCGGATATGACGGACCGGGGGCGTTCCTGCGCTAAAAATGTGAAAAATTCTCAAATCGACTCTTTTTGATGAATGTCAATGAGACGGCGCGGCGGATCAGATGGTCGTACGGGGGGAGCCGGAATCCCGGATATTGGTGCAAACTCTTGTCCTAGGAGTGTTTTCAGGAAATCATGTGGGTTGATTTGGCTGACTGAGCCGCTGTTTGGGGGCTTCGCCGCCAGCCCCAAGCCCCCCCCGGGATTCCCCGAATCCCCCGAAGGGGGCGATGAGACTGGAAGTGTGGGCCGACAAATGACTTACGAAACTTACTGACTATGGTTTTCGCGTCTGGCGTCAACGATGATGGCGATTGTGGGCACTGCGAAGAGGCTTGATCAGAACCCATTGGCCTCCCGTTCGACTGATGTGAATACCGCTTACCCACACAGATTCCTGAAACGCCTGATCTATGCGCATGTGGTGGAGCAGGCGATGCGGGCGTGCGTCAGGAGCACAGCCCATTGAATGAAGGGGCGGTTACTCATGTGGAGTCGCCATGAGCCATGAGCCATGAGCCATGAGCTAAGAACCCGGATCTTCGACCGGAGCGTCTCAGGTCCGGCGTGGATGACTCAAGCCTTGAGGTTTCCATGCATCCAGGACTCCCGGTCTCCAAGTCGCAGATCCAGAGCCTGCCCGCCGGTGCGTGGGTCAGCCATCCAACCCTGCGCCCGCGGGAGGTTGCTCCCGTGCAGCATACCGAAACAACAACGCCGATCCGACGGCTGAGACTGCGCTCAGCAGGGTCATAGAAACGATGATTACGACACCCAGCAGCCACCGCGGGAATTCGGCACTCGGCGTCCCCAAAACAAACGGAAGCACACCCAACAGCAGGCCACTCACCGCCCCCCAGGCGGCGAGTCGGGGAAGCGACAACTCGTCAAATCTGCGACGGCCCTCTGCAATCCAAAGCACCACGGAAAAGACCACACCACTAACGAAGCCGAGCATGCCCATGTGCGGCACCCACAAATCATCGATGGTCTCACCTGGGTCCAGGAAGGTCACGATCAGCACACCAACGAGCCCCCATCCGACGGCCCAGATCAGGCCCATCCTGACGAGGGATAATGCTGCCTCGAGCGCAAC
>JADFSH010000180.1 GCA_022560875.1 Planctomycetota bacterium | reverse complement strand
TCCCCGCGACAAGTCGGAAATCATCATCCCCCTCGTCGATCACGGCGGCACGTGCTGGGGCGTGCTCGACGTTGATTCGCATGAGACTTCCGCCTTCGATACGAACGATGAAAACGGCCTGCGGAACGTTCTTCGGGCTGTCGAGTTGGTTTCCGGTTGAGAGGAAGCAGGCTCAAGCGGGAACGCTTTCGCCAAAGACGCTGATTGCTTCTCGCTCCTGCCACTCTCGCACTGCGTTTCTGATCTCGTCAGATGATTGGGCAGTGCGGATCGCTTCCTTCAGCGGCTTGATGTGGCCCATCGTCTTGCCGTACCAGCTTATCCGCTGGCGGAGGCAGATCACGGCGGCGTGTTCGCCCTGATGTTTCAGAAGCAGATCAAGATGACGCAGGATGATTCGATATTTCTCACTCTGGGTTGGCTCTACGCCGACGTTACCCGTTCGCAATAACTGCTCGGCCTGCCGGAACAGCCAGGGCCGGCGTAACGCTCCGCGACCGATCATCACGCCCGCACATCCGGTCGCCTTCATCATCTGGGCGACATGCTCCGGTTCGGTGACATCGCCATTGCCGATCACGGGAATGGAGGCGACCGCCGAGACCACTTCGGCGATGCCGTCGTAATCGACCGGGCCCTTGAATTTCTGCTCCGTGGTCCTGCCGTGAACGGTGATCGCCTGAATGCCGACATCTTCGAGTCGGCGGGCGAGTTCGGGGGCGACAATGTTCCTGCGGTCCCAGCCGAGCCTGACCTTCGCCGTCACGGGAACGCCATCGTCCCGCACGGCATTCACGATGCGTTCGGCGAGCCTTACGGTGCCGCTCACATCGCACAGCAGGAGCGACCCGCCGTGCTTCTTGCAGACCTTGTCCACGGGGCAGCCCATGTTGATGTCGATGAGGGCAGCGCCATGTTCGACCGCCCACTTTGCGGCCTCGGGCAGCGGATCCCCATCGTTGCCATAGAGCTGCATGCTCAGGGGTTGATCGGCCGGATCAGTCGCAGCCAGCCTGAGGGCGGTCGGGCTACCCCGCAGCAGGGAATGACAGTTGAGCAGATCGGTACTGACCAGACCCACCCCCCCCAATTCCCGACAGAGGATGCGGAAGGCCAGATCGCATTGTCCGGCCATCGGGGCCAGCAACAGCGGCGATGCTAATTGAACAGGGCCGATTTGGAGCATTTCCCTCCATTCTATTGGGAAACTGATGCAGCCCTCCACATCGAAATATACCTTGTTCCATATTTCTGAAGGGCAAAAAAAATACTCATGCCCAGGAAACTCCACTTTTCTGTTGGACCGGGCATGAAATTGTGTCAAAATGAGACTGGCTCGAAACGTCCTGCCGTCAATTTATGATGGATGGTGCCATTTCTCGTGATTTCGCGAACTGACCGCATGCGGCCAGAGGCGATGTCAATAGCGAAATGTGCAGGCGAGAGGTGCGGTATGAAAGCAAACCTTCCTTTGGGAATGGTCTTTCGTTCAATGTTCGGGAGACGGTGGGGATATTCTCATCGCTTCCCCTTGGGGATGGTGCTCATCTTTCTCTACGCCATGTTTGGGTTCTCGCCGATGGCAGTCGCGATGCTGCTGTCCCCCCCGTACGGCCATGACACCTCGCGCGGTTCAGATACACCGCCGGTCAGTCATCCCATCTATTACTATCTTCGTTCGGTCCCTTCGACCGAGGAATCAAGCCCCGAAATGCTCCTCCATGCGTTCATGGAGCGTCATACCTCGCGCGATTATGCCGGGGCGGCGGAAATGGCCCTTCGCCTGATCGAAGCGGCGGCGGATCGTCCGGAGGGTTATTACAATCTTGCCTGCTCATCCGCCCGCTTGCATCGTTATGACGAAGCGGTTGATGCACTGGAAATGGCCGTCGAAAAAGGCTGGCGAAACCTCGTGCACATTCGGCTCGATCCTGATCTGTCGTCCATACGAAATCATGCCGGGTATCGGCAGCTTCTCGGGAAGCTGAAACGTTTGATCAAAAACGAGCGCATCATTCGTATTCCCCTGCGGACTGATGGTTGGAGTCAGTCAGTCGCCGACCTCGACTTGCAGATTCCCTCGCTGCTCAAGCGATATCATGTGCCGGGGGTGACGATTGCATTGGTGAGGGATGCCGAACTTGTCTGGACGGAAGCTTACGGCGTCAGTGATGTGCAGTCCGGGGAGGCTATGAATACGGATCACGGTTTCAAACTCGGCGCTCCTGCCCACCTCTTCGCGCTGCTGGCGGCGTTGCAGGTTCAGAGTCGGGGCGGGTATTCGGTGGCCAGGATCATCACGCAGGGCATGGAATACGATCGTCAGGATCCTGCCCGTATTGCCGGACAAATCAGTGATCGTCCCACGGCGTATGTACTGGGTGTGACCCGGTCGTCAACGAAAGGCCGCCCGGCTAAGAAAACGGCGTATTTCGATCGCATTGAACGTGACGATCCGGCTGGTTGGCCGTCATTCAAGCCAAGGACGACAAACTTCATGCTGCTGCAATCTGCCGTGGAAGAACTGAGTCATCAGACGTTCTTCACCTACTGCCGGCTCAACCTTTTCGATCCGCTGCTGCTTGATTCAACGAAGTTTCTCCTTGCCGATGAGGGGGGTGAGAACCCGGTGACAGGGCATACTCGTCTGGGAACGCCCATTGAGTCTGTAGTGGACAAGCGCCGGCTGAATCTCATCATGTACACAACCGCGCCGGACCTGGGCAGGCTCCTGGAGGCGATGTTCCTGGACAAGGAACTTGCCAAAGGTGATCGCCTTCTGCCTGACGGTCTGATCAGCGAGTCGCTCGGGACGGTGGCATTGAAGGAACATGGCCTGGGTCTTGGCGTCCAGATTCGAAGCACCCAAGACGGCCTTTGCATGCAGCTTGCCGACAATATCGGAGGCATGGGGGTCCTTATGCGGTGGTATCCACGGGCGAGAAGTGGGGTGGTGGTGATGTTCAATTCAGAGACCGGTCCCGAGGCAGCCCTGCACATCGCCCATCTGGCTCTCGGCGGGCAATAAAAAAACGTCGCTTCAGGTATTTGGGTGGGTTGAAGGCTCATGGTGCTTGCCATCCGGTCAGGCTCCCTGGGGTTGGGGAACTGGCGGCGAAGCCTCCCCTATCGTGAGGCTCCGACAGTCAAATCTACCCCCACGATTTATTAAAAAATCCCATTTTATTTGCAGTATCCCCGCCATGACGGCATAGAGAACAGGGAAGCGGAAATGACTGTTTTTGGACTCTCTATGCGGATAAAGACATGAAACATCCACCATCTTCCAGACGATTATTCCTCTATCTCTTGCCATGGTTCAGCGTATTTATCAGTGGGGGGCGATTCCTCGCCGCCCAGACGCCCCCGGCGTGTCAGCAGACGAAGCTCGTCCTCCCCGCTGCGGTTGAAGATGAGCAGTTCGGAAGTGACGTGGAACTCAACAACGACTTCCTGTTTGTCGCGAAAGATCCAAACAATCCGTTCAACCTCATACCCGGAGGCGTACACATCTTTCAGCCCGGCCTGACCCCCAACACTTGGTTCGAAGTTCAACTGCTCCCCGACCCGGACCCAAGTCTGCCTTCGGAATTTGGCGTTCAAATTGATGTCAGCAACGATAGCCTCATCGTTCTGGCATCAGGGGATGATGGCGCGACGAATCGTAGTGGTGCCGCCTACATCTTTCGCTTTGATGTCGCGTTGAACACCTGGGTTTTCGAGGCGAAGATTTTCGCCTCCGATCTCGAGACTCTTGGGTCGTTAGGCCCTTCCGGAGACGTCTCGATCAACGGCGATATCGCCATCCTCGGTTCACCAAGCCATGCCCACGGCGGAATCGATTCCGGGGCGGCCCACGTCTTTCGTTTCGATGGGACTGCCTGGAATGAGGAGGCGGAGTTGCTCGCCGGCGACCGGTCATCGTTGGATGGATTCGGCAGATCGGTGGCCCTGGTCGGGAATATCGCCATTGTCGGGGCTGCCAATGATGACGATCTCGGGGCTGGTTCCGGATCCGTCTATGTTTTCAAGAAGGTCGCCGGGAGTTGGATCCAGGTGGGCAAGATCACCGCCCCCGATGGCGCTGCGGGCGATTTATTCGGCGTGTCTGTGGATTTCGACGGAATCACCCTCGCGATCGGGGCGGTCAATCATGATTATGGTGAACCGGACATCGGGGCGGTGTATCTGTTTCAGGACAACGGCCTGCCCGGCTGGGAGTTCATCACCAAGCTCACGCCCCCGCCCAACGGGGACGGTCGCAACGACGAATTCGGCGCAGCGCTGGACATTGACGGGGATCGCCTCGCCATCGGTGCGTCTGGCATTGGCGAAGACAAATCAGCCCATGTGTATCGAAAGACTGACGGAATCTGGAATTACAAACGCCGGATGATATCCTACGCCACTTTACCCGGCAGCACCTTCTCCAGACGCATCACCCTCCACGATGACACGCTCGTGGTCGGATCGGCCTTTGACCGCCAGTTGGGGGGATTTGAAATCGGGGCCGCTTACGTCCAGAGCAATATCTTTCGGACCGACTGCAACGCCAACTGCATCAGCGACACCGAGGAAATCGCCGCCGACCCGGCCCTTGACTGCAACCTCAACGGCATCCTCGATGTGTGCGACCTCACGGACGGCGTCACCCTCGACTGCAACCTCAACGGCATCCCCGATGAGTGCGAGGACTGCGACAACAACGGCATCGCCGATGAATGCGACCTGAACCCGCGCTACTCCCAAGGTTCCGGATCACTCTCCCCCATCGGCCTGGGGTCGGATGCGAACTTCATCTTTACGGCCCTGCCTACGCGGCTCAGCGATGTCACGTTTGATTTCACCGCCAGCGCCGAACTTGCAGGCACCTCCTTCATCGAGGTTTTCCTCAATTCAGTGAAGATCGGTGAGGTTTTCAACGCCGCGGGAACCGGATGCGCCGATCCCCCCGACGAGGATCAGATCATTCTGCCCCAGTCAACCTTTGAAACCATCGTCGGTTCGGGTGATGCCGACGTTCTCATGACCGCATTTCTCGATCCCTTCGCGTGCAGCAGTGCAAACTTCGTGACCGTCACCATGTCATTCTTCACCCCACTTCTGATTGACATTGACACCAATGACAACGGCATCATCGACACCTGCGAGTGCCCCGCCGACTGCGCCAACGGCACCCCCGACGGCAACGTCAATGTCACCGACCTTCTCGCCCTGCTCGCCAACTGGGGAGGCACGCCAACCTTCTGCGACATCGCCCCCCCCGGCGGCGACGGCACCGTCAACGTCACCGATCTCCTCGCTCTCCTTGGTGCCTGGGGAGCTTGTTCTTTGCCGTAACCCGGCCAGCGGGCTTTGGTTCTTTACTCATCGTTGAAGCATTCCGGCCAGGCAGTATGCTCTGCTCCTCAGCGGGCTTGGGGAGCCTCCCCAACGACAGCATCCGCCAGACGAATCCACCCCCACGATTTCCTGAAGACCCACAAAAGTGAATCGAATCGACAGCATCTTCGAGCATCTGA
>JADFSH010000179.1 GCA_022560875.1 Planctomycetota bacterium | reverse complement strand
TGGCCTTTCGTCGGATCGGCTGAAGAAGCACATCGACGCGGTGCATAAAGCCAACGACGAGATTGAAGGTATCACGATCCTGGCTGGGTCGGAGGTGGACATTCTCTCCGACGGCCGTCTCGATTACGACGACAAGCTGTTGGCCAGGCTCGACATCGTCGTGGCCTCCCCCCACATCGCTCTCAAGCAGGATCCCGACAAGGCAACGAAACGCCTGCTGGCCGCGATCCGGCATCCTCTGGTCCACATCATCGGCCACCCCACCGGGCGAATCATCAACCGGCGGGAAGGGCTGAATCCGGATATTGAGAAGCTCATCGAGGCGGCAGTCGAGCACGACACGGCATTGGAGATCAACGCCAATTACCTGCGGCTGGACCTGCGGGACATCCACGTCAAGGCCGCCGTGGAGGCGGGGGTGAAAATCGCCATCAACACCGATGCCCACCTGCCGGAGCATTTCGATTTTCTGAGGTATGGTGTCACCACCGCCCGCCGCGGCTGGCTGACTCCTGAAGGATGCGTGAACGCCTGGACGAAAGCGAAACTGCACACGTGGCTGAAGTCGAAGAGGTAGAAGATTCTCCATGAACCGCATAATCCTTGGCGACAACATGAATGTGCTTCCGACCTTGCCGGACTCCTTTGCGCGGCTGATCTATATCGATCCCCCCTTCAACACCGGCAAAAAGCAGAAACGTGATCGCTTCAAAGCCATTGCGGATGAGATCAAAGGGAAACGCACCGGCTTCGGGGGTAAGAGCTATCGCACAGAGTCGGTTGAGAGCGGGTCATACGGGGACAGTTACGATGACTTTCTGGGATTTCTCATGCCCCGCATTGAGGCATCGCTGCATAGCTTGACTGCGGACGGCTCGTTGTTCGTGCATCTTGACTGGCGCGAGGCGCATCACGTCAAGGTCGCCCTGGATGAGCTGCTCGGTCGCGACCGATTCATGAACGAGATCATCTGGGCGTATGACTATGGGGGAAGGTCCAAGAGCAAGTGGTCGGCCAAGCACGACACGATTCTTTGGTACACCATGAACCCGGATGAATACGTATTCAACTTCGATGAGATGGACCGCATCCCCTACATGGCCCCGGGGTTGGTGACGAAGGAAAAGGCTGCAAGGGGAAAGACCCCGACTGATGTCTGGTGGCACACGATCGTGCCAACGAATGGAAAGGAAAAGACCGGTTACCCAACGCAAAAGCCGTTGGGGGTGCTGAATCGCATCATTAAAGTTCACACGAGTGAAGGTGATTGCGTGCTGGACTTCTTCGCCGGAAGCGGAACTACCGGCGAAGCGGCGGCAAGCAACGGACGCGAGTTCGTCCTCATCGATGACAATCCGGAGGCGGTGGAAGTGATGAAAACCAGGCTCGGTAAGTTTATTCCTACAATTGAAGATGACGCCAACCGGAAGGCGCTTGCGGATAACGAAGGACGGACAGTTAAGCATTCCCGATGAGCAAGTATGATCGCGCCCAAGGTTCAAGTACTTTCCCCAATTCCCTCCTCCCTCTCTAGCCGCTATCATCTGCCCGCTGCGGTCACAGCTCTGATCTTCAAATAGTCCATTGCCGGTCGGCACAGCCGACCCTGCGAAATCACGAAGGTCAGTTCATTCCATGTTCGAAACACTCTCCGATCGGTTCGATGACGCGTTCAGAAGTCTTTCCGGGCGCGGGCGCATCTCCGAGGACAACGTGCGGGAGGCCATGCGCGAGGTACGCACCGCCCTGCTCGAGGCGGATGTCCATCTCGACGTCGTCAAGGCCTTCTGCGATTCCATCGTGGATGAGTCCATCGGGGCCGATATCACCAAGAGCCTCAAGCCCGGTCAGGAGATGATCGGCATCGTCCACAAGAAACTCATTGAGCTGGTCGGCCCCGTCGAGCCGGGGGTGATGATGGTCGATCCCGGTCCCACCATCATCATGATGTGCGGCCTCCAGGGCTCGGGCAAGACCACAACCTGCGGCAAGATCGCGGCCTACTTCAAGCAACGGGGCAAGAACACCATGCTCGCGGCCGCGGATCTGCAACGCCCCGCTGCGGTCGAGCAGCTCAAGATCGTCGCCGAGCAGGTCCAGGACGAGGCCCGGGGCAACGCAACCGTGAGTTTCTACGGCGAGCCTGATAAATGCGCCGAATACGGCCAGGCCATCGGCGTGGCGGTGGGCGTCTGCCAGCGTGCCCTCGTCGAGGCGAAAAAACAGCGGGCCGATGTTCTCATTCTCGATACCGCCGGTCGTCTGCATATCAACGACGAACTAATGAACGAACTGGAGGGGATCAACCGCACCATCAAGCCCCATCAGATCTACCTCGTGGTCGATGCCATGATCGGTCAGGATGCCGTGAACTCCGCCAAGGAGTTCAACGATCGCCTGGAGATCGACGGCGTGATACTTACCAAGTTCGACTCCGACACCCGGGGCGGGGCGGCGCTTTCCGTCAAGCAGGTCACGGGGGCCCCGATCAAGTTCATCGGCACCGGCGAACGCTTCGACGCCCTGGAGGAGTTCCACCCCGAACGCATGGCGGGGCGCATCCTCGGCATGGGCGATGTCGTCTCGCTGGTGGAAAAGGCCCAAATGGAAGTGAGCGAGGAAGAAGCCGAGGCCATGGCTGAGAAGATGGCCAAGGGCCAGCTCAGCATGGATGACTTCCTCAAGCAACTCCGCTCGATTCGGCGAATGGGACCAATGAAGCAATTGCTGGGCATGCTGCCGGGCGTGGGATCGGCCCTGAAGAATGTCGAGGTCGATGAAAAACAGCTCGACCGATTGGAAGGCATCGTCAACTCCATGACCCCCCGGGAACGCAATGATGTCAAGCTCTTGAAAAAATCAAGGGTGCGTCGGATTTCCCAGGGTTCGGGCACTCAGCCCGCGGATGTCAACAAGCTCACCAAGCAGTTCGGCATGATGTCAAAGATGACCCAGCAGATGGCGGGCATGGGCATGGGAGGCAGGATCAAGGCCATGCGGGAACTGCAGAGGACCGACCCCAACCTCATACCCGGCATCAAAGGCATGCCCGGCCTCGGCGGCAAAGGCTCCACCAAAACCGTCAGCGTCAAGCAGCAGTACAAAAAGAGAAAAAAGAGAAAGTAGAAAGCAGCCCTCCGGGGCTTTCTCTTGATGCCTTGTTGCCTGGATACCTTTCCCACCATGTGCGGACGATTCAGCCTATCCACGCCAGCCGATATCATCGCGAGGTTCTTCAATCTCGTTGCGGTGCCGAAACTAAAGCCGCGTTACAACATCGCCCCCACGCAGGATTGTCCGGTGGTGCGGTTCGATGCTGAAACAAAGCAGTGTTCGCTGGACATGCTGCACTGGGGGCTGATTCCTTCCTGGGCCAAGGACAAGGCGATTGGAAACCGCATGATCAACGCTCGCAGCGAGACCGCGGCGGAAAAGCCGTCCTTTCGCAGCGCAATGAAGGCTAGACGCTGCATCATCCCCGCCGATGGCTTTTTTGAGTGGAAGAAGAACGGTAAGTCCAAGCGGCCGTATTTCATCTTCAGGGCGGACAGATCACTTCTCGCCTTCGCCGGTCTGTGGGAGAGCTGGAACGATCCGACTGACGGCGTGATCGAGTCATTCACGATTCTCACCACCAGCCCCAACGAGCAGATGCGCGAGCTGCATGATCGGATGCCGGTGATCCTTGAGCCGGAGGAGTTTGCAGCATGGCTTGATCCGGCAACCGAGGATGCCGCCGCGCTCGCCCCCCTGCTCGATCCCGCCCCGGACGGCATCTTGAGCTTTCATGCCGTCAGCACCCGGGTGAACAAGCCGCAAAATGATGATGTATCGCTGATCGAGCCGGAAAATAATCTGTTTGAATAACCACGTGGCTTAAGGCCTCATGGTCAGGATCTCTCCCAGCAGGTCGATGCCGTACCACAGGTTGGCGATCCTGATGTTTTCATCCGGGGCGTGCTGATTATCATCGTGGTTGGCCATGGGGACAATGATCGTGGGGGTGTTGAGCTTTTCCTCAAAAAGATACAGCGGCAGCGACCCACCCAGCGAAGGCATGAGAATGACCTCCTCATCACTGGCGCGATTTGCGGCCCTCACCAATGACTCGACGATGGGCAGGTCCATCGAGGTCCGCGCGGCTCGATAGCCTGAGCCGCGCGTCACCTTGGCTATTCGCGGGTACGTCAGACGTGTTTTTCGGTCGGGTTCCTCGCGGACGATGTGGTAGCCTTGTTCGCGGATATGCGCCTCAACAAGATCCAGCATATCCCGGGGGTCGTTGCCCTTGACCAGACGCATGTCGATGGCGACGGTGGCGGTGGTGGGAATGACGTTCCTTGCGGTCGGGCCGGCGGTCGCACTTTCCAGACCCTTGATGTTCAGCGAAGGCAGAAGCAGTCTGCTGAGGTACGACTCGTTGTTGTTCTCACTGGCGGCGAGGCCGAATTCCTCTCGCAATTGATCATCAATGTCCGGCACCGCATCCAGCGCAGCCTGCTCGCGGGCCGAGAGTGGCTCGACACTGTCGTAATAGCCTTTAATCAGGACGTTACCCTGCTCGTCCTTCATGCTCGCCAGAAGCTGGGAGAGCATCATGGCGGGGTTCGGCGCGAAATTGCCGTAATGTCCGCTATGCAGGTAACGACTGGCCCCGTAGACGGTAATTCTGAGCGACGTGATGCCGCGGACTCCGAACACAATCTGCGGCCGACGACTCTGATGCACGGGCCCGTCGCAGATGAGCCAGACATCGACATCGCTGAATTTGTCGCCGTACTGCTCGAAGTACTGCCCGAGGTGCGGCGATCCCATTTCCTCCTCGCCCTCGAACATGAACCGGATATTGGAAGTCATTGCGATGTCCGAGGCGGCCAAAGCGTCCAGCGCTGTGAGCAGGGCTATGAGCGGAGCCTTGTCATCGCCCGTCGATCGGCCATACAACCTCCACTCCGGATCGATGGTTTCACCCGCCTCCGGAAACTCACGACGCTTGCCCCCATCCTCAATCGACCGGGTGTACAGCACCGCCTCGAAAGGGGCATTCGTCCACTTGGAAGCATCGGCGGGCTGCCCGTCATAATGCACGTAAATACCGATGGTGCGGGTTGCCCCGGGAGTATCAATCCGCCCGTAGATGAGCGGTGGAACGTCCGGCTGGCCGGGCAAGCTCAGCAACTGCATCTCTACGCCGCGCCTGGCGAACTGCTGGCGAATGTACTCGGCGTTACGGAAGATGTTCTCGGTGTCGCGGCCGTGATTGGGGATTGACAGCAAATCACGGAACTCAGACAAGATGGCCGCACCATGGGCCTTTCGATATGCTCGAGCGGCGGGCTCGATCGATTGTCCCCAGGCTAGCGGAGTAAGAAGCAGGGCTACGATGACGATGACGGGCAGGCGGCTCATGGGGGTTTTCCTGACAAGAGACAGTGCGAAGCCCCATTGTACAGGGCGTCGGGGTGGGCGCTGCCTATTTGTTGACGTGTCTGGGGGACGCTTGTGAAGATACTCCGATCGCTCTCACTGGCAAACATCGATTGGTCGATCTCTGAGTCGGTGGTATGCCGTCCGTTCGATGTCGTGACCCCGACTGACCTGAGAATTGACATG
>JADFSH010000038.1 GCA_022560875.1 Planctomycetota bacterium | reverse complement strand
CCCAGGAGGCGGTAGAGTAATGGGATAAGAAGCCTCCTTCCCCCAGTAAACCCGGACCCCCGGAAGCCCGGAAGCCCGCCCCCCCGGCCTGATTCAGGCCGGGGGTTTTCCTTTGGCGCTTCACGAAACGGTGAAGGCAAGCGGCATTCACATCCGCCGAATCCACCCCCACGATTTCCTGAAGACCCACCTTTGATAAACCCGCGCCAATCCTCTTGTATCCCCGAACCCCATGAAAAAAAATCCCGCTCGAGGCGGGTTTGATCTGTTTCTTGCCATCGTCAGACGCGATGAGGTTGATCCTGTGATCAATCTTTCTTGATCTGGAAGATCGACTGCGTACGCAGCACGAGGCCGCAGTCACTGCGCAGGTGGAAGCTCTGGAGGTGGATCTGATCGGCAAACCGCTGCATGTCAATCATGGAGAGGTTGGGTTTTTCAGGTTGATCGCCCCAGATCGAGAGCAGGGCCCGGTTTGATTTTGCGTAATCGAGCAACTCGTTGTAGGTGCTGAGAAAGAGGTGATCCGTCAGGGTCTCGCTCTGAATAGTGGTCATGTAGATGATCTGGTCGGAAAACTCAGACTCGTATTCCTTTTCTCCCGCACAGGGGATCGAAGTGATCAGGCCGCGCTCGGGAAGCTGGCTGATATCATCGGAAACGACCTCACAGACGCAAAGACTGCTGTACTCATAGCGCACGGCATGTCCGCCGGGGAAGATCCAGGCATCGAACTCATATTCGCCATGCTGAATGCAATTGCGACCCACAATGTCAAAAAATTCCGGGTGCAGGGCGGTGCGATACAGGCACATGTTGTAGGACTGGAGGCTGCTGACTTTGGAGGAATAGCTCATTCCGGCTCCCTAACAAAGGGTGAATATCCTGAAATTGGCATCTTCCTCCTACCCACTTGAGAGTCGCATTGTTGCGACTTAAAAGCCACAGGCAAGAACCAATTTGGAAATAAATTTTCTGGGGACTGAATCCCCGAGAATCGAATGACGCTCATCAGATGCGAGGCGTTTCGCCGACAGTTTTCTACGGGCATGAACCGTCGAAAAGGCTGCTGTGGGGCCGAAAAAGTTCTTTTTGGCTCTTGTGCCGCCAGAATCGCATAGGCACTCCTCCATGTTTTCCCTCATTCAGCGTATCCATCTCTTGAAAAACGAGCCTCCGGAGGCGGTGGAAAAGATTCTCATCGAATCACTGCGTCATGCCCTGCCGGAGGAACTGGCCGCGATCTGCCAGCGATTGATCAGACTGAATCGCCCCCGGGCTCTGGCGGCGGTTATCTGTCATCTGGATGATCTTGACGCCGGAACCTGGCTTTTGCTTGAAAGCCGGAAGCTCTCCATCACCGAAGCAGCCCGAACCATGTTTCCCAGAGCCTCAAGTGGTAATCTCATACGCTTGATTGAGTTGATCGAGCGACGACTGGATGACGAATTGGCAGTGGATCTGGCGAATCAACTTCCCCGGCTCTCCGAACCCGTCGCCACGAGAGCGGCAGAGGCCATTCTGGTCATGACGAGGGCAAGCCTGGGCGACTGCGAGTTGGCGGGAGAGTTTACGGGGGGTTCGGGGGGGCAGAGGGATAACAAAAAATACCGAGAGCGCATTGATCGGGCGGTTGCCGTTGCGTTGGAGTCATTTCGTCAGCATCGTCGTCAACCGATTGTCCTGGCGGCCACGTTGTTGGCGGCATCACCCGGACCGGCAATGAGCCGCATCCTTGATGATCCTGATCACCCTTCACATTTCGCCTTGCGAGGAGTGGTGGAAAATCTTGATGAGCCCTTGGTGAGGATGAATCTTCTCCGTTGGGCGAACGTCAAGGGTTTGGGACGAGCCGTGAACCGCTGGCTACACAAGCTTCACGGGCCCCGGCAATATGCTGACTTACTCACCCAGGGCCATCTGCTGATGGCCAGATCCATCCGTCGGGCTCTGGCGGGGGTTGATCGGCCTGCCCGCTGTCTGCCTGATCTTGAAACAGCTTTCGAGATGTCACCAGAGACGCAAGCATGGCTTCCCCTTCTTGCCGGGACGATCCGAGTTTCGACGCAGACAAGAATTCGATACTTCGGCACGCTCAGTTCATTGCCCGATCCCCGGGGAAGACTCAAGGCATTGCTCGGGCTGCTCGACTATCGGGCCACGACCGTTGCCAAGGAGATCCGGCGTTTCACGTCTGACCCTGAGCCGCGGATCGCTCGGATTGCGGCGCGACACATGCTTGCCCACCCCGAATCGAATGTGCTGGAAGATCTGACCACTCTGGAATCATCGCCTCACGACTCGATCGCACTCGCAGCACGCCGTCGCAGGGCGGGGCTTCGTGTGGACCGGTTCATGAAAGACTGGCTTTCTCTTCCCCAGTCCGATCGACTCGTCGCTTCACATCAACTCCTCGCCACCCACCGCAAAGAGTTCATCAGCGTCTTGAAGGGGGCGATGCGGAGCGAATCGCGTCATGAAATGTTGGCGTGCCTCAGCCTGATTCGCCGGATGAGACTGGCGAAGTCGTTTGAATCGCAACTCATCGGCCACTCGTTCAATCCCGATCCCCGTATCGCCTCGGCGATCGTCAGCACGATGGCTGAGTGCGGTTCGACGAGTTGTCTCAACGCCCTCCGCGCGGCCCTTCATTATGATGACCCGCGTGTTCAGGCCAATGCCGTCGAGGCGCTGCTGCGTCTGAAAGCGCCGGAGACGATCGATTTGGTTTCCTTTCTGACGGAAAGTCGCAACAATCGGTCACGGGCCAATGCGGTGTGGGCGATGTTTCGAGCACGATCGGATGAGGCGACGAACTGTCTCAGTCGAATGCTGCACGATCCCGAGCCGCTGCATCGCGTCAGCGGCATCTGGGTTGCCCGAAGGATGCGAGTCGCGTCTTTGGTGGCGGATTTGCAGCAAATTGCACAAAACGACCGATTCTCCGAGGTCCGCTTCCGGGCCGGACGAACCGCTCAGTATCTCAACCGTCAGGCGGTCATGGCGGCGAGATAAGGATGACTAACATGATGCAGTTGCTGGCCCAAATTGATCCCGAACTCCAGATTTTTCAGGAAGCTTTTCGAGGAGGGTCATCGCTTCGCGGGTTCGGGAGTCCTGCCATCTGGGGATGGTCTATTGTGATCGTGGGAATGCTTCTCACGGTGGTGATTGGCTGGAGCATGATTCAGCGCGATCGTGCGCTGTTCGGACCCACGAATCGCAGCCTCTACGCGGCGATCCGCCTGAATACGCCGCAACGAAAACTGATGAACAAACTCGCAGCATGCGCGGGTCTGACCATGCCGGCCAGCCTTCTCATCAGCCGGGGAAGTTTCGAGCGTGCCGTGAAGGTTTTTGCCGGCAGATACGGCGCTACCCCGCTGCTCGCCGAAATCCGGCTGAAGGCGTTCGGTGGTACGAGTTTTCAATCTCCTGAAAATACTGCGTTTTATTGATCTTTGAATAGTTAGTTTAATCTGCTTGAACTTGCCGATATCACCGGGCATGGCAGCAATATCGACTTGCACGAAAGAGGTGTGGCGGGCAACGGTGCATTGTGCGTCGTGTGGAATTGGTCGGCACTATGTGAGGCGTAAGGAGGTATCCGGGGCGCAGGAAAGCGAGAGGAAGCGGTCGGAAGCAGTCAGAATCATTGCCACCTTCCGGCAAGGCTTGTGTTTTCTGTGTCTTCTGGACACTCAAGCAGATTAAGTGAACTATTCAAAGATCAATAAAGTCTCGCGATGCGTCAATCATCGCTCGTGACTACCATCGTCGGCTATGCATACCGCCCTGGAGATGATGTCGTCAAGAATGGGGGAACTCGCGGCTCTGGGTGCTGCGCTGGCCTGGGTCGTCACATCGCTCTGTTTCGCCGCGGCCGGGCGACGTATCGGCGCCATGATGGTCAATTTTCTGCGCATCATGTTGGCGCTGGTCATTCTGGCTTCCGTGCATCGCATGGTGCTTGGGCATTGGATTCCCGAGCTTGATCGCACGAGTGTGCTCCTGCTCGGATTGTCGGGGCTTATCGGATTGGTCATCGGCGATCAATTCCTCTTTATTGCTCTCGTGGATGTGGGACCGAGGCTGGCGACTCTGTTGATGACAGTCACTCCGCCGGTGGCGGTGCTTCTCAGTTGGCGAGTGCTCGATGAGCCGCTCGGCATGTGGGCGATCGGGGGTATTGCGGTGACGATTGCCGGCATCGGATGGGTCGTGCTTGAACGTCCGGAAGGGGTCGCTGCACATACCCATCGTCGTTATGTGCGGGGATCAATTTTTGGTGTTCTTGCCGGAATCTGTAATGCCGTGGGACTGGTGATCGCGAAGCTCGGAATGGGGCACATGCGGGAGGGGGAAACAGTTCTTGTGAATCCATGGACGGCGACGATGGTGCGGATGGCTTTCGCGGCGGTGGGCATTTCCCTGCTTTTCATTTTACTCAGGATGTTTCGGCGAACAGACGCTTCGAAGATGATCGACGTCAGCCCGGAGTCAGAGCATTTACCACTTGTGAAGCACTCCCCAGGACTATCCGCCCGGCGCCGGGTAATTCTGATGGTGGTGCTGGGAACGATGTGCGGGCCGGTGTTGGGGGTGTGGCTCTCCATGGTTGCCGTGGATAAGGCGGATACCGGGGTTGCGGCAACATTAATGGCGATGTCCCCGGTGTTTATCCTGCCATTTGCCGTGTGGTTTGAAAAGGAGCGTCTATCGTGGCGGGCTGTCGTCGGGGCCGGAGTCGCGGTGGTCGGGGTGGTGATGTTGACGGCGACGTCGCCGAATCATGATGAACTTACGAAGTCAAACGACCTGTCACCCCAGTCGCACATGGCCAAGGAGCCGGATCAATGAAGACGACTTCCCCTGATATTCAGCGAGTGGCTCGACAGCATTTGAAAACCAGCGAGTTGTTGGGGGTGGATTTCGTACCCGTTCGCCAGGACAAAGCTGCCGCCGAAAGAGTAAAGGCAAAAACCCAGGCTCTCGAAGAACTCCACCAGCGGCACGACAAGACCTGCCCGCACTGCACGGCTTCGACGGACCATACGCAGACCGTATTCGGTGAAGGCAACCCCGATGCCGATCTTCTGTTTGTCGGTGAAGCGCCGGGCGAACAGGAGGATCGCACCGGTCGTCCGTTCGTAGGCAGGGCGGGGAAAAAGCTGGATGACATCATCCATGCGATGGGACTGAAAAGGGAGGATGTCTACATTGCCAACGTCCTCAAGAGCCGACCGCCGAACAATCGCACGCCCCTGGCCCAGGAAGTGGAGGGTTGCTCGCCATTCTTGACCGAACAGATCCAGATCATCGAGCCGCGGGTGATCGTGACGCTGGGGGGGCCGGCGACGAAACTCCTGCTCAACACTGATATTGGGATCACCCGCCTGCGCGGCCAGTGGGCCCGGTGCTTATTTGGAGAGACGGAAATAGACGTCTTGCCGACCTTCCACCCCGCCTATTTGCTGAGAAATTACACGGTACAGACTCGTAAGGAGGTCTGGGCGGACATGCAGGCAGTCATGGAAAAACTCGAAGAATAGGAAAATTTCGGGCAACCCGCGAAGTTGTCTTATCGAATGGTCTTTCGATTACTGAAGATCGATTCAGGAGATCTCGAACAACTGCTCAGAACGTTCCCGGGATCGCGGATTAATCGTTTGCCATCCCGGCTTCATCTCCTGTTTCTTCAGTATGCCCCCCCACAAGGAGCTCGATTGCTGTTTTCAGCGTCGAGCTCTTTTTGATGAGGGTCTTCAGGAAATCGTGTGGGTAGATTCAGTAAGCCGAGGTGCTCGTTTGGGGGATTCGCCGCCAGCCCCCCAAGCCCCGGGCTCCCTACGGAAGGTGGTGTTTGGGATTGGTATTGACGATCGAATGCCTGTTTGCAAGGGCGACGCGGCTTTTCGGGTAGAGACGCCGCGTCAATGCTTTTGCATCGGCGCTTCCGGAAGCGGCATTGATCGAGCCCCGAATAGTCGCGTGGAACCCGCCCGGATTATCAGCATCATTCGCATTCAACCCACACAGATTCCTGATGCATCTTTGATGAACGTCCGGTGTAATTTTCACTGCCGATCATGTTGTCGCAGGAGTCTTGATCTTTGAATGGTTAGTTTAATCTGATGGATCTTTCAATATCACCGGGACTGGAGGCAATATCGACTCGCACAAGAGGATCAGCAGGTAATAGTGCTGGTGCGTCGGGTGGATTTGGTCGGCACTTTGTGAAGCGTGAGGAGGTATCCGGGGAGCACTGGGGGCGCACCGGGGGCGCACCGGGGTAGTACCGGGGGCGTATCGGGGGGGGCGCAGGGCAGCGAGAGGAAGCGGTCGGAAGTTGTCAGGATCATGAGCACCATCCGAAATGACTTGTGGTTTCTGTGTCTGTTGGACACTCAAACAGATTAAACTAACCATTCAAAGATCAATAGGAATCTAAACAGGTCGTTTTGACAGGATGAGGGTGACCGGTCCATCGTTGGTCAGGCTGACTTTCATCATCGCCCCGAACTGGCCGGTCCGGGTCGGCAATCCGTGCTCTTTATCCAGCAGCGCCGCCACATAGTCATACAGTTTTTCGCCCTGCTCGGGGTCGGCGGCACGCACAAAGCTGGGGCGATTTCCCTTGTCGCAATTCCCGGCCAGCGTGAACTGGCTGATCAGCAGCAGCTCTCCTTCAACATCCGTAACGGAGCGATTCATTTTGTCCTGATCGTCGCGAAAGATGCGCAGACGGGCGAGCTTGCCGGCCATCCAGCGGGCTTCTTCTTCCGTGTCGCCCTGTTCAACCCCCAACAGAACGCACAAACCCGAACCGATGGATGCATGATAACCGGTGGCTTCGACATCCACTCCCGCCTCCGTCACGCGTTGTACGACGGCAATCATGAGAAGATTGTGAGGATGCACCCGGCAAAGTGCAAGCTCATCTCAGTGAAGCGCAATGGCGGCGCTGGAGACCATCGCCAGACCCTGCTCGTCACAGGCCTGTCGGTAATCAAGCAGTTCGACGGATTGAGGTTGCACAAGCTGAAGCAGGGCGGACATGTTTCCGATGCTGCACCAGCGGGTCGGGTTGCAGTTCCAGCGCATGGCTTCAAGAAATTCTTCCCTATCGCCCGAGATGAACTTTGACATCATTTCCCGGTCGTGGCGCTCCACGTCGAATTTACGCTGGTCGTCAACCGGTCTCGGCTCGCCGAACTGGGGACCGACGTGACTCAGATCGCTGGAGGCCACATAGATGGTGTGCCCACCGCTGGCCTGAAGGGTGTCGCTGAGAACATCGAGAAATCGATCGGTGGTGACCCTCTTGTCGTTGTTTTCGATCATGGGCTGCAGGGGATCGGGCATCAGAGCCGCAACCACCGGGATATCGCCAAAGCAGTACTGGAGCCAGGGAATATGAAGCTCAATGGAATGTTCCGCCTGAAAATCCAATTGATCGATGATGACGGCTTCACCAAGTGCGTCGATTATTTTTTCAGCAACCTGCTGATCGACAGGGCATCGACCCAGGGGGGAGGCAAAGCCACAATCGGAAAGCACCACGCCGTCCCCGATCCCGAAATGATTTGTCCCCAGGATGACGACCCTATCCGGGGCCGGCTGTTGTTGGTAGCTGTAGTACGCCGCGGCATAATTCGGCCAGCCACGCTGGTAGTCCAGGTGAGGAGCGACGATCGCTCTCGGAATTGACTCCAGTTCCGGATCTTCTGTTTGTTGGAAATAGGATTCGAGGTTCCGGCGGGCTTCGGCCTCATCCTTGCCGATGGGTTGGGAGGCGTGGGCTTGAAAAACGCCATCTTCCCGGATGCGTCGAAGCGTATCGATCTCCATCTGCTCGAAGGTCGGCCCCCAGAGCAATCCAAGCTGGTCGAGTCCCTTGGCCAGATTGAGCACCTGTTCAAAGTTGCCGCCGATCTTGGAAGTAATCTGATCGAGGGTTTTCTCCCCCTGGAATTCCTGTAAAACCAGTACCGCCTGGGCAGGAATGACCATGGTGTTCGGCTGAAGTCGCTGAGGATCATGCAGGGCCATGTATTGTTTGCCATCCTTATCGACAGGGATGGGTTGAATGGGCCTGAGATGGGGGCGCTGGAGATGTTCGGGGAGCGATTCGAGCGTCATAGACAGGTCATCATAGCTGGCAAGAACGAGGTTTGAATGGCTTACGACGGTTATCCGACCTACTTATTGATCTTTGAATAGTTAGTTTAATCTGCTTGAACTTGCCCATACCGCCGGGCATGGCAGCAGTATCGACTCGCACGAAAGAGGAGCGGCGGGCAACGGTGCATCGTGCATCGCGGGGAATCCGTCGATATTCGTCAGGCGTGGGGAAGCGGTCGGCACTTGTGAATCGCAGGGAGATATCGGGGCCAGGGGCAGCGAGAGGAAGCGGTCGAGAGTCGCCAGTATCATTGTCACCATCCGGCAAGACTTGTGTTTTCCGTGTTTTCCGTGTTTTCCGGGTCTGCTGTGCCTGCTGGACGCTCACACAGATTAAGTGAACTATTCAAAGATCAATAGGAGTTCCTATGCGATGGATGAATCCGCATGCCAAAGGGTTCGATCGGTACGAAACAGTTGGAAAACTTCGGAAAGCTGTGGGATGATAGAGAAAAGGACATCCGTCTGGTATTTGTTAGGTTCGTATCCCGAATGGTTACGCTACTGGAGAGGGGAAGAACTTGCGGCGATTGGCTTCGAGGATGAGTTGGTGGGAGAGGTTTTCAATCCGGACCATGCCCGGAATCAGGAAGAGATCGAGAATGGCCCCGATGCCTAACAAACCCCCCGTAAACAGCCAAAGAAGCCCGGTTATCCATCGACCGAGATAAAAACGCTGAAGTCCGAGAACGCCAAATAGACTGCAAAGCCAGAGGAGATACGTGACGAATAAACTCTTCATAGCAATAGATTGGGTAAATCTACGTTTGGATTTCTGGTCGCAGGCAGTTAAAAGGGAACCTTACCGGTAGGAATCCGCTGTGTGTGATACATAACCGACCCCAGAACCAAGCGCCATCCGTAAAGGTTGAATCGCTTGAAAACGAACTTTGGTGGGAGATGCCATGTCTAAGAGATTGACTCGATACATTTCAACAGTTCTCATCCTGATCGGCAGCACGGTGATGACCGGCTGCAGCAAGTCAGACAATTCAACGGCTTCAACTGATGTCGAAGCGAGCGTTGCGGCTGCCCAACCGGTGGCGAACGCTGCCGAGATAACCACCGAAGAAGCCTCGACACAGATTCCGACCCCTGGTCCGAACTCAGCTCCATCGTCAGTCGTGATCGCGTCGAGTCCGGGGGAGCAGATTCCCACTGATACCTCTCGGCTATCGCCTGCCGCATTGGTGGAGCAGCAAACCGGCACGACGACCCGGCCTGCCAGGGAGGTTTCGGTACCACAGGTGGCCCGGGTGCAGGGTTCCGTCCAATCGGCACGCTCCGTTCTGCAGATAGAGCCTTCGGTCCTCAATTTGGGGCAGTTCGCCACGAACGAAACCAAAGCTGCCACTGTTACGCTGACGAATATCAGCGATTCCGCCGTCACGATCGAACGCGCGAAGACGTCTTGCGGCTGCACCACAACCGGACTCGATCCGGGCACGGTGATCGCACCGGGTGAATCCGTCGAAGTGAACATTTCCCTCCGAGGCGGGTCTAGAGCGCAGGTGCTTAACAAGACGGTGTCTTTCATCGTGGCGGGAATGGACCCGATTCAACTTCCGGTTCGGGGACAGACCATTGAATTTGTGAAAATCACGCCTTCCAATCTTGATCAGATGAGTAATCCTGAAGGTAAAATAGTGCTCCGGGCCATCGACAATGAAGCCTTTAAAATCACCGGCATGTCCCCCCCTCTCATGGGGGAGGATGAACTGCCTCAGGAATCCAAAGTCGAGCATGTCATCACATTCCCCTGGGACAGGCTTGAAGACTTTGGCTTCACCCGTCGCATCACATTCCATCTTGATCATCCCAAAGCGGAGCAGGTCTTCTTCACGATCAAGCGCGATCCGGGAGAGGTGATTCCCAACGCCCAGCGGCAAGCCGCCGTACCACTTAAGCTGTCGCCTCCCACCCGTACCGGTATGGCGTTGATCGCTCTGATGTTCCAGAAGAGTCAGACCGAGGAAATCATCGCGAAACTAGATGATGGCTTGAATATTGAATCCAAGGATACGACCGGACTGACCGTTCTCGGGCTGGCCTGTCGTTATTCCAAAGGCGATTTCGTACAGACCCTCATCGAACGCGGGGCAGACATCGAAGCGCAGGACGGTGCGGGGCGAACACCCCTGATGACCGCTTCGCAGCATGGCAATCTCAACGCCGTTCAGGCTCTGATCGATTCCGGTGCCCAGATTAATGGCCGCGATCGTATCGGCAATACGCCCATTTCCTGGGCAGCCGGATTTGGAAATGTCGCATGCGTATCCGAGTTGATCGAAAGCGGGGCCGACATCGAAGCCGTAAGCACGGTCACGGGCTGGACACCTTTGATCTGGGCGGCCGGTTTCGGCGAAGCGTCATCGGTCGAGGTGATCATTGCCGCCGGCGCCAATCTCGAAGTGGCTGACATCATGCAGGGAGCCACACCCCTGATCAACGCCGCTCGAACCGGTAAGCCGGAAAGTCTTTCCGCACTGATCAACGCCGGCGCAAAATTAGAGGCGAAGGATCGTAACGGGAAGACCGCATTCCTTTCCGCCTGCGAAAATTCAGGCGGAACCCCGGAGAAAGTCAAGCTCCTGATCTCGGCCGGTGCCGATGTGTTTGCCAAGGACAACCGAGGCAGGACTGCTTATCAATTGGCGTCAGCCCGCACGGATTCCTATGGTGCGGAAGTCGCCGGAATTCTCAAACCCTATTTCGAGAACCGTACGCCGGAATAAGGCGAAATGAAGCGGAAGGAGCAATACCTCCTTCCCCACGCATCTCAAGCATCTCCCACGACGCACTTCTGTTGGCCGATTCGGTCATCCGACGTGCGTCGTTTTTATGAGCAAGATCGTTCCCGCGAAATGAGACTCTGATCCTCAACACCGTAACAAGCATGAAAATGTGTGAGAGTCTGATTCACCCGCCATGTCTCCACGCTCACAATCGGTTATGATGCCGGTCCTGCATAGGGAGCCAGGTATCCATGACCGTCACGACCCAGAAAACGACCATCTCCGCATATGGACGCTTGCTCGATCTGGCCCGCGAGGCGAGCCTGCTCGGCTCGACCGCACAACTGCTCGGCTGGGATCAGGAAGTACTCATGCCGGGGGGAGGGCTGGACTATCGAAGTCGTCAACTCGCCCAACTCGCACGAATGCACCATGAAATGGTGACCGATCCGCAATTCGGTGACCTTCTCACCCAATGCGAGTCGGATAGTGAACTCACGGCGGATCCGACCAGCGATGAAGCTGTCAATGTGCGCGAGCTGCGCTGGGCCTACGACCGGAAGACGAAGCTGCCCCCGGCGCTGGTTGAGGAAGAAGCCAAGATCTCCAGCATCGGCCAGCACACCTGGGCCGAGGCCCGGCGCAACAAGGATTTCAGCCAGTTTCAGCCCGTACTGGAGAAAATCATCGATCTGCTGAGGCGCAAGGCGGAATGCTACGGCTGGGGAGAGGGCGGGGAGCCGTGGGATGCCCTGGCCGAGGATTATGAGAAGGGTTGCACCGCGGCGGATGTGGAAACCGTCTTCATCCCCCTGCGCGACCGACTTCAGTCATTGCTCGGCGAACTGATGGGCTCGTCCACCAAACCTTCAAACACCTTTAATGAACTGCCGCTTCCCCTGGAGCAACAACAGAAGTTTGTGAAGTTCGTATCCGAAACCATCGGATTCGATTACTCACGGGGACGGCTGGATACATCCACCCACCCGTTCTGCTCCGGCACGCATTGCAACGACATACGTCTGACCACCCGGTATCACGAAGCAAATGTCAACGACGCCCTCGGTTCGACCATGCATGAAGCCGGTCATGGCATTTACGAGCAGGGGCTTAGCTATGAACACGTCGGCACCCCCATGGGCAATTCCGTGTCGCTGGGGATCCACGAGAGCCAGAGTCGCATGTGGGAAAACCAGGTCGGTCGCTGCGAGGCGTTCTGGCGCTGGTGCTATCCCAAGTTAGGGGACTTCTTCGGCACCGCGATCAACGGCATGAGCTTTGAAGACGTTTACGGGGGGGTGAACATCGTCTCTTCCGGTTTCATTCGCGTCGAAGCCGACGAGGCGACCTACAACATGCACATCATGATCCGCTTTGAATTGGAGCGGGCAATCATCGGGGGGGATCTTGCCGTGGCGGATATCCCCGACGCCTGGAATCAGAAATACAAGGAATATCTCGGACTGGATGTCCCGGATGATGCCAAAGGTTGCCTGCAGGACATTCACTGGTCGATGGCGTCCATGGGATATTTTCCCACGTACACCCTGGGGAATCTCTATGCAGCGCAGTTTTTTGAGAAGGCGCTCAAGGATATGCCGGACTTGGAAGGGCAGTTTGAACGAGGGGAATTCGACACCTTGAAAATCTGGCTCAATACCAATATTCACGCTCCGGGCCAGCGCTATCGGGCCGCCGATCTCTGCGTGCAGGTGACCGGCCAACCCCTCAGCGCGGATCCGCTCCTTCGACATCTGGAGGGCAAGCTCAGGCCGTTATATGGAATCTGAAAGAATGCACGTCTTTTCAAGTCACGCTATGGATTGAACATAGATCGACCGGCGGCTTCAGTACGAGGTCGTCTCCAAGGTTGATCAGGTTTAAAAAGGATTAGGGTCTCATGAAAATTACATGGATTGTTGATGCCGGCTACCTTCTCCGGTCTTCTCCAGGGTCGTTTGATTACCTGTTGCTGAAGAACCAGATTGAAAGCATGATGGGAACGTCTTTTTTTGAGAGTTACTACTTGAATTCCACCCCCAGCAATCGCAGCGATGCGCAGGAGGGATTCAATACCTGGTTGAAGAATGCCCCGCCCTTCGGGCCGAAGATGCATGTGCAACTCTATCGACTGAAGACCGTCCGGTGCAAATGCCCGGATTGCAGCGAATGGTTCGATCGAAACGTCCAGCAGGGCGTGGATGTGGGTATCGTCACCCTCCTCATGAAGCTCGCCGTGCAGGATCAGTACGATCGTTTGCTCCTCTCCATCGGCGATGGGGAATATCAGGAGGCGATTTCATTCGTCAAGCGGGAATTCCAGAAAGAAATATGGTTGTGCGGCTATGAAGGAACGATCTCACCCGATCTGCAGTGCTATGCCGACAACATCCTCTGGCTGGACGACCACTACTCGAAATTCCAGAAGGAAGAGCGGGAAGAATAAGCGTCGAACCGGACGGAGAAGTCATGGTCGCAGGAGAAGAGAATTTCTTTGAATGAATACGATGAGAAGCCGTCTTACTTCCACTTCGGGATCGGAATGATCATCGGCACCTCGCGGCGGTTCGGTCGGTACTGGTCGCCCAGAGCGTTGATCAGGTCGTCGCGGCTCCGCGTTTTCGTCTCCGACGGCGCAGCTTCGGTTCGAGCCACAGGTACAGGCCGCTGGACAGGAGGAACAGCAACCCGCACGCCGCGACGGGCATGACCCAGTCGTGAAACCACTGGGCGAAGAAGCTGCCATCATGAAGTGTCTCAATGAAGTCCGAGCGCCGATACGAAACGTTCAGCACATCCCCGGTCACCGCATCCACCTGGATTTCATAAAAGGTCTTCGACCGCACCTTGAAGATACGCTTGTTGGGGCGGAAATCCACGCGGTCGATGTCTTCGAGCGACTGAAACTCCGGGTGATCCAGGGAAAGGACGATCATGAAGAGCTTTTGATTGGTGATAAAGCTCTCGATGCCGCCCGCTTCGCCCTGCATGGTGGGAGGCTGGATCCAGGCCACCCGTTTTTTGAGCAGCAGCATGAAGCCGGTCACGGAGGTGACCGCGAAGATCGAGGAAAGAATGATGCCGGTCCATTTGTGCGTGGTCCAGAAAAACTTGAATGACTTCATGTAGATATCACAGACTCTGATTGACGGCAAAATCGGGGCAGAGCCTAGCAGAATCGACCGTCCGGCACCAAGACCTGTCAGACAAGGACTTTCTTGAGGTTTCATGTCGTCCGGAACGAGATGTTATCCGTCATGATTCGTGGATCGAAGTTCCCGAACCGGAGACTGACCGATGAACATCACTCAAACGCGTTGTGCCTTAATCTGCCCGATTGTGCTCGTTTTTGTCCTCACCGGCTGTCTTGAACGCAAGGAGCACATCGTCGTGCGGCCTGATGGAAGCGTGAAGATCACCGTCAACCACACTTCCGAGTCATGGGATGACATGTATCTCGGCGACGCCTGGCCGCGACTGGAAGGCGGCTGGCTCGCGGTCACCTCCAGCCAAGTCGATAATGAAGGCAAGGAGACGTTCTATCTCAAGGCCGAGGCCACCTTTCCCCCGGACGTTGAGTTGCCTTCTGATTACGAGATTCCACAGGATCATTTTCCCGCGACCTCCACGGTCTTTCCCACCGAGTTGACCATCGAGGAGCGTCGCGATGGGACCTATTACCATTTCAAGCGATCCTATCTGGCCCGGCCCTGGGCATATGTCGCCCAGCCCCGCGAGATGGTGGAGGATGAGATCAAGGGGATGGATGATCGGGAGATTGATGAACTTTCACCGACTGAGCGCAGAAAGATCATCACCACGTTCGCCAAAATTGAGGTCATCAAGCTGGAGGCATTTGCCCGGGCCGCGTTTGATGATGTCGCGCCGCATGCCCCGCAGGATATCTGGCTGGACCTGCATGCCGCGTTATTGAGCCTGGTGGAACTGCTCGATTACGATCGAATCATCGAGCTGATGGGCAAGGCGGGGGAGCCGGCCGACGAGGAGGCCCTGGATGAAGAAGCGAAGAAGTTTGAAATCGGGGCGATGGAGGAAATTGATAATTCACTCCGTCGCACGGGGTATCTGACGGGTTCCGAGATCAGGGAGTTCTTCCAGCGTCTTGACTGGCACCGGACATTCTACGAGCGTACCGAGGACACCTCCGATGATACGTTTACCATCTCCGTGACCATGCCCGGCGAGATTGTCGCTCATAACGGCGATAATATGTCCGGTCATCAGGTGACCTGGGAGTTCAACGGCGAGATGTTTCGCGATCGCAATTATGATCTCATGGTGACTTCACGCGTGAGTGGCAGATGAACAGCTTGGTGCAGAATTCGCCCGGAGAAACGTATCAGCGTCATCGCTGCGATGTCTATCGCTGGGCGTATCGCCTGCTGGGCTCCTCGCATGATACGCTGGATGTGACCCAGGATGTGTTCATCAAGTGGGTCGATCAATGCCAGATTCGTTATCCGGACAACCCGCGGGGGTGGCTGCGACGGGTGACGATCAACGCGGCTCTGGATGTGATCCGCTCGCGCAAGCGGTTGGTAGTGCATGATGATCAGGCTGCCGTGGTCCGGAGCGTGCCGGGAGCAAAGGCAAACGCAGAGACTGAGGAGCTTCGCAAGGACATTGCCAAAGCTCTGGAGTCGCTCTCCGATCACCAGCGTCAGGTGTTGATGGCGAAGGTATATGACGGCGAGACCTTTGCCGCCATCGCCGAGGAGCTTGATCTGGCGGTCTCGACGGTGAAAACGCATTACCTTCGCGCCCTGGGCGCGGTGCGTGAAGGGATGAGAAAAAAATGGAATTCCGAAAGGTAAGCGCAATGAGTGGTGAGAAAACTTCAAGCCCGGATGACCTGCGAAGCATGCTGGCGGACTATCTCGGGGGCGAACTCGACTCCCGGAAGAAGGCAGAGTTTGAGCAGGCGATGCGAAACGATCCAGAACTCGCAACGGAGGTGGCGTCATTGCAGAGCGCGCTTCTCGCCCTGAAGTCGCTTGACGATGGGGAGGCGGCCGCTCGAGTGGTGCACGGCCATGAGCAAGCCGTCACGACGTCGAGCCGTGGAGCGTCCGCGTTGCGGTATGCCGCGATGATCGGCCTGGCTTTTGTAGTCGGCTACGTCCTGCGGGGCATGGAAGCGCAACCGACCCCTCCCCCGATTGAGCGTTCGGAAGCCGGGAATCAGGTTGATGGTCAGTTAGATTCTCGCGAGGACTTCCCCGCCCGTCTGGCCCGCAACTACCTGGACCAGCCCGGTCGTTCGGGATTCGGACGCTCCCTCATTGCCTACGCCCGGACCGCGCAAGGGACCAGCAAGAAAAACTGACATCTATCCCTTCGCAGGAGCACGATCTATTCAATTTAAGGATATTCTCTACTCTGTGATTCCGTGACTCCGTGGTTACTCGGGAATGGGTAATGTGATGAGCGATCAAAACGACAATCGCTGGGGCTGGATGTGGGCGATCTTTACCGTGCGCTGGGTGCTGGGGTTCATCTTCCTGATGGCGGGCTGGTGGAAGTGTTTCACGATGGGGCCGCGCGCCCATGCCGAACGGTTTTTCCTATCGGAAACCTTCCGGGGGTCGTGGATTCCCGAGTGGCTCCTGTGGGCGACGGGAACCGCGACCCCGGTGGTCGAACTCGTCGCCGGGGCCATGGTCTGCCTGGGTCTTGGCAAACGCTACGCCTACATCGCCCTCGGGGCGATACTGGTCATGGTCACCTATGGCCATCTGCTGGAAAATGCACTCTACGACATCACCAGCCACATCTTCCCGCGGCTGGTGCTGCTGACCTTTTTATTCATCGCCCCGCCCCGGCATGATGTGCTGTCAGCCGACAACATGATCGGGAAGCTTTGGAGAAAGTGAGGTCTTTTCTCTCGTTGATGTTTGCGTTTCTCTTCCCGTCACCTGCTCCAGCGTGATTGGGATCCCATCACTCCACAGTGCCCCAAGAATCGCCATCGCCATCGCCTCCCGCGCCGCAGAGGGTATGCCGCAGTCGTCACTGAGCAAGACGCGGCGATTCGTCTGCTTTTGGATTGCCTTGAAAAGTGTGCGGTTACGCGTCCCTCCGCCCGCGAGGATGATCTCATCGATAGGGTATTCCTTTGATGCGAACTCGTCGATCGACCCGGCGAGGAACCGCGCGATGGCCTCGATCGCGCTTGCGGCGAGATCAGCGGCGGGGCAAACGCCCAGATGATCATGGACCCATGGTGTCGCCTCATCACCCGTTCCCAGTGAGCGAGTGCCACCCGTAACGAGCCCGCGAAAGTGCTCAAACAACTCGGTTACGAGTTCATCTCGTACCACTCCTGTACTCGCCTGCTTGCCTCCTTCATCGTAGTCTTCACGGAAACCCTCCCGGGCAATGAAATCAAGGAGCTGATTACAAGGGCAGAGATCGAAGCCGCGAATCATGGCTTGAGACTCGGTTATTGATCTTGTTCCTTGATCCCTCTTCCCAACCCGCGGCAACATCGTGACATTGATGAACCCCCCAAGGTTCACAATCGCCCGCGCGCTCTCTTCAACACGAAACATGATCCAGTCCGCCAAGGGCGTGATTGGCGCGCCCTGGCCGCCCGCCGCGAGATCCGCCTGGCGCAGATCGCTGATCACCGGGCACGAAAAGCGATGCTCGATCGGGGCGGGGTTGATGAGTTGCCAGGAACAGGGTGGATCATGAAAGACCGTCTGGCCGTGCACGACGATCAGGTCGGGCTGAGACGATGACCCCACCAACTCGTCGATGACCTCAGCGTGGAGGCGGCCGAAGTCGTACGCCAGCCGCGCAAATTGGCCGGCGGTCATGGGTTGCTGGATCGCGGCAGCGCGGAGCGGATCCGCCAAGGGGCCGAGTGAGCGTGAGATCAGTCTCAGAAGCGATGGACGCAACTTGAGTCCTTTGCCTTCGAGGCGGACGAGGGCGGCATCGATGCCGTCAATGCTGGTGCCGGTCATGACCCCGACCACCAGACGGATATTGACCTTATTCACAGGCATGGACGTATGGTGCTTGGATTGTCAGCGAACCTCAAGCGGGAAACGGTCAAATCCGATATTCTTTCCGTATCTGTATGTGGTTTTCGATTTGAAGATGTCTCCCTATGCTCTACTGAAAAGGCGGGGAGGTATCAAGGCAACGATGAAAAGAGGGAAGAACCCGGACCTTCGACCCGAGCGTCTCAGGTCCGGCGTGATTCAAGACTCCAGACCCAAGACCCAAGACTCCTCATGATCAAACGAATTCTTGTCACTGGCGGGGCCGGGTTTCTCGGCTCCCATCTCTGCGACCGGCTCGTCGAAGCGGGTCAGGATGTCATCTGCGTGGATAATTTTTTCACCAGCCAGAAGTCCAACATTATTCACCTGCTCGACCGCCGCAATTTCGAGCTGATCCGTCACGATGTGACGCACGAGTTGTACCTGGAAGTGGATGAAATATTCAATCTGGCATGTCCGGCGGCCCCGGGACATTACCAATACAACCCGATCAAGACCATCAAGACCTCGGTGATGGGAGCGATCAACATGCTCGGGCTGGCCAAGCGGGTCAAGGCGAAGATTCTTCACGCCTCAACCAGTGAAGTGTACGGCGATCCGGAGGTTCACCCTCAGCCGGAAAGCTATCGGGGCAATGTCAATCCCATTGGCCCCCGGGCATGCTACGACGAGGGCAAGCGGGCCGCGGAAACGCTGATGTTCGATTATCGTCGTCAGAACGGAGTCAATATCCGGGTGGTGCGAATCTTCAACACGTACGGGCCGCGAATGCATCCTTACGACGGGCGGGTGGTGAGCAACTTCATCCGTCAGGCTCTGGCGGGGGAGGACATCACCATTTTCGGCGATGGCCGGCAGACGAGATCGTTCTGTTATGTGGATGACCTCGTCGAAGGGCTGTTGCGGATGATGGATGCGCCGGACGATTTTCCCGGGCCGGTGAATCTCGGCAATCCCGGCGAATTTACCATTCGCCAACTGGCGGAAATGGTCGTGGAGTTGTCGGGATCGAAATCAAAGATCGTCAATGCCCGCGATTTACCTGAAGATGATCCTCTGCAGAGACAACCGGACATTACCCTGGCCAAGGGGAAACTGGGCTGGGAGCCCAACGTCAATCTGAGGGAGGGTCTGGAGCGGACGATCGAATGGTTCAAAAGCATTGATCTGTCGATGTTTCGTGCCCCCACCCCGAATTATTGAGACCTTGTGAAGACGCACTGGAGATGAACGGGCGTGAGATCGGCAGAAAATGCCGAATTTCCGCAACGGTTCATGGGGGAATGATTATTCAGTGATTCCATATTAGGCAAATCTCCCATGAATCGACGGTCAAAATTGGCCGATAACCGAATCGGAATCCGGTGATTGCATCATGCGCGTTTCTCGTGCGCAGGAAAACGGTCATGTGTCTCATGACCGTCGATGCGGGAAGAATCGCAGTCGCAGGAGAGGAAAGCAGCAAGGCGAATTGATGAGCAGTCGTTACGACAACCATGATGATACGACGAGCGTTCGCAAACGAACGCACCTGCTCACGCTGTTTGTCGTTCTCTCATTCATAACCATGTCGATTTTGCTGGTGCTTGTTGGCGTCGTTCAGAACCGAATTATGCGGGGGCTCGCGATCGAGAATGCGAGAACCGACTCCACGATTGCAACATCGGTGGTGAAAATTCTTCAGGCCGGCAAGCTCATCAAACGCGTAAATGGCGTCGAGAGACTCGAACTTGCGGCCGCTGATTTCTCGCAATTCGACCGACAGACCCGGCAAATTCTTAACGTGTTCAACATGGTGACGCTCAAGTTTTTCGACGATTCTTCGCGAATTATCTATTCCACCGATTGGAATACGATCGGAGATATTGAGGAAGACAACGAGCACCTGCTTCGCGCGCTGAACGGCGAAGTCTATTCGATCGTCAAGAAACAGGAAATCCCAGCCAGGTATTCCAACGAGGTCGCGAGCGTCCTGGATGTGATGGACACTTACGTTCCGGTGTTCGGCAGCGAAAAGCAGATCATCGGCAGCTGTGAGATCAATCTGGATATCTCGCCGTATATTGCCGACAGCCGCGCGTGGCTCTTCCGGTCGCTGACGGACATTGGCGCCATCATGCTGATCATGTTCGGCTTGCTGTCAGGCCTGATGTGGAAAGCGGCGCGAACCATCGCCTCTCACACCATAGAGATTGAATCCGCCAACAATGAACTGAGAAAAGTCAACAACAGCCTGAGCCGGTTGGCCACTACCGACGAGCTGACCGGGTTGATGAACCGTCGCGCCGCCATGCAGCGACTCGAAGAAGCCTGGGCCCAATCCGATCGAAACCAGACGCCCCTGTGCTGTATTCTCATTGATGTCGATCATTTCAAGCGGATCAATGACGAATTCGGCCATGCCGTCGGTGACGAAGTACTCCGGCGAATGGCGATCAACATGGATCGAAATACGCGTGCCGGGGAGACGCTTTGCCGGCTCGGGGGCGAGGAATTTCTCATCATCTGCCCCCTGTCGACCATCGACGAGGCGGTGGTCGGAGCTGAACGTATTCGGCAGGGGGTCGAGGCGGAATTTTCAGATTCATCCGGGCGGGGATCGACCATCAGTATCGGGGTGGCTCAAAAGGTGCCTTATATGAGTCGATCCGATGATCTACTTATCATCGCCGACGATATGCTGTACAAGGCCAAGCGTCGGGGTCGCAACCGCATGTGCAGTACGGATACCCCGCGACTCGTCGAGTCGAAGAAGACGGGATGATGCTGATTGATCGCCCGGATCCTTTGCGAAAAGCACTTTCTAGAGCGGGATGACCGGGCATTCAATGCGTCTGGTATTGGTCGATCGATCCCTTTGCGCAGGCGGATTATTGTACGCGAGAATGAAAAAACCCGGTACGGGACCGGGTCTGAATGCGGCTGAGAGGAGTCGAACCTCCACGGGATATTACTCCCACTAGAACCTGAATCTAGCGCGTCTGCCAATTCCGCCACAGCCGCGTGCATGGCGGAAGGATCATAGCCGCTGGTGAGCCGAGTTCAATCTTGCGAGTCGCCTGCGAACCAATGTGGTCTCTTTCCGCCGACGGGTTGTGACGATCTTGAGTAAAAACGAGCATGGCATGGGCGACACCGCACTACGTCAGGGACATACGCCCCAACCGGCAAGCAGACTGAGCAGGTCGGTGACGTTGACGGCATCGTCGTCATTGATGTCCTCGCTGCAGGGAGCGGGACACGGTCCCCAGGCGGCGAGAAGATCGAGGAGATCAGTGACGTTGACGGACTGATCGGAATTGAAATCCGCCGGGCAGAGCACGGAATCTATCCACGAGACATGCGGGGCGATACGCGTGGCCCCGGAGAGGTCGCCATAATTACTGATGATCTCATCGATGTTGTAATCAACCACAAAGACTCCGATGCCCGCGAGAAACCACTGCCCCCCCTCGAAAATGAACACCCCTGCTCCGCTGTCTTTATTCGCAAGCTGATATTCAAGGTTCAGCGGCAACGGCGCGCCGATGACGCTCGTGGTCGGAGAACTCGGTTCATCGAAGTCACTGAGAATGACGTTGTCGGAAATGCCGAGGGTTGATCCCAGGGCGTCGAGCATGTTTTCGCCGGCGCGTTTCGTGCCCCCGGTGCCGGGGATCTGACCGGTCAGGCCGTCGCCGGTCCAGCCGAAACCGACAAAGGTGCCGGTGACGCCGAGATCGGTTGTGCCTCGATAGCGTTGAGCGGGTGTGACCCCCGTGACCGGTGTTGCGAGTCTGATGATGGCGATGTCGTTGCCCTCGATCGTTGGCGGGGGATTGGGATTGCCCGCCGGCCAGTCAGGATGCAGGATGATCTCCGCTACTGGATACGTCACGCCGCCGACTTCAAAACCGAGGGTGGTCGGGTCGGTGAGCTGATTGATACAGTGAGCTGGGTAGACGACGTAACGCGGGGCGATGAGTGTGCCGCTGCATATGAGACTGCCGGTGCTGATCAGAGTGAGCTTGCCGATAGGCTCGAACTGAGACTGAGCGGCAAGCGAAAGATAATCCGCATCCGATCGGTCATCGCGAATCGTCCCCCCATCCGCACGGACAACCAGGCCGATCATGACCATCACGAGTACGAAACGACCGCATTTTCCGGGATCGAACTGAGTGAGAAGATCTGGCATGATATCAGGGGGGGTATGACTCGATTACGCTTTGATTCACCCCGACCGTGGGATCAAACTCTACCTGCCTTACAATAACCTGCTATTTCACTCTTGCCATCGCAAAAAACCAATTCCCCACGATGCTCTGTCAAGCTGGTCAAGGTTGAAGTGATGTAGGTTTCCAACCGGTTCTACCAGCATCTGCGCCGGCACGGTCCTCCAAGGACCGGATAATCGCCGGGTTTTCAGACGCGGATACGGTACGGATGACAATAACAAGACAGAATGAACCGCTCGCAGTTGCGAGTGCGGCTAGGCCTTGCTTGTCGCCGTTTCCTTCACCGTTTCCTTCACCGTTTCTTTCGCAGCATCTTTCGCAACGTCTTTCGCAGCGTCTTTCTCGTTTTCTTCATCCCGGGCCTCGGATTCGTCTGGCACAAGCCCGCGCTTGGTCAGCACCGCCTGCTTGATTTCTGCGAACAGGTCCGGATTTTCGCGGAGGAACAATTTGGCGTTCTCGCGACCCTGGCCGACGCGGATCTCGCCGTAGCTGAACCATGCGCCCGCCTTGGCGATGATTTCGTCGCTCACGGCCAGGTCCAGCAGGTCGCCGGAGGCGCTGATTCCCTCATCGAACATGATGTCGAATTCGGCATCGCGGAAGGGAGGGGCGATCTTGTTCTTCACGACCCGGGCCCGCACTCGATTGCCGACGTTCACATCGCCTTCCTTGATGGCGCCGATGCGACGAATGTCGATGCGGATGGATGCATAGAACTTCAGTGCCCGTCCGCCGGGAGTGGTTTCGGGTGAACCGAACATCACCCCGATCTTCTCGCGGATCTGGTTGATGAAGATAACCGTGGTCTTGCTCTTGGAGATCGCCCCGGCGAGCTTGCGCATGGCCTGGCTCATGAGTCGGGCCTGCAGGCCGACATGGGTGGCCCCCATTTCACCATCGATTTCCGCCTGGGGAATGAGGGCGGCAACGGAGTCAATAATCACCACATCAACCGCGCTGGAGCGGACCAGCAGCTCGCAGATTTCCAGGGCCTGCTCACCCGTATCCGGCTGGGAGACGAGCAGCTCGTCGATGTTCACCCCCAGACGTCTCGCCCAGGACGGATCCAGAGCGTGCTCGGCATCGATAAACGCCGCCACACCTCCCCCCTCCCGCTGGGCGCAGGCGGCAATGCTCAGAGCCAGGGTCGTCTTGCCCGAGGATTCGGGGCCGAAGATCTCCACCACGCGACCACGCGGCACACCCCGCCCTCCCAGGGCCAGATCGAGGCTGATCGCCCCCGTGGATATGCCGGGAATGACATATCGCGCCTTGCTGTCCAGACGCATGATCGCGCCCTTGCCGAATGTCTTTTCGATCTGGCTCAGGGCCCTTTCGAGGGCCTGGAGCCGCCCCTTGTCCTCGGTGATGGCATTGGCCATATCCGTGCTCCTCTTGCCGCGCGGGGTGGTTTTATGTCCGTTGGTCTTCATGCCGTTCTTTGTCGTCATCACCATAGCAGGGCCCTCGTTTGTGGTCAATGTTCGGTATTTGATAGGATACGGATCCTATCGGGCCTGTCAAGAGATGTTCGGTATATATTCGGGTATTTTTGAAAAGTTGACTTTGCGGCATTACCCTGCCCCCCGTTTTATGTCCCAGTGCTTATGAGAGTCAGGGATATGGGTTGACGCCTTCCTCTCCTGGGCTGCTGGTTACGCTTTGCTAGTCTCGGATTATTCGTGCCTGCCATTTTTATGAGGCAGATGTAACCTGTACCATGACCTCTTTGTCCAATACCCGGAAGGTAATTGGCAAGCGAGTCAGCATGGCTGCAAATAACACAAGGGGAATCGAGAATGCAGGCCCGTAATCGAAACCTGAAAGAATGGTACGGGATGATTCAGCGCGGCGAGATCAAGCTGCCGCGCTTTCAACGCTATGAAGCTTGGGATCGACACAGAATCGCCAGCCTTGTCAGGACAGTCATCCAAGACCTGCCGTTGGGTATAACATTGGTATTTGAAGTTGCCGGCAAAGACGAAAAGTTCATATCCCGATTCCTGCAAACCGCACCGGAAGATGGCGATCGCGTGCTTGAACACTTGTTGGACGGTCAGCAGAGGCTCACCGCGCTCTGGCGGACCTTTCACAACAACTATGAATGGGAGACCTACTTCGTCTACCTCAGTGAATTCGATAACTACGAGGGCGATGAGGAACACGAAGACCAGACGGTCTTCTTTCGAGGTCGCTACATACCCAAAAAGAATACCCATAGATACCCACTCTGGTGCGACAGGCCAGATTCATGCCGCAAGAGGGGATTCATTCCGACCCATCTGCTCAAGCCCGAGGACATCCAGTC
>JADFSH010000037.1 GCA_022560875.1 Planctomycetota bacterium | reverse complement strand
GGGGGCTACCGATATCGCGATTACGACGGCGATGGGTATCGCGATCGCAGACGTATGGGCCGCAGATACGATCGTAGAGACAACTGCTACCCGTATTGATTCACACGTCACGTTGCCTTGAATCAGTCGCCGGATCGCCAGATCCGGCGTTTTTATCCCTTACCGGCAAAAGAAATTTGTAAGAAAATTATTTATTTCGCGCAGGGGCCCCTCCCACCAGTCATATCCCCCTCCTGAAAGGCGAAATGTCGGCATACCACACCCCGACAACCCTCGCGCAGGCTCGAAACGTATCTCGCACAGGCACGAAACGTATTCGCGGAGAGACGAGAGAGAGAAACCGCTTTGTTGTGGAAAGGATCACAAATAAACACATCATTGACAGGAATCGGGATGGGTCTGCTGGTCGGATTCATGGTTACCAGCGCCGGTGGTCAGGTCATTCGGTTCGTGGATGACGATGCCGCACCGGGCGGAGATGGACAGTCGTGGAGGACGGCGTATCACGACCTCCAGGACGCACTGGATGAAGCACGGCAGCCCGACAGCGATATTACCGAGATCCGCCTTGCGGGCGGCATCTACAAGCCCGATCGGGGGACGGGGGATAAGACGATGATATTCCTGCCGGTCAACGGCGTGTCGATTTACGGGGGATTCGCGGGTCTCAGTGCGAGGCCTTCCCATAGACGGGATCTTGAAGCGTATAGAACAATCATTACCGGCGATCTGGAGGGGAACGACGACCCGGCTGATCCTCCATTCGGCGATACATTCACCGACAATTCCTTCCAGACCCTCAATGCCGTCGATCTGGATGACGTGACAATTCTGGATGGCCTGGTGCTGAGTTCAAACAGCTCTGGCCCTGTCAATTCGTTTGGAATCATCAGAAGCGAACTGAAATGGAGGAACTGTCGCTTTGAAGCTCCTGGAGGCATCTTTTGTTTTGAAGCGGCTCCATCTTTTGAGGACTGTGTATTCAGTAATGATCGCAGCACGACGCTCTTTCTGAGAAGAAGCGAAGTGACCCTGGATCGCTGCATTTTCCGGAACAATGGCAGATTGGGCTTAAGTTCCGGAGGGGCAATTCGGGCTGACGAGAACAGCACGCTCGCGGCCAGGGATTGCAAGTTCATTGAAAACGGCGGGCTCGACGTTACATTTTCTATCGGCCATGGGGGGGCGATCTTTTGCGAAGAAACAAGCTCCGCCTCGTTTACTGATTGCGAATTCATATCAAATGTTGGGGGGAATGGCGGCGGGGCGATCTTCATGGCCGCTTCACCCCTCACCATCGAAAACTGCCGATTTTTCAATAACCGTGCCAAAGCTGGTGGCGGTGGGGCGATCTATATCAATGAGGGAGGCCCACTGGTGGCGTCCAATTCACAATTCAAGGGCAATACCGTCGATGATAAATTCGGTTTCCGCGTACCCTATTCCGGCGGGGGCGCTATCGGAGGCAGTGATGTCAACTTTGAGTTGACCGGATGTCGTTTCCAGGAGAACTCCACCCTGATAGGAAACGGGGGAGGCGTCATGCTGTATGGCAGCCAATCCGGCACCAACGCTTCCATTGTCGAGTGTGAGTTTGTTGGAAACAAGTCGATGGTGATGACCTTTGGAGAAGGTGGTGGCCTGTGGATTTTTCACACCGACACCACTATTCGAGACAGCATTTTTCGGGATAACTTCGCGGAATTGAAGGGAGGCGGGATCAGAATTATTTCCAGAAGGAATAGCGTCAGCAGGAAAACAGATATGTCTGGCTGCCTGATACAAGGAAATCAGACTCTTTTTGCTGGAGGCGGCCTGAGTGTCGGTACCGCAGCCGACGGCCCACTCACTGTCTCGCATTGCCAGTTCATCGACAATGAAGCGGGACGGAATGGCGGAGGGTTTTCCTCGGAAGAATCTTTCAATGCCTCACTCAGATTTGAAGCGTCAATTTTCCGCGGCAATACCTCCGGACAGGATGGCGGCGCCATCTCAATCTCCCGCTCAAACACTTTGACCCTTATTAATTGCCTCCTGAACGACAACGCTTCCGTCAACCGTGGTGGCGCAATGCATTCTGATAGATTTGGTCAGGTCAATGCCCTCAACTGCACTATCAGCGGCAACAACGCCCTGACTGGTGGTGGTTTCGCAATGAACGGGGGTAACGAAAGCTTTCCCACTCAGACGCTCTTTCAAAATTGCATTTTCTGGAATAACTCCGACGCCAGCGGCAGCACTGAAGAGGCGCAGCTTGTTGCCCTCACGGATTTCGTTGTGATGGATGTCAACCATTGCACGATCCAGGGACTGACCGGGTCTCTGGGCGGCGTCGGCAACATCGGCGACGATCCGCTTTTCGTCGATGCTGATGGTGCCGACAACGTCCCCGCCACCGAAGATGACGACCTCCACCTCAGTGTAGGCTCCACTTCCATCGACTCGGGTGACAACGACGCGGTGATCCTCGCCGACATTACTACCGATCTCAATGGCAACGAGCGAATCTTCAACGACACCGTGGACCGGGGAGCGTATGAATTCAACCAGACATCCTGCCCTGCGGATATCGCCCCGCCCGGAGGTGACGGCAGGGTCAACATCCTCGACCTGCTTTTCGTTCTCCGAGGTTGGGATCGCGGCAATGGGCAACGCCCCTTCGATGTCTCTGATCTGCTCTTCATCCTCGCTAATTGGGGAGACTGCCCGGAGTAACCCCGTCCATCCCGACTACTCACCGGAATCCGGGACCGGCAGCCAGAGGCCGGTCCTTTTCTGTTGTGCCTGTCGTTGTGCTTTGGCGTAGCGGGCCAACCAGCGATGCGGCCATCGCTCATCGGTGATCGCAAGCCCCGCTTCCAGTAATGCGATATTGAGATCGCCCTGATCCGGAATATCAACGTGGGCAAGCACCCTCCCGAATGTCCCCCGTGTCCGGTGTGGTTCGAGGCTCAGCGTGACAATCCCGCCCTCAATGAGCCGCTTCGTCATATTCGTTGCTTCATCGGCCAGCGGCTCCGCCTCCCGATCGAGCGAGGCCTGTTCGGGGCAATTCAGCCCCCACAACCTCACCCGGGTCACCGGTCGCTGGTTGAGGCGATCCGGAATGTCGATTTCAAAGGTGTCGCCATCAATGACGCGAGTCACGCGCCCCTGGATGCCGTGATAGGTCGCCATGTCATCGGCATGAGGCACCAGAAGCCAGCCGCGCCGATCGACATAGCTGAGACAGAAGAGAACAAGCAGGGCAAGAAGCCATATGACCTGGCGACGACGTCGAATCCTGCGACCCACACTCGGTTGTCCCCCTCCGGGTTGTCGTGCGCTCATCGGTCCCCCTTCGGAGGATGAGTCGATCAGATAAGGGAGGCTTTCGGGGTCGACGACTCGTCGTTGGTCTCAAGCATCGCCTCTCGACAGGTTGCTTCCAGAACCTGATGCAACTGTTCATGATCAGGAATGGCGTCGAGACATTCCATGAGGTTCTCAACCCTTCGCGTGGCCGGCTTTTCCAGATCAATCGTCTGAATCGCGGCATCGCCGAGAGCTTTCATCGCATCGACGAACCAGGCCAAGTCCGGCTTCTCAGGATTCGGCGGTTTCATCGTGGCCCGGAACGACTTACCCGGCGTAATGGCGACGATCGGGCAGAGTTTGAGCATATTCAGGGGCTCATGGCATACCACGGCAACGGGATTCTCTTGCTCCAACCCGGCGAGGCGGAGCCGCCGCGCGTCAGCTCCCACCCGAGGGGGGCGTAGGAGATAACAACCCGGCTTGGTTTCCATTCCCTCGATGACGGGTTGCTCATCAATGATGGTAATCGTGCCGACCTCGAGGGCCAGTTGAACACGCAGTCTCCGGGCTTCCTGCAGAGGCATCACGATACGAGCCATCTGCTCGAAGTCATTGCCCTGAAACGCGGTGATGAGCGCTTTGTTGGCCAGGCGTTCGGCTTCAAAATATGCGGTCCGCGAAAGCGCTTTGCTGGCCCTTGTCATCAGGTCATCAATTATCTGAGACTTCGATTCTGTGGACATTGTCTTTCACCTCAACCGCCACGCGTTCGCAGAGTTCGTGCAGCAACGATCGCCATTCCTGCACGACTTCGGGCATATCGTACATTAATGCATCCGAAATTCCGATCGGATCATCGGAATTAAGTCCGTCTTTTATCGTCGTGAGCTGTAGATTGAGCCGTTCGATCGCCCCTGTGATCGAATCCTCAAGGTTCTTCTCATCACCAGGATCAACTGCAGCAATCTCGACTCCGATCATCACCGCTTTCTGGACTGATTGCCAGATCAGAATCGCATGGTTGAGTTTCTCCATCGCCTCGGGGGTTCGATCTGCCTGGATCAACTCCGCCGCCTCGCGCTGGAAGTTGTCCGCTTCCGCCAGGGCAGCGATCGAATCCTGAAAGGCCGAACTCACGAGCTTCCGGCCATCGGCGCTGTTGAATTGAACTTCCTCAGCAGGTGAAGAGCCCGCCAATTCATCCTGAATCTGCTCATCATTCAATTTCTCGCCATCAACAATCACCTCCACGATCATGCGTCCGCGGTCCCGGGTGACGTTGGCCGCGACATCAATCGCTTCCTTGACTGATTCCGCCGTGAAGTTTTCCAGAAGCTTACCGTCCAGCAGTATTCGCATGATGTTCACCAAATCCAGGGGAGGAGAGTCGATCGGAACGCGTCAATTCAGGATCGTCGCGAATCTAAAAGGACGTGAAACTTATCGGTCATTGATCTCGGCCTCTGAAGAGAATTCACTCCCCTCCTGAATCATGCGCAACCAGTCAGGAACTTCAGCTTGCGAAGGCCGGAGGAATCAGGACACCGCAAAGGCTTCGGAAACTTCGTCCGCAAGCACCTGATTGCCGATGCTGACTCGCAATGCTCCGTCGGGGACGATCTCAATCAGAATCGGCGCTGAAGACGAAACAAGCATGAGTCCCTGATCCGGGCTTTCGGCATCGTTAAAAAGGGCGGAAATAAGCTCGTTGATTGTGGAAAAGTCCGCCGGCTCGCAAAGCAGGGGATCGCGCCGATTCAACTCAACGGTGGCGGCCGCATCAACTGCCTGCCAGGCCTCGCTCTCGGCCAGGCTGAATGCAACCGCGTCGAAGACGCTCCTCCACTTGCCCAGGGGAATGAGAAGAATCTGAGTCACATGCATCAGATGGAGCATGTGCTCGACTACGTTTGAAAGGCGTTCCTTTTCAATCGTAATAGTTTCAGAGCCATCATGAGGTGTTGCCTTGCTTTCCTTACTGGCCAGATGAAACTGGACGATCGAATCGTCGCTGTGCATCTGCAGTTCAATGCGGTCATCGTTGACCTGTACCCGCTCGATGCCGAATTCCTTCAGTACTTCGTACACCTCATTTTCACTGATGAATTCCACGTGTTACTCCGGGTGCGTGGCCGCCGCAAACTCTGCTTCCTATGTCCATACTAAACTATGATGCCACTCAGTATAACACACGTTGCACATTCGATCATTCTGTAGAGGCTGCATGTCTCGCCAGGATCGTATCTGATTAGCTACTATTCCGCCTGGGCACGTCGCCCGCTGGCTGTGAGGACAAATGCGAACCGTTTTATTTGTCTGTACGGGAAACACGTGCCGAAGCCCCATGGCCGAAGCGATCGCTCGTCACAGCATCGACTCCGGGCTTCTGGAAGAGGGGATTGATCTGTTTGTGACCTCGGCGGGGGTCGATGCCAGTGCTGGCTCCCCCCCGACGAATGAAACCCTAACCGTGCTTTCAAAGCTTGGAATCGATCATGTGGGTGTCTCCACGCCCCTTTCCGCTGACTTGGTCAAAAATGCCGATCTCATCCTCTGCATGACCTCCAGCCACCAGATAGCGGCCCAGGAAATGCTCCCCCATGATTCTGAGGATCAGAATAAGATACAGCTACTGGATCCGGAGGGTGATATCGAAGACCCGCTTGGCACGGGCCAGACGACCTATGATGACTTGGCCCAGCGATTCATGCAGCTCATCCCCCAACGACTCAGAGAGGTGTTCGTCACATGAAAATTGCCTTGGGTTCCGACCATCGAGGGGACATGGTGACCTCGGATCTTCTCCTCTACCTGAAAACACAGGGCCACGAACCCTTCACCTTTGGCTCGTGTGATGGTGAAACCTGCGATTACCCGGATGAGGCCTGGCACGTGGCAAAAGCCGTCAGTGAAGGGGAAGCTGACCGGGGAATCCTCGCCTGTGGTTCAGGAATCGGCATGTCCATTGCCGCAAACAAGGTTTCCGGCATTCGGGCTGCTCTGGTCTTCGATGAGATCTCCGCGGGACGCAGTCGTCGCCACAACGACGCCAATGTCCTCTGTCTTTCCCCGGAGATGACACCCCTGGACCAGATCCGCAAGATCGTGGATGTCTGGCTGGAAGAGGAATTTGAGGGTGGACGACATGCCCATCGCGTCGACAAGATCACCGCGATCGAGCAGGGGAAAGACCCCACGGCGATAAAAAATGAAACCACCGAGGCCTCTACGACCTGAATCGGACCCTGCCTTACATTTTTTCATATCCTTGGGCGACTTCCGTTAGCAGGCGTACGCCATAGCCGGTCGGTCCCGTCACGTACATATCCTTGTCGGAATCGACCGAACTCACCCCGGCAATATCGAGGTGTGCCCAAGGGAGGTTCTCATCGACGAAAAAACTCAGGAACGCGGCCCCCTGGATCGGGTGAGCACCCCTGACCGGGGCGGAATTCCAGATGTCGGCATGTTTGGAGCGCATGAAATCGCGATGGTCTTCCCACAAAGGCAGTCGCCAGATCTTTTCACAAGTCAGGACGGACGCCTTTTCGATCCGCTTGCGGAGTTTGGCATCATCGCACCAGAGCCCGCTGCAAAATGACCCGAGCGCGACCACCACGCCCCCGGTGAGCGTCGCCACGTCGATGATCGCGGTGGGCTTGAACTTCTTGCAGGCATATGCCAGCGCATCGCCAAGGACGAGGCGGCCTTCGGCATCGGTGTTCGTCACCTCCACCGTCACCCCGTTGTACATGGTGATGATGTCATCCGGCCGGTAGGCATCATCGCTGACCATATTCTCCGCGCAGGGAAGAAGGGCCACGACCGGCGTCTTGAGCTTGAGTTGGGCGATCGCCCGCATCGCGCCGATGACCGCCATACCCCCATTCTTGTCGTACTTCATCCCCTTCATGCCGTTGGATATTTTCAGTGAGTACCCGCCGGTGTCGTAGGTGATGGTCTTGCCCACCAACGCGAGCTTCACACCCTTGACCGGACGCACCGGCTTGTGTTCGAGAATGATCAGGCAGGGCTTGGATTTCGAGCCTCTGCCCACGTTGACGATCCCGCCCAATCCCTGTTTCTCGGCTTCGGCATAATTGATCACGCGACAGGTAAGTCCGCAGGCCCTCGCCATTTTTTTTGCTTCCGACGCCATCCACGTGGGGTTGCATATATTGGGCGGGGTTGCCGCGAGCTTGCGGGCATAGTTGGTGCATTCCGCCAGCATCAGTCCACGCGTCAACGCTTTTTTCAGTGAGGCGTCCCGGGGCTTGATTTTCAATCTCCCCTTGACCTTCGGAGTCTTCGTCGCCTCGCCGTCAAAGAAATCAACCCGCCAGTTGGCGAGCCCCATCCCCTCGGCGATGAGCTGGGCGGCATCCTCATTCGACGCGATCTTCTTCGGGACGATTTTCGCCAGCGTCAGTTCCGCCTCGTGAATATCCATCCGATCCAGCGCCCGCACCAGTTTTCCCCCCAGCAAAAGAAGTTTGTCGCGGCTCAATTCCTTTTCCTTGCCCATCCCGATGAGCAATCGGCCATCACCCGCGGGAATCGCCTCGCCGAGATCGGCTTTGAAACCGGGAGTCTTCAGAACAAGCTCTAATTCAAGCCGACTTGATTTTTCCAGCCTGGCAAGGCTCCGAGGCAGCTTTTCCTGCTCGGCATAGACCCCGATGACAAGTGTGGCTTTCGGAAGACTGGTAACGACACTGATCGATGTGAACACGATGGACTCCTTCTTCGGGATAAGCAGACAGTGTAACGCCGATTCAAGAAGCTATGATTGGGTTATGTCGATGGTCGCGCGAATACTCGATGCCAACGCCAACCGCGCCCGCGAGGCGATGCGGGTGATGGAGGATGCCGCGCGATTTGCATTGAACGATGCTTCACTGTGCGAGTCACTGAAAACACTTCGCCACGATCTGCGGAAGGCTCTGGATGGACTTCCCCCGGGCTGGCTTGAAGCCAATCGGGCGACACCCGATGACGTAGGAACATCCCTGTCTACCGAGCCCGAGCGTCATCGCACCAACCTCGTCGAGGTCGTCATCGCCGCGGGAAAGCGATTGTCCGAGTCCCTGCGGGTCATCGAGGAAACTGGAAAGACACTCAACATCACCTTTTCATCGCAGATCGAGTCCATCCGCTATCGCGCTTACGACCTTGAATCCCGCCTTCAAATGCTTCTCGGGACGGGACGGGCCCGTCAATGGAGGCTCTGCCTGCTGTTGACGGAATCACTATGTCGCCTCAACTGGCGCGATGTGGTGGAGCGTGCGCTTGAGAATGGCGCGGACTGCATCCAGGTGCGTGAGAAAAACATGGAAACCCGCGCTCTGACCGACCGGGTGCGCGAAGTGGTTTCGCTCGCCCATCCCGAAGGAGCATGCGTGATTGTCAATGATCGCGCCGATGTCGCCCTCATCGCCGGCGCTGACGGCGTACATGTCGGGCAGCATGACCTCACGGTGGCCCAAGTAAGACGTCTTGCCGGGCGCAGCCTCCTCGTCGGGGTCAGCACGCATGACCTCGATGAAGCAAGCGCGGCAGTTCAAGCGGGCGCGGACTACTGCGGCGTGGGGGCAATGTTCCCATCATCGCTCAAACCCGAACGAACCCCCTCCGGTCCGACGTATCTGCAAAGGTTCATCGAGACATACCCGGACGTTCCGCATCTCGCCATCGGGGGAATTGATCAGGGAAATATCGCCCAGCTCGTCGAAGCCGGATGCCGAGGGGTTGCGGTCAGCTCGGCGATCTGCGCAGCGGACGATCCCAAAACGATAACACAGCAACTGCGGGAAGCGTTACAGGCCGTCGAAGCACCGTCATGAACCACCGATTCAAATCCCCCTCAATGCCTCGATCCCTCGATCCCTCTTTTTTAAAACTTCGTTTCCTCTTCCGTCGCCAACGGCGAAACGCAGTTCGCGGCATGCTTCACCGCCTGCGCCTGTCCGTCGGGGCAAGGCAATCCGGGTCCGCGCCAGCGCCGTCCGTCATAAACGAATGCCACATAACCATGACCCTGTCGATCGTTTGTGTTGTCGGAGACCACCGCGGGGATAAACCCGAGCTTGACCGTATTGACTTCGGCGTTGAAACAGCGACGACCCTCGGATGCTTCCTGTTCAAAGCGAACGGAATATCGGTAGTTCAGTCCTCTCAGGTGCATCGAGGTGCCGCGGATAAGCTCGCGCCGGCGTGACTCGGATAAGAGGCAGATGTCCTCATTTTCGTTTTTGGCCATCGGCATAGGGGGGTGATAGACGTTCAGCACGATGATGCTGATCACCCCGCAGACCACCATGACCCAGACCAGGATCCGTCCAATGGGCTCAGTGAGGGCCATCGAACCGATCGGACGATCGAGCATGATCACGATGCCCGCCACCACCATGATAATGGAAAGACTCAGGAGTAATCGCCTGCCGGAGAAAATCATGGTGTATTCTACGGCGGATACCCGATTCGGTCTCGTCTGTATCGGTTGCAGATGGCCAAGCCATGCCCTTCACTGAAAAATCAAGGATAATCCGAGCCGGGACAAGAGGTTGAGAACATGACCAACGTTGATCAGTTTGAAAGCTTATTTCGTTCGGCGGTAAAGGAAGTCTACCAATACGAACCTATTGCCATCCCCAATTTTCTCATTATTGCCGACTTCGAGCAGGCCAAGGCATACGCCTGGAGCGAGCAGGTCAAGTCTTTCCTCTCAGTCCTCAGCGACGAAAGCGAGAGCGTGGTCTGGGACGTGATCGCGGGCGGGGAGTTCGACTCGATCGAGGGACTGCTCGCCATCGTCGAGGGCAAAGCCCCCGACATGATCTGCACCTATCGGCATCTGCATTCCAACCAGTGGCGACAGCCGTATTCGCTGGGCGATTATATAGAGGTGCTGACCCAGGCCACGGACATTCCCATCATGGTCCTGCCCCATCCCGAAGCGAAGCGGGCCTCATCCCATGCGCTCAAGGACACCAGCGTGGTGATGGCGATAACCGATCACATCACCGGCGATAATCGCCTCGTCAATTATGCTGTGAGTTTTACCGAGCAAAACGGGGTTTTGTTCCTGACCCATGTCGAAGACCAGTCGTCCTTTGATCGGTTCATTGACGCGATTTCCAAGATCCCCACCCTCGATACCGATCTGGCGCGGGAGGAAATCTCACGGCAACTCCTCAAGGAGCCTCTGGATTTCATCCTCTCCTGTCGAGAGGGGATCTATGAGCATCGGTCCTCAATCCACCTCGAGGAGATCGTGACCATGGGCCATCACCTGAGTACCTACAAGGAACTAGTCCAGAAGCACCAGGTGGACTTGCTGGTCATGAACACCAAGGACGAAGACCAACTCGCCATGCACGGCATAGCCTACCCTCTAGCTGTCGAACTCCGAGAGATTCCGCTGCTGATGCTGTGAAGAACACACCAGGAAGATTCACCGCGAAGGACGAGGAAAAAAAAGAATGAAAGACTTTTATATAGTTTCAGACATCCCTTTTCTAGATATTCCAACCCCTCTTCCTCCGCGCTCTCCGCGTATCCGCGGTGCCATTTCCAAGGAGTTGATCTGACATGGACCGTCAGTTGATAATCCTCGCTTCGGAGGTGGCGCATGAAGTGAGCATGGGGGTGACGCTGCTCTTTGGGGGACTGCTGGTGGCGATGATTGCGTGCCTGGCCCTGGAGGAGAAAATCCACGCGAAGAAGTCGATCATCGTGGGCTCGTTCGCGATCGTGTCGCTCCTGCTGGGGGCGATGCTGCTGCCCTTGCCGTACGGGCCGTACTACACCATCGGGGGCCATGAGATCAATATGCCGGTTTATATTCCAGGGGTGGACTGGGGAGTGATTGCCATCATCGTGGGGTCGAGCCTGTTCGTTGATGTCACCAGCAAGTCCGGACTCTTCGGCTGGATCGCAATCAAGCTCACCAAGCTCTCTGGAGGCGATCCGGTGAAACTGTTGTGGTATTACGGTCTTATGACGGTGGTATTTTCCGCGGTCCTCAACAACGTCACCGCCATGATCATCGTGGGCTCGCTCACCGGGGTGTCGCTGAAAAAGCTCGGCCGGGAGAACCTGCTGCTGGGGTTCCTGCTCACTATGGGATTGTTGACCAACATCGGAGGGCTGCTCACGCTGATCTCATCCGTGCCAAACATCATCGTGGGCACGGCTGCAAACATCTCGTTCGTGGCGTTCTTCATCAAGGCCAGCCCCTTTGTGGTAGTGGCCACGATCGGGACGATCCTGATGGGGAAAAAGCTCTTTGCCATCAAGCCGCTAGCGGGCGAAGAGGAAATAGAAGAGGCGAAACTGCTCGTCTCGGGCTTTGATGAGAACGACGGCATCGAGAGTCGCGGCTTCTTCTACTTCGGGGCTTTCATGCTCCTCGCGTTCATCGCGGTGATCGCCACGACCTCGATCCTGCCTTACATCAAGGATCTCGGCATGGGTTTTGTCGCCCTCACCTTCGCGGGCATCATGCTCCTGCGTTACAAGAACGAAGTGCAGAACTTCTACAGGACCCTGGACTGGGATCTCATGGCGTTCTTCTGCTCGCTGTTTATCGTGATCAACATAATGGAACACGCTCTGGTGCTGGATCTGATCGGCGCAGGCCTGAAACATCTGATCAATCTGGGGGATACCACCGGGGCCGGGGCGATTCTCATAACCTCAGCCGTGGCGAGCAGCGTGACGGACAATATTCCCCTCGCCGCGATGCTGGCGAAGATCCTCGCCGGGATTCCGGGAGTGAGCGACGACCCGAACTCGCCCTTCTGGTGGGCGGTGATCTTCGGGGCCAACCTCGGCGGCAACCTCACCCCCATCGGCTCCGCCTCGACCCTGGTGGCGGTGACGATCATCCATCGCAACAAGATCAAACTGAGCTTCGCAGGATTCGTAAAAATGGCGTTCCCCTTCGCAATCGCCCAGATTGTCCTAGCCCTGGTGTATGTGGTGTTCGTGCTGAAGATGTTTTAAGCATTTAGCATTCGGGACGCCCAAGAGGAACCACCTCGCCGCACGTGTCAATCACTTCCCGACGCCATATCAAGGTATATCTTTCTTGCTTCCTCGTAGAGTGCGATCATCTCCTGGCGCTGCGATTCATCCAGCACCTTCGCTTTCGTCCTGGCCCATTCGATCGCATCTTCGCATTGCCTGGCGAAATAGGCGGCGGCTTCGGGGGAGCCGATAGGGCGACCCGGCACCTCGATATAGATGGGGCTCGTATGGGCGAAAATCGGTATATCGTTGTTGAACGGAAGGTGCTCGGAGGAGGACGTGCGAGCCGCGATCCAAGTGCTTCCCTCGATCGGAACCTGCGCAGTGAAGCTCACTTTCCGAGCGCCGGAAGGGTTCTCCTTGGTCGCGACGATCTTGCCGGCCTGGATGATCTCGATCCGTTCCATGGGGATTCGACTCGAGACCTCGACGTTCACCGTAATCATCTGGCCGGACGAGACCGTTATCGTGTCACCGATCTCCGCGCCGTCAGCGCTGAATTTTATCATCGGGCCGGTGGTCGTGAACGTCCTGCCCGCTTGAATCCCGTCGATCCAACCCTGATAACTGAGCGGCCCTTCCATCTTGACGTAGGTTCGGACGGAACCGAGGACTTGCGTGTTCTGCATCTTGTCGGTGCCGGCGGTCGCGGGCAGGCGAAAGCCCAGATTGAGGAAGCGATACCAGGTATCGGCGGGCCCAAGTTGCCCAAAGACATCGTTAAAGGCATCGCCCATGGTCATCAGGTCGATCGAGTCCACCTTCCCCAGAGCCATGTCCACAGCAACCTCACCCTGAGGAAAAGGAAAATGCGCCCAAGTTACGAACCCTCCCTGTTCGTGGGTCCGGTCGGCCACGCTCGCCATGGTCGGGTAGTCGTGGCCTCCGATGACCCCTCCGCCCTCTTGCGGCCCCCACGACAGCGGATACACAAGCTGCTTGAGGTTCAGCAAGATCGTGTGGCCCAGGAATCCGTGCCGGCTCTCTTCGTTGACGTAGACGATATGCTCTGGCTCCGAAAGCCGGCTGGGAGCGCCGGTAAAGTGCTCTGCGTTGGTGATCAACTCGGCCCACTTGGTCACGAGGATGTTCAGGACGTTCAGATCCTCACCCTTCATCTCCAGCATGCCGTTGGTGGGATCGATGAAATGGACGTGCGTATCGCCGGAGTACCACCCGTCCTGTGCGACGTTCGACCAACGCTCAAGCTCAATTTTCAGTGTCATATCCTTTGAGTCAGTAACTTCGAAATGGACCGTTCGGGGTTCATATTCCATGCCGTGCACGACCTCGATGTCGTATGAGCCAACCGGCAATGGGAGTGTGAAATCGGATCGGACATAGGCATAAAACTTCCCATCCACTTTGGCATCGCCGCCGGTCTCAGGATGCCAGCCGGTGTCGATTTTTTTCAAGTGGCCTTCTGGCGGCCAGTAATCATCTTCGCTGTCGGTAACCCTGACCCGCGCAAAGACGGGTTCGGACGTGTCTGCATCTCGCAGGCTCACGGCAACCGGATGCAGCAGGTGGTGTTCTGGCAACCGCCGATCAGCCTCCTGGAGTTCGAGAGGCGTCTCGGCGCCCGTCTCGATCCTCACGATCAACCACTTATTCGCACTCTTCTCAAGCTCGAACGAGAGCGATGAGCGATGTGTAAAGCTGTACCAGATAACCGGCGTAACCAGAATCCGCTCGCCCACCTTCTTGAAAAATGCGTGGCGAAGCACGAACCTCATTTCCCATAGCCGCGTACCGGTAACTCGCGCAACCACGCCCTTCTTCTTTGACCCCCAATTGGTGGTCAGATCGTCGTGGAGAACCCGGGCCACGGCTTCCGCATCTGAGGCAAGCGCAGCGTAGGCAAAATCCACCATGACCTGGCGCGCGGCTTCCATCTCATCATCAGGATGAAGGACCACAATCACGGCGTTCGCACTCACCGAAAACCCGCCGAGCCCGATCGCCGCCAACAGTTGTATTACAAAGAGCCATTTTATCTTCATTTCATTGCCTTCCTTTGTCATCACCCTAGCTATAAATGAGTATGAGCGAAAAAGAATCCTGCTCGCATTCCCACTTACCCCGGCAGAAAATAAAACGCCATCGCCAGGATCACATACACCGCCAGCAGCAACACGCCTTCCATCCAGTGGGATTCGCCATCGTGGGAGACGGATTCCACCACGATCACGCTCACCACCACCGCGATGATCTCGAAGGGGGTGAAGACGAGGTTCATGGGGCTTGGGCCGATCACATAGCTGAGAAAAACCAGCAGGGGGGCGACGAACAACGCGATCTGGATGCCGCTGCCTACGGCAATGTTGATCGACAGGTCCATCTTGCCCTTGATCGCCATGAGCACCGCGGAGGAATGCTCCGCGGCGTTGCCGATGATCGCCACCAGGATCACCCCGATAAATACTTCGGTCATGCCCCACTGCTCAGCAGTATGCTCGATCGCCCCGACGAGAAATTCGCTCATCAGGGCCACGAACGCCGTGGCGATGAGCAACACTGCGGCCGCTTTTCTCTTGGACCACAACCCCTCATGGACCTCTGCATCCTCATCGCGAAACAGGTGCCGGTGGGTGATGAGCTGAAAAACGAGGCTCAGGAGGTACGCCACAAACAGCACGATCGCGATGTCGCGGCTGAGGGTCTGCAATCGCTCCGAATCCTCACCCCCCGTGATCAGGCTGAACACCCCGGGAACTAAAAGACCAATCGCGCTGATCAGGAGCAAGGTCGAGCCGAGCCCCGCCGAAGTGGGGTTGAATTTCTGGTGTTTTTTCTTGAACCCGCCACAGAGAAACGACAAGCCCAGGACCAGGAGGATGTTGCCGATGATCGACCCGGTGATGGAGGCTTTGACCACGTCGATGTACCCGGCCCTCAGGGCCATGATCGCGATGATCAGCTCCGCGGCGTTGCCGAAGCTGGCGTTGAGCAGCCCCCCGATGCCGGGGCCGTAATGCCCGGCAAGATGCTCGGTCGCCTTGCCCATCCACCCCGCCAGAGGCACGATGGCCAGACAGGCGATGGTGAAGATCCACACCTCATCGGCGTGCATCATCTTCATCACGATGCAGATGGGCACAAAGACCAGCATCAGTATAAGAATCGAGATGTTCAGCTTGCCGAGCTTCATGGGAGAAGAGTTTAACCACAGGGACACTGAGGCACAGAGGTAAGAGGGGAAAGAGATTTTCAGATAGTGTGAAGAAATAAAACCGGTTTGCAAGCTCAAGAAGGGATTGTCTTCTCTTTCATCTATACTTCTTTTCTCCGTGACTCCCTGACTCCGTGGTTATCTCTTCATGCCTGCCTGCATTTCCGATCTCCAGTTCATCATCCTCGGCTCCGGCACCTCGGCCGGGGTGCCGGTGATCGGCTGTGACTGCGAAATCTGCGGGAGTCCCGACCCCCGGGACAATCGAACCCGCACTGCGGCGTGCCTGCGTTTTGTCGATGCATCCGGGCAGGAGCGGGTGATCCTGATTGACACTTCCCCCGATCTCCGCCAGCAGGTGTTGCGACACAAGCTGGCACGCTGTGACGGGATCATCTACACCCACAATCACGTCGATCACACTTTCGGACTTGACGATGTGCGTCGTTTTAACGCAGTGATGCAGGCTCCGATCGACATTTATGCCGACGGACATACGATGGAGCATCTGACCAGGGTCTACCGGCATATTTTCGAGAGGGACAAGAATGTCAACAATTCGTTCGTGGCCCTGCTCATCCCCCATCTGATCGACCCCCTGAAACCTGTGGATTTGTTTGGCCTGCGATTCACCCCTCTTGAGCTACTGCATGGCAAATTACCCATTCTGGGCTATCGGATCGAGGCGATCGACGGGGAGGGGCATACTCGGCTGGAGCAGCCTGCGCCCTTGCCCTTGGCGTACTGCACTGATGTTTCGGCGATTCCGCCCGAGACGTGGGGGAAGCTGACGGGGTTGAAGACGCTGATCCTCGACATGCTCCGCTATCGCAAGCACTACACGCATTTCTCGGTCGATGAAGCGATCGCCGCGGCGAGCGAGATCGACGCCAACCAGACCTGGTTCGTCCATATGACTCACGACATCCTCCATGCCGACCTGGACGAAAAGCTGCCGGAGGGGATGAACCTGGCCTATGACGGGCTGGAGCTGGGGTAGGGCTGAGAAGAGGTCTTGGGTCTTGATCCCTAGATGCCTGGCTGCCTCGATGCCTCTCTTCCCCCCTTTTCCCCGGGCATCGACTCCGCTACACTATCCGCCCCATGGGACGAATTCGTGAAATCAAGAAACGCATGATCGCGGTGTCCAACATCGAGCGGATCACCAAGACCATGCAGTTGATCGCCACCGCAAAATTTACCACGGCCCTGACCCGGACCACGGCCACCAAGCCCTACACCGAGAAAATCCGCCAGCTTGTGGGGGAGGTCTCCGCCGCCGCGGGCGATGTTGAGCATCCCCTTCTTGCCAGCCCGCCAGAAAAAACAAACCGCCAGTTGTTGCTGGTCATCACCTCCGATCGGGGGCTGTGCGGGGCGTACAACGGCAGCGTGCTGCGTAAGGCGATGGTGAAAGTTCGCGATTTACGAGAATCCAACACGGAGATCATCCTCGAAACCTCCGGCAAGAAAGCGGTCGGCTTTTTCAAGTTCCAGAGAATTCCCGTGGCCGAGCGTCACACCATCGGGGACAAGCCCGCGTATGAGGATGTCAATCATCTCGCCACCCGCTACATCAAGGAATTTTCGGAAGGCAAGTACGACGCGATTTCCGTGGCCTACATGCGTTACGAAAGCAACGCCCGACAGATACCCGAAATCATGAAACTTCTGCCCCTTTCCACCGATGCCGTGGAAGAAGTCGAATCAAGCGGCGCGCCTCAGGCGAACTACGACTTCAGCCCCTCCAGCGAGGAACTGCTCGACGCCCTGCTTCCCTTGACGGTCAAGACGTCGCTCTTCCAGGCTTTCAACGATGCGGTGGTGAGCGAGCAGATCATGCGGATGGTGGCGATGAAGGCGGCGACGGAAAACGCCAAGGACCTGAGCAAGACCCTCCGTCGCCAGTTCAATCGCGCCCGTCAGACCCAGATCACAACCGAACTCATGGAAGTGATCGCAGGGTCCGCAGCACTCGAATAAAGACACCGGGTTTCAATGACCAAAAAAAATAAGCCCGTGGACGAGGTCCACGGGCTTGTTTCCTGTCGAGAACACCGGGAGCGAGAAGAGGCCCGGCAAGAGCATGGAGAGTCGAGTGAGCGGCGTCATGTGCCGCTCATACCCTTGCCGGATCCTCCTCGATCAGTGCTGACGACAGTTAGTCGATATCGTAATCGTCTTCATAATCATCATCCCTGTCAAACACAGAGACCGGATGCGAGGCCGAATCGTGCTCTTTCCAGGTGCGGCTGAGGTAGCCATCCGTAAATTCAAAGTAGGTCGTGGTTCTTCTCGTCGTCTCCGAGCCTCCGGCGAAGATCAGAAAAACAGCCCCCCCCTCAGATCGCCTCACGCGATATTCATAGCGGAGGAGAACAATGTCTTCATCGCCCCCGACTTCAGCCCGGGACGAAGGCTCCCCCAGAGCCGCAATGACCCATTGTTCAGTGGTTCGCCCAATCTCAATCTGGCTCATCGTCGCTCGAGAGATGTGTACGCCGGATTGGTCGTAGGATTTCCCGCTCACGATGAGACAGCCGCTGGCGGTGATGACAAAAGAGGCGAGAATCACCCCGGTAATGAGTTGCTTATCCATGAAATGACTCCTGAACTCATCAGACCCAGCGGCCTGAATATGTGCTGTTTTCTTGACACGGCTGCGGAATACTTCATTCCCACTACAATAGGGGAATATGGGCGCGCAGGATCTGTCGTTTATACCGACTCGCGTAGAGATACGTTACGGAATTTCACGGTGACAATTTCATGAAGCTTTATACCCGAAGCGGTGATGATGGTTCAACAGGCCTGTTTGGCGGAGATCGCGTCAGCAAGGACCACCCTCGAGTAGAAGCGTACGGCACAATCGATGAGCTCAACGCCGCCATCGGCCTCGCCGCAGTCGCATGTGACCCGGGATCGCCACTCGAAAAACGTTTGTCAGAAACATTCCAAAAACTCCAATCCCGGCTGTTTGATATCGGGGCGGATGTCGCCACTCCCGAGGGAAACAAGCACGAGGCGAAGATCACCCGCATTACTCAGTCTCACATCGACGAACTGGAAACCCTGATCGATGAGATGGAAGAGGGCAACGAGCCGATGACGAACTTTGTCATGCCCGGAGGGACGGAGCTTGCTTCTCGGCTCCACGTGGCAAGAACAATCTGTCGGCGGGCGGAGCGCCGGCTCATCAGCCTCAGCCTCACGGAAACGGTCACGCCCGAACCAATCATCTTTATCAACCGGCTCAGTGATCTGCTTTTTGCGATGGCGCGACGAGCGAATCATGAGGAAGGAGTGGGGGATGTGCCGTGGATTCCCGGGGAATAGATTCTGGATAACAAAACGTGCCCTGGCCGTGGCACGTGGATCAGTAGATCTGTTGAAAACCTAGACCGGTTGCGGCTCGGCGGTTTTTTGCGGCCTGGGATTTTGCCTGCGATTCTTGAAGATTGCCGTGGACTGGCCCAGCGCCTCCCCCTTACGAATCATGCCAACTCTGGCGATGCGATCCCATGCGTTTTCTGCGGATATCTTTGAATACTCAATGCCAATTGATCTCCGGTTATAGGCACGGGCGACGGTTGAGGTTGTTCCCGATCCGAGAAACGGATCGAGCACGAGATCGCCTTCGTTTGAGCAGGCGAGGATGACGCGTTCGAGATATGCCTCGGGAATCTGATTGTGGTGCTGGTGGCGTCGTTCCTTGTTGTTGCCTTGAATGCGTCCCCAGAACTTGCCGTACCAGACATCCATGGGCACCCTCATGCCCTTGTTGTTTTCCTTGGCCATGGTGCGGGGGTCGCCGTAGATCGAAGCGCGGTCTGATGGTTCCATGATCGCATTTGGATTCCAGATCCGATCATCGGGGTTTTTCGCAAAGTACAGCACGTGGACCTTGCTCATGATGAACGAGCTTTCACGGTTCTGACCGAACCGAAAATGCCAGGCGCACCAATTGATCATGAACAGGCCCCGCCGCTTGAGATGCACGACGACTTCCGCGGCGGAGTCGTCAGGGATGTTCACCCACAGGCTGCCGTGCGGGGCGAGGGCCGCGATGCAGCCGTCAAGCCAGTCGAAAGTGAAACGCTCGTACTCGGCGCGGGGCATGCCATCATGCCACTGGTCGTAGGGGACATCCCAATTGAAGGGGGGATCGGCGAAGATGAGATCGACCGATCCTTTTTCGGGCAGACTCGCCAATACATCACGACAATCGCCGACGTAAAGCTTCGTGTCTGGTTTTTTTGAGGAGAAGGCGGGTTTGATGTTTTTTATCGAAGCCGGCTCATACGCCTCTATCTTGTCGCCGTATAGCTTCACATTCGCCTCGGCCAATTCACGCACGGCGTTTCGATGAACCTGCACCGCCCCCTTGGGCATGGCGTACCCCCCGGGCCGGTCGAAGTCGGTGTTTTTGCGTTCGGGCATGGTGGTGTCTCCAAAGAATGCTCCAAGTACAAAATCATCCTAGCGCAAGCTCAGAATGGCGCAACGGAGATCGGATCGAGTACAGAAAATACACATTCTGAAGGTACGATCAGGCTTTCAAAATCCACTTGAGGATGCCGTACACCAGGAAACCAGTGAGCCCGAGATAGAGAGAACCGCTGATGGCGAACGCGGCGATAAAGCCCTGTCTTTTAGCAATCCAAGGTATTTTCCCGGTCAAAGCCCGGTAACTATGCAGCGCAACATGAAACGCAAGTCCCAAGCCACAGATAATCATAATGGATCCCAAAGGCGCTATGGCATTCAGAAAAGTCGGTAAGACAAGATGACCGGAGTCGATCAGTCTTGCACCGCCGAGCGGCGCACAAATGAGCAGAACAGCGCCAACCGCAAGGAGCAGGTCACGCATTCCAGAAACGGGTCGCGTCAGAAACGTCTCGGGATCATCCGGCGAAAAATCCGTACCACATTCCGGACAGCGATGCTCCTGAAGACCATTCAAGTCGTAACCGCATTTCTGACAGTGCATTTTCATGATGCAAATGGACTGATTGTCATAAAGACCACTTGGAGTACTACGGAAATTCATAGTCTCGTTGAAAGCTCAAATCGAGTCTAATTCCTGCTGCTTAACAGCCCAAATCGACCGCGCCGGTGGAAGGAGCTTAAGACCGTCACTGTGACGAAAAAGGCAAGCTCCAGTGACTCCGCTCACCTCTGGCGTTCTCTTGCGACTCAGAAATCCCCCTCCGCCGCGAACACGATCTTCGTCTTGTAGGGGTCGAAGCCGTGTTCGTCGAACAGGAGCACTTCGTTGGTGGCGTCTACCTTGAGCCAGGCCTCCGGAATGTAGAGCTTCTTCTGGGGACCGACCGCCTTGCCCGTGCTGGTTGAGGTGAAGTACCGGCCCAGATTGTGTCCGTTGATGTACGCCTGGCCCTTGCTCAGGCCGGTGGTATCCAGCCACGTAGCGATACCCCGTTGCGACTCCCCCTTGAGTTCAAAACGGGCCTTCCACCAGCAGGGAGACCCCTTGCAGGACTTCACGGCGGCCTTGGCGATCTTCTTGTACGCGGTGGCCACGGGCGGCTCCCATTTGGCGAAAGACCATGCCGCGCCTTCCGACGGGGAATCAACGCAATCATACAACGTCACCTTGGACGCAATATCCTTGTTGGCATCGTGCTGGTCGTGATCAGGGGCAAACCGCAGGATGTTCTTGCCGCGCTTGAACGATTCGTTTGTTTCCTTGCCAATCAGAATGCGATCGAAACACGCGCCCGTCGCCCCGGCGTAATAGGCGATCGGCTCGTCGTTGAGTACGAATGTGCCGTGACACATCGCACCAGTGATGTCGATGAGGATCGATGTCTTCTTACTGTGCGTGAAAGACCACTGCACCTGATCGATTTCACTGAGCAATCCTTGAGCGGCACCGGCGATGAAGCCCCGCAGTGCAAACGGATCGACCGGATTGGCCTGCACATTTTTCGGTCGGACTGATGCCAATGCCTTCACCTCATAGAGATGGCCATACACCCCCTTGGGGCGAGAGAAATCATTGCCCTGTTCAAAGTGCCCGAGATTGTCGGCCAGTATGACGAGTGAGTGCTCGCCTTTGCCGAGGGTGAGATCGAAGGTTCCCAGTTCAGCCCCGGCCCCGACCCCAATGATACGATCCGGTTTGCCATCGATGAAGAGATGCAGCCGGTCCGCCGCGAAGGGGAGCAGACATTTCCGTTTCCGGGATGTCTTGTTGCTGAGGGCAATCTTGTACCACCCGTATCCGGTGGACGCCCCGCATTCCGAAAGTGTCTCCGGGCCCTTGAGTGACGCGTATCGCGGCGATTCGCCGGTCCGATGCACTTCGGTCGTCGCGACATTCCAAATCGAAGGACTGATCGACTTGGCAGATCGACCGGATCGTACTTTCGTATTCCCCTTCTCAGAGGTGATCTCCTGAACCTCGGCGTCTTTGCCTATACGCCACGTTTTCGAGGTTCCGGCAGGTATGATCGGATGACCTTCCAGATCAAAACCTTCCACCCCGACATACACATGTTCGTCATCGTGATACGTACCATCGATTTGATTTTGATTGCAGATCACCACGGTGATGCCTTTGTGCTCAACGACAAGCGGCTTCGCACCGCCGGGCACGGTGGCTTCGAATGGACTGTTGTTGATAGAAAGTAATACCGGGGTCTTCTCCGGACCGAACAGGACCAGAATACTGCGATCAACGATTGCCCACGGGCAGAGATTAACGTAGTCGAGACGAGCGGTCCCCCGCAGATCCACGTCGAACACAAACCAGACCACCGTCTGATCACCCAGATGCACGCTCATCCGCAGGCCATCGTCGAGCAAAAGCGTGGTCTGCTTCACATTGCCGGCACCGAATACAAACACGACACGACCATTGCTCCCGCGCTGAGGGACAGTTGCGATAGGGCCGTGACCGGAAGCGGTCGAGGTACGCGAGCGGCTGATGTCCAATTGTGCCGGATCGAGAACGATGGGATGGAAATCCGGGTTCAATTCCGCGAAGACATGGGCGAAGTTATTGGCAAACGTCACCAAGCGTTTGGCAAGATGATATTTTTCACCCCGCTGGCCTGCCTCGCCAAGTGGGGGGTCAACCGCCCCGGAAGTGGCGACAAAACCATCGGCACGCCCGGCCAGACGTCCCCCAAGAAAATCGAAATTCGTCCCCGCATGAAAAGGCGAGACGATGAACTGAGCTCCCGCGGCAAGGATCTCCGCCATCCGCTCGAGCATCGTGACCGCCGATTTCGAGGTGGCCGACGTATCCCCCCAGATCACCGGCTCTGCCACCCTGAAGGTACTGACCAGTCGTGGTGCGTAGTTTTGAACAGTGTGAAGCTGACGGAGATGAACCAGCAGATCATCCCATCCCCGCCAGGTATCGATCGTATCGGATTCCTCCTGCCAGAGGTCATTGGCATTGAAAACGGGGAGGTTGAAACCGGCTTCGCGAATGAAGCGGATCAGTTCCTTGTGGTATTTTTCCGACTGGACGGGGTTGGAACAGGTCCAGGCATGTTCAGACTGCAAGAGCAGTATCGGTCCGCCTTTGGTTGCCTCCATTCCATCCAGTTCATTGAGCAGTTTTCGCAGAAAACGACTGTAATGTTTGAGAAAGGTCGGGTCAGCTTCGCGAAGACGGATGTCCGGTTGCTCGATCAGCCATCCGGGAATACCCGAGCCGTCTAACCCCGCCCCCACGGCAGGGCCGAGACGAAGTACTACTTTCATTCCGGCCTTTCCACACCGCTCGACGAAGGCCCGAACATCCGATTGATCGCTGAAAACGTACCGACCCTGTCTTTGCTCATGGATCATCCAGGGACAGGTGGTCTGGATGGTATTGAACCCAGCCTGTTTCGCCGCGGCGATCCGCTCGGCCCATTGGTCCGGAATCACGCGACAATAGTCAATTTGGGCACCCAGGATCCAAAAAGGACGACCATCTATGAGAAAACACTGTTCGTTGTAGCTCACGCTTGCCATACAATGGAGTTCCTAGGGCGAAAGATTGTGACAAATTTCACAGTCTTAGGTGTTGAAGGTTCAATAAGTTCACATGCCTGATGGCAACCCGAACAGGCTGGCATCATACCAGCATGTACTACCGGGAGAATTGTCTCACCGACTGATAGAGATCAAAGAATGAGAATCCAACTCCGCCGATCCAGAATCTCCACCCCCGGAACCCGACCCCCCGGAATCATGCGCCACAACTTCCTGCTGATATGCGGGATACACGCCCTGCTCATTTTTGCCGTATCGGGCTGTCAGCCCGCCTTCCAGCGTATAGATCGCGAAGTCGAGTCCCTCATGGCCCTTACGAATCGGGATATGGGAGGGGACACCAGAACTCCCCTCATCAAGGCGTGGGATCTCGACGCTTCTGAAACGCGGCAGCAACCCGAATCCAACCCCATCGCCGAGAAACTTCCCACTTTCAATCCGGCGGCGGAAGATCTCGAATTCCTCCCCTCGGCAGCTTCAGACACTGAGCAGGTCATCTCGCGACTGGAGGGTTACAACGTCGAATACGAAGATGCCATTCAACTCGATCTCGAGGCGGCTCTAGTTTATGCCATGCAAAACAGCCGTGACTTTCGCTTTGCCGAGGAGGAATTCGTACTCGCCGCCTTGCGTCTGCTGATTGAGCGTCACCAATGGGGGCCACGGTTTTTCAATGACTTCTCCGCCACTGTTCAGGGAGATGGAATGGGCGGTTTCTTCGATACTTCTCTCAGCCTCGTCAACGAATTTCGCATCACTCAACGTCTTCCTTACGGCGGCACAGTCAGCGCCCGCGCCTTGGCCCGGGCCACAGAAAACCTGCATCAGCTCACCACCGCCGAAGACACCCAGAGTGCGGACATCATCCTGCAGGCGAATATCCCTCTGCTGCGGGGAGCGGGGACCGTCGCCCGGGAAAGCCGCATCCAGTCCGAGCGCAACATGATCTATCAATCCCGGGATTTCGAGCGATTCCGGAGAGAGTATCTCGTTACCATCGCGAGTCAGTTCCTCAATCTGGTCGTGCAAAAAAAGCGTCTGGTGAACTCCGAACGCAGTGTGACAAGCTTTGAACTCCTCGAAGCCCGTGAGTTGGCGCTGCATCGAGGGGGGCGAAGCACAAGGTTCGAGGCCGCCCTCTCCCAAAACGCAACTATCTCGCAACTTGATTCACTCAATCAGGCGCGAGAGAGGTATCGTCTCTCGGTTGATCGATTCAAGGTGCAACTTGGTATGCCGGTGGATC
>JADFSH010000178.1 GCA_022560875.1 Planctomycetota bacterium | reverse complement strand
ACCCCTCCGTCTCAAACAACCGCTCCGGATCGGCGAAGGCCTTGAATTCCAGCACGTTGCCGCTCGGGTCGCAGACGAACAGGCTCGCCTGCCACCCCCGATGAGATCGGCAAGTTCACGCAGATTAAACTAACTATTCAAAGGTCAATAGGGGTCAGGAGTCAGGGGATAGGGGGAAAGTATTCACCCCTCCGTCTCAAACAACCGCTCCGGATCGGCGAAGGCCTTGAATTCCAGCACGTTGCCGCTCGGGTCGCAGACGAACAGGCTCGCCTGCTCGTTGGGTTTGCCCTCGTAACGCACCATTCACCCGGCGGTTGCAGGAATGTGCTTTTAATCGACCTACGAGAACTTCATCCGTAGAATAGGAATCCACGATACAATGTTCGACGCCTCCGGCGTTCTCATCGTCAGCGGTGAGCGCTTCTCGTCATGTTCAACCGATCACGCACATTTGCAATCCTCGGCATGATCGGATGGTGTCTGGTCACGAGCACAATCGGATTCGCCCAGTCTCCCGATCCGGAGAAGCAACCAACCGACCAATGGACGCATCATCTGGATCACCCTGGAGTTCGTTCGGTCGCCTTCGATCCGGATGGCCGATCCGTCTACATCCACGTCCATGAGCCGATGATCAACATCTGGACATTGCTGGTGAGTCACTGGCCTGAACTGCTGACCGGCGTGCTGGCTCTTGAAACAGTGGTGTTGATCTATTTGCTGCTTCGGATACGAAGACGACCCCAGGTTCGCAATCAGCCTTACTGCAGGAAGTGCAATTACAATCTGTCCTCCCATGTCGATTGTGTCGGGGGTGACAAGCCAGCGCGATTCGAAGTCTTTGAAAATGCGCGGTGTCCGGAGTGCGGCCTCGAACTCAATCGAAGACGCCTTGTTCGAGGTCGCACCAGACGCCGGCGTCTGGCGATCATCGCTCCGCTCTGGGGGATCACGGGTCTTGCGTTGGCGATCATGCTGCTCGCGGGGGTGCCGAGGGAAGGCCGGGTAGGTCGATACTTCAATTGGCCATCAACCACGCTGGTCGAAATCGCCCGAAACCGGAATGTAGTCTATCTCGATCCCTGGATTCGGAAGATGGATCTGGTGTACGAAGTGGATCTGGCGAACGGCCGCATCATGCGGGTGCTGTTGAAGCGACAATTGGCCTCGTACCCGAAAATCGTCCTCTCGCGAAACGGGCAAGGGTTGTACATGAACGGTCCCAAGAGGAATCAGGTGTCTCGATACAGAACCTCAGATGGCCGATTGGAATCATCGGTGACCCTGCCGGGTTCGGCGGGTGGTTTTTTGAACGAGCCCGCCGTCATTGGAATTTCAGACGACGATTCAATCGTTTACGTTCAGTGGTTTGATCGAAAACAAGCGTTGTGTGGGGTGGAGGCCTGGGACTGGCGGGCCGACCGGAGCGAGACGCTTCTGAGCACGTCTGCGTGGGTAGATCCGACACCAGGACCGAACTTCGCCTGGAGCCGCGTGTTTCTCGTGGATACCCGGGTCGAGCCGCCGTCCTTCTATTCGAGGCCTCAGTTCATGGAGGCGTACAACTCGCAACAGTACATTGTACGCAACCATGGAGCGGGGGATGATTGCATTGAGTTCCTGCTTCCCGTCAATCCCGATCCCTCAAGCGATGCGTATCTGACGGCGGATGGTCGATTCATCATCGTGGTGGCGAGGCACGGATCCAATTTTCTGATGATCGATGTTCGAAACGGGGAGACGACTGAATTCAACCTTCCCCGACTTCGTTTCGGTCAGTTAGGCATCGGAAAATTCACATTAAGTGAGGACGGGACGTTGCTGGCGGGGGGATTTAGCAAGTACATCCACGTCATCGATTACCACGCCCGAAAGTTGATTCATTCCTTCCCCTTGCCGCCGGGGCTCATCGCGCCTAAATGTCAGATATCGCCCGACAACCGTTGGCTGGCGGCGGTCTGCCAAAAAAGTCAGAAAAACGCACAAGGCGGTTGGGATCACGAACTTGTGCTTTGGGACATGCAATCATTCATGAATCCGGGTGAACCATCGAGAACTCCCGCCGGTGAGTGAGCATCCTTGCCGGTCGATTTCGTGAAGATGGCCCCACCGTGTAACTAGGAATAACTGGGGAAAGCCGCCTATTAGAAACTCCCCCACGCTCCCTCACGGTCGCGGCTCGTCGGGCGCGCATCGGACCCTCCCGCTCGCGATCGGGGCTTGCATGACACACTCGCTGGTGATCCGGTCGATCGATGTCGTTCCGGCCAGACGCATGATGTGTATCAATTCCGCATCGAGGATGTCCAGTACCTGCTCCACCCCTGACTGGCCGGCCGCGGCGAGGCCCCAGATATAAGGCCGGCCGATGGCGACGGCGCTGGCCCCGAGAGCCAGGGCCTTGAAGATGTCCGTCCCCCGACGGATGCCGCTGTCGAGGATGACGGGCATCCTGCCTTCCACCGCGGCTGCGACTTCGGGTAATGACTCGATGGTCGCGCGGTCGGATTCCTCCTGACGGCCGCCGTGGTTGGAAACGATCAGGCCATCGACGCCATGCTCGATGGCAAGCTGCGCATCCTCGCGGGTGACGATGCCCTTGAGCAGAAGTTTCATGTCGGTGCGCTGGCGGATCCATTCGATGATCTCCCACGTCAGGGAAGCATCGCCGGGAGAGATGAAACCGCCCAGGGGATCGAGATTGCCGAAGCTGAGCGTCGGCAGGGTGCGCTCAAGGAATGTGCGCTGACTCTCGCGATTGCCCAGCACGGGAACATCGACGGTCAGCACGCAGACCGGGCAACCGCACGCGTTGGCCTGATCGAGAAGCCCCGCGCTAACCTTGCGATCGACTGAAGTATAAAGCTGAAACCAAAGCCCCCCGGATGCCCCGGAAGTTTCAGCCCCCCCGGCCTCTTGGGCAGTCTTGTAAGCCTCGACAACTTCAGCCAGCGGGTGATTTGAAAGTGTCGCGCTGATGAACTGATGCCCCCTTCGCGCGGCGGCCCTTGCCGAAGCCAGCTCCCCCTCGGGATGAAATATCCCCTGTACGCCGACGGGGGCGAGGATGATGGGCGAGGGAAGCGATTCGTCGAGCAGGGTGATGCCGGTGTCGATGTGGGTGACGTCGATCATCCGCCGCGTGCGAATCTGCAGATCATGAAACGCGCGAGAGTTTCTATCGAGCGTGCGTCCATCGTCGGCAGCCCCGGCGAGATAGGCGTAGGTTTCATCATCAAGCTTCGCCCGGGCCAGGGCTTCAAATTCAAGAACATTGTCGGGCATCGGGGCACTTTACCGCAAACGAACCGCCATGATAATGCCCACGAAACCGAAGGGGCTGGAATGATATCTGATCGAATAACGTTCCGATGCTGCGAATTATGGGAATATGAGGGCTGAAAAGTCATCTTTGATGAAGGATGGCCGATGTTGGTTTGCCAGAGGAGAATATCATGCCCCACCGTCTCATTATCGCCGCCCTGATGCTGGTCATGCTGGCCGGGTGCGCCAGCGCCAAGAAAAGCTTCAAGGCAGGCAGCGCGGCGGAGGCGGAGGGCCGCTGGGCCCAGGCCACCGATCAATATATTGACGCACTGCATCGCGATCCTGAATTTCCCGGGGCGCGCGAGCGGGTGCGGCAGACGGGAAACCTCACCCTCGAGGGATACCTGAGCGTCGCGCGCGAGCTCTATGACAGAGGGCGTTATGACCCGGCACTGCAGGAATATGCGAAAGTCGATCGCCTCATGGATCGGGCGGCGGCGGTGGGCGTCATCCTCGATCTCCCTGCCGAATACAACGCCCGCAAAAACGCGACCCTGACCCGGGCGATCGATGATGCCCTTTAGCGCGCGGAGCGGATTGCCGCGGACGGGCGTTGGCGTCAGGCGATCGACGCCTATCGCGATATCAAGAATCGCTACCGGCTTTCGTCGGATCAACTCGCGCAGGTGCGCCGGGAGCAGCTCGACTTGTTCATCACCGGCACGAAAGAGGAAATTCGGGATGAGCGTTACGATCGAGCCGAAACCGTCGCCATCGATGCCATGAAAATCTTCGGAGCGAACGCTCCGGAATCACAGCCGGTGCATGATCTCCTGGACACGATTCACGAGCGACAATACCAGGACCGGCTCGCCTCGGCCCTGGACCTGATGAACGCGGAGCGTTATCAGAGTGCCTATGGGCGAGTGGAACGGGCGCTGGATGTCTATGGGCCCGAAGCCCCGGAATCCCGTGAGGCCCGGGAACTTCATGATCGCATCATCGATCAGGGAACGGTGCACGTGGCCGTGTTGCCGATCTGGTGGCGTCATGAGATTGCCGCGCATATCCCGGACGATCTTCTCGACGATCTGGAACATGCGCTTGAGGATAACCTCAGGAGCGAACCGCCGTTGTTCATCTCCATGGTCGATCCGGAGGAGGTGCGGCGGACGATTCACCGTCTGGATTATGACCGCCAGGCCATCTCCCCTCCGCGGGCGATAGCCATTGCCGACCGTCTCGAGAGCGACTTCGTGACAATCTTCACCATCGATCATTTTGAATACTCATTAGCCGGACGACCTCAGACGCGGGAAGTAGCCCTTCGCCATGGGCACACGGCACTCATCGAGGTATACCCGCGTCGCGAATTGCATGTGAAATGTTCCTTCGCTCTGGTGAGCGCGGCTGAGGGTCGGGTCATTCACCGACAGCGGCTTGAATTGTCCTGCGGCCGGAAACACCGGCACGCGGTGTATGACGGCAACCTCGATGATCTCCTGCTGACCCAGAAGCAGCACCGCTGGTTCGACGAGCGCGCCTTGCATGAAACCGATCATGAGATCGAGCAGGAAATAGCGGATACGCTGGCCCATGACCTGTCGGGCCTTTTGTATGAGAGCATCTTGAATTATTTGCCGTGATTGGGAAGGGTGGCAGGTCTTCCACTTTCTGCTTTCAACTTTCAACCCGCCCCGGCGGATCTTCGACTTTCAACTTTCAACTTTCGAGATTTCCCCTTTGGTATGGCCAGGACGATCATTCTTGCCGGTGGCTGTGCCTGGTTACTGGCGGTGATGGCCTACTCATACTTTTCGACGAGTTCTTGAAACCGTGGATGATCCCACAGGGGTTTCCAGAGAGGATCCAGCCGGAGGAGCGGAATCGAGAGATCACCGGGACGGGAGAGGAGAAACTCGAGCTGGTCGATGGCGGCGTCGTACTCGCCCACCATCACGTAGATTCGGGCGAGGTCCTCCACCCGACAGAGCCCTCTCCAGGCCTCCTTGCTCACCGGCATCAACTCCACCCCCATCTTCCCTTCCCGGATCGCCTCTTCCACCCGGCCCAGACCGGCATAGGCGATGCCGAGAGAACTGTGGAGCCGGTCGTCTTGCGGCTGTTCCTGGAGCTTCGTTTCCAGAAGAACCCGAGCGGTGTCGTAATCCGCGAGCGCGAGCTGCGGCCTGTTCATCAACCCGTGGATCTGGGCAGAGAGTTGCGCCTTGGGGATGAAGAAAAACTGCTTCGCAAGGGCGTCTGCAGGTGCCAAAGAAAGCCGGTCCAGTGCCTCTTGATATTTTCCATCGAACACCTCGACCAAGAACCAGGTGTTGACAAACAACGGGTCTTCAGTTGAACTGATGGTCTGAGAGGCCTCCTCCAGGACTCTGCGCGCCTTTTCCGTGCTGCCCTCCCAAGTCAGGTAGC
>JADFSH010000177.1 GCA_022560875.1 Planctomycetota bacterium | reverse complement strand
ACATCTTCCAAAGATTCAAAATCGACCTCTGCCTCCCCGCAGGCTGACGCCATCGGCGTGGAAACCCTGACTTCCTGGCTCCGGGACATGCTGCTCATCCGCGAGTTTGAAGTGCGGACGATGCAGGCCTACCAGAACAAGAAAATCGGTGGCTTCTGCCATGTCTATATCGGGCAGGAAGCGGTGGCCGTCGGCTGTATCGCTGCGGTCAATGGTGATGATCCCCTCATCACCGCGTATCGGGATCATGGCCACGCTCTGGCCCGGGGGATGGATCCGAAATACGCCATGGCCGAGATGTTCGGTCGTATCGGGGGATGCGCCAAGGGCAAGGGCGGATCGATGCACTTCTTCGACAAGGCCCACTCGATGTTCGGCGGGCATGGCATCGTCGGGGCCCAGACCCCGCTCGGGGCGGGACTTGCCTTCGCCACCAAGTATGAGGACGAGGTGATCAACAAGGGAAAATCGCAAAGGGTGACCCTCTGCTTTCTCGGCGATGGGGCCCTGAACCAGGGATCATTTCATGAAGCGATGAACCTCGCGGGCATCCTGAACCTGCCCGTCATCTTCATCTGCGAAAACAACGGCTACTCGATGGGCACCGCCATCACCCGCGGCACGACCATGGGACATGATCTCTCCGCCAAGGCCGGAGCCTATGGCATCGACACCACCGTTATCGATGGCATGGATGTCATCAACGTCTATAAAGGCATGAAGGATGTGGCCGATGCCTGCCGCGAGAATGTCCGGCCCGCCTTCGTGGACATGCGCACCTACCGATACAAGGGACATTCCATGTCCGACCCGCGCAAGTATCGAACCAAGAAGGAAGAACAACAATATCAGGCGGAAGACCCCATTGACAAACTCACCGTCACCCTGATGAGTGATCATGACGTATCAAAGGAAGACATCGTCGCGATGACCAAGGATGTGAAAAAGCAAATCCGGGCCGCGGTCAAGTGGGCGGAAGCCTCACCGGAGCCGGAACTGTCCGAACTCTATAAGGATGTGTACGTTGAGGAGTGGGGGCCGTACACGGGAACAAGTGAACCGAAGATATTGAAGGAAGAAAACACTGGGCAATAGGCACTGGGCACCAGGGAAGACTCAAGACCCATTATGACCACACGCGAGATTGAATATCGAGATGCTTTACGGGAAGCCATGTCAGAGGAGATGCGCGCCGATCCCCGCGTGTTCATCATGGGCGAGGAAGTCGCGCAATATAACGGCGCCTACAAGGTCACTCGCGGCATGCTCGATGAGTTCGGTCCGCAGCGGGTGATCGACACCCCCATCTCCGAATCCGGTTTCGCCGGGCTTGGCATCGGAGCGGCCATGATGGGTTTGCGGCCCATCATCGAATTCATGAGCTGGTCGTTCAGCCTGGTTGCCGCCGACCCCCTGCTCAATAATGCCCCGAAGATGCTCTACATGTCCGGGGGGCAGTTCGGCTGCCCGATCGTTTTTCGCGGTAACGACGGGGCGGGCGGACAACTCGGCTCGACCCATTCCTGGTGTGTGGAGTCGATGTATGCCAGCATCCCCGGACTCAAGATGGCCATGCCCTTCGACGCCTACGACGCCAAGGGACTGCTCAAGACCGCCATTCGCGATGACGATCCGGTGTTCTTTCTCGAATCCGAGCGACTGCTCTCCATCAAGGGGCACGTCCCCGAGGAGGAGTACACCATTCCCTTCGGCAAGGCCATCATCCGCCGGCCGGGGGACGATTGCACTGTCGTGAGCTTTGGCCGGGGTCTGTATTTCTGTCTGGAAGCGGCGGAGAAACTCGCGACGGAAGGTATCGAGGTCGAGGTGATTGACGGCCGGACGATTCGTCCCCTCGACATTGACACCATTGTCACCTCGGTGAAGAAAACAAATTACTGCGTGGTGGTGGACCAATCCTGGCCCTTCGCCTCGATCGGCTCGGAAATCGCCGCCCAGGTTCATCAGTATTGCTTTGACGATCTTGACAATCATGTAATCCGGGTTCACAGCGAAGATGTGCCCGCACCCTACGCCTACAACCTCGAGCAGGAGATGCTCCCCAACGCCCGCAAGATCTGCGAAGCGGTGCGTGCCGCGACCTACAATGCGTGATGATCATCGCCCCCGGGAATGGCGATTCCCAAGTCTTGCGATCGAACCTTGATTATGGATTCCCAGCGTTATGCCCATTGAAATCACCATGCCCCGCCTTTCTGATACGATGGAAACCGGCACGATCATCAAGTGGAACATCGCCGCGGGTGATGTTGTGGCGGCGGGCGATGTGATCGCGGACATCGAGACGGACAAGGCGACGATGGAGATGCAGGCGTTCGACGACGGCACGGTGGCGAAGATTCTCGTGCCGGAAGGCCAGACCACCGAGGTGGGGACCGTGATCGCCCTGATTGCGGAAGACGATGAGGATATCGAGCAAGTTGCGTCCGGGGCGTTATCCTCGGAAGTATCCGGGGGCGGGGAAGCATCCGGGGGCGGGGGAGAAACCGTGGGGGCAGAAGTGAATACGGTCTCTTCTTCTCAAGCAACTGAGAAAGCGACAACCGATACCGCGGCACCGGTCGCGACGGCAAGCCCTGTCGTCAATGGTCACGAAGTCGTCGCCGAAAGCGATTCCGTTTCCAGCGATGGCAAGCAAAGAATCAGTCCCGTGGCCCGGCGACTGGCCGATGAGCATGGCCTCGATGTGCGGAGCATTGAAGGGTCCGGACCGGGGGGCCGGATCATCAAGCGAGATATCAAGAAAGCGATCGAGACCGGGGCGGAAACCGTCGCCGCAGTTCCCCCCTCGGCGATCGCGACCACGAAGCAGGAAGCATCACCCAAATCCGCGTCTCCTCCGACGGCAGCCACGCCGCTCGTGGCCGCATCACCGTTATCCGTCATGCAGGATCAGATTGTGCCGGTGAGCAACATCCGCCAGATCATCGCGAAGCGACTGATCGAACAGAAAACCACGGTGCCGCATTACCAGGTCACCTGCACCTTCAACATGGATCCCCTGATGGAGCTGAGGAAGGAACTCAACACGCAGCTCGCCTCCCAGCAGGTCAAACTCTCGGTCAACGATTTTCTGATTCGTGGCTGCGCCCTGGCGATGTATGACAACCCGTATTTCAACGCGTCATGGCTGGGAGAGAGCATTCAGATTCATGGGCTGATCAACATCGGGATGGCGATTTCCCTTCCCCCGGAGAGGGGCGGCGGGCTGGTGGTGGGCGTGATTCGCAACGCCGACCAGAAATCGCTGCGAGTCATCTCCGCGGAAGCGAAATACCTCGCCGGCAAGGCCCGGGAGAAGGGCCTGACGCTCGAGGAGATGAGCGACTCGACCTTCACCATTTCCAACCTCGGCATGTTCGGGGTGGATCACTTCACCGCGATCATCAATCCCCCCAACAGCGCGATCCTCGCCGTGGGCGGGGCGATCCAGAAACCGGTGGTACGGGATGGCACCTTGACGATCGGTCATGAGATGTCGGCGACCCTCTCCAGCGACCATCGCGTCATCGACGGGGCGATGGCGGCACAATATCTCCTCTCCATGCGACAATACATCGAGAATCCCGCCGCGCTGCTGGTCTGAACGGACGACACTCTGTGGTCGTGAAAATAGGCAGGGAAGCTGTTGAAAAACCCTCCGAACCATCAATCCTGGGTCTATGATCAGCGATTTCGATGGCATATGGTGGGAATGTATTATCGGTTACGCCTTTTTTCAACAGCCCCACTATCACGAATGCAAAAGCTTCCAGAACAAAAACTGCGATTCTAAAAATAAATGCTCACACGCGTATGCTCTCAAGCGCCTCTTAAGGGTGTATGTGTAACCGGCAATGTGTGGTTGTGCGCATTGCAATCGCTTGCGTGAGAAAAACATAGCCTGAGACAAACGACGAAGGCTTATGATACATCGAAAATCGGTCCGTTGACGAGACGACCCGGGAGGCAGTCTCGCGGAGCGATGGGAGCGTGTTGGACCATATTTTAGGTCACGTTTTCCAGGATCACATATGGTTTCTTCATAGGATGATGGCAATGAACCGAATGACAAACCGGATTGAACGATATTCACGTGGTTTGGGCATGGTCTTCAGGAATTTGTGTGGGTAGATTCGGCGGGCTGAGTCGCTCGTTGGGGGGCTTCGCCGCCAGCCCCCCAAACCCCCTGGCTCCCCCCGGAAGCGAAGTGATAAGAGTAGAAGTGTTGTTCAACAAATGATTTTCGAGATATTATAGCTGCGTCTGTTTTCGTCGGTTGTCACCATTGATGGCGATTGTGGAGGCTGAAAAGAGGCGAAATCGACGGATTTTGCTCGCCTCTTCGACTACTGTAAATACAGTCTACCCACACAAATTTCTGAATAGCCTTAAAGAATTCACTTGTTTCGCGCCCCCTGACAATGATAGTTTGGGTTCATATCCGGATAAGAACAATGCTCACATTGTCGGCATTGTGAGTTTGAATAAGCTATGGAATGCTTCAGACCGGATAATGTATAAAGGAGAGTGCCTTGACGGGGAAGTTGGAAATCCTCAAAGCCCCGAAAGGGCACCAGAAGGATGTTACAATCGATGGTCCCATAACCATCGGTCGTGCGTCGGACAATGATGTCGTCATCCGTGACAAAAGGGTAAGCCGCCACCATTGTGTAATCGAGCCTGTCTCGGGTGGGGTACGGTTGCGGGATGTCGGCTCATCGCTCGGCACATATGTCAACCGTCAGCGTGTTACCGAACAACTATTGCGCGACGGTGATCGGATTTTACTCGGGAAAAGTCGCCTTCGGTATGTGGCCCAGGCAGCCACCGCGGGCAGGAATGGAGTGGCGGACCCTGATCTGGCCTTCGAGGACGATGAGCCGATCCAGGTAACTGAGGCGGATGACAGCGCTGCTCCGCTGCCCATCGACCCCGAGGACAGCGCCCTGCCAATCGACGACGAGCCTGCTGCGGATATCCAGACCGATAATGACGAAGTCGATGGGGTCGGATTGGCGAACGCCCTTGATTCCGAAGATAGAGATCTGTCTGTCGAGGGGGTATTTGATGCGGACGATAGCGATCTGGAACAACACGCTGACAGTGGGGAATACATTGAACCCGGGGCGATTCCCCCAAACGCCGCGTTGCTGCCTGTCTCCGATGAGTTGTCGGGCTCGCCGGCCCTCACTCCGGAGCCCGCCGATGCGGCAAACGCATCGATTGCGTCCGATGAACATGCCCATCGTGAGGAATTGAAAGCGGCTGAGGCGCGGGCAGATGAATTGCAGGAATCCCTCGAGACGGTCGAGTCACGAGCTGCTGAATTGGAGGTCAACTTCCAGGAAGCGGAAACCCGGGCCACTCAAGCGACTGGGGAGCACACGGCATTGCGGGCCGAGCATGCCTCCTGCGAGGCTGAATTCCAGAGGTTGTTGTCCTCGACCGAAGAGCAATTAGCCATCGCGAGGGATGAAGACGCCGCCGCACGGGCGCAGAGTGTCGAGACCACTGAAGCCCTCAAGACCGCTCTTGTCGAGGCCGAAGCAGAGACTGTCCGACTGTGCGAGGCTCTGGCGGAAGTCGAGAGCGTGACAGATGAGCATTCGGAGGCACTGGACGAGCAGGAACGCCGGCTGAAGACGGCCCAGGACCAGCGCGAGCAGGAAGAATCCGATCTACGGCAGAAAATCGCCGACGCGACCGAAGCCGCGG